>DASQIF010000270.1:0-1741 GCA_035631715.1 Candidatus Acidiferrales bacterium
CGGGGACCGAGATCAGCGCCATCGATCACGCGCGCGCACGGCGCGACCGCGAGATCCTCCGCCGTTCGTGGACGCGCCTCCTGTCGCAGTACGACCTCATCGCGACACCGACGACGCGCCTCGTCGCGCCGCTACGCGACGGTCAGGACGCGGTGGCCGCCGCGCAGCGCCTCACCGCGAACACGTCGCCGTTCAACCTCACCGGTCTGCCGGCGTTGTCGGTCCCCTGCGGGTTCACCCGCGAGGGTCTGCCGATCGGACTGCAGCTCGCCGCGGGGCCGTGGCGCGAGGAGCTGCTACTCCGCGCTGCGCGCGCGTACGAGCGCGAGACGGAGTGGCACGAGCGCCATCCCCAGGCCTAGGAGCGCGACGGCCTCCCCCACCGGCTCGCCGGGATCGGTCGAGCCGAATAGAAAGAAGGCGATCAGTCCGACGATGAGGGCGATGAGGAGCGCGCAACCACACCCGGTCATTTGGAGGGGCTCGCTAGTAGGTGGCCGGTGACTCCGCTAGTGACCGCAGTTGCAGGAGCCGCCGCAGCCTTCGCCGCCACCGAGCTTGGCGTTCGTGACGCGGAAGCCGCCACCGGGGTACTGAGTCTCGTCGACGTATTCGATCATGGCGCCGTCGCAGTACGGCTGGCTCATCTCGTCGATCGCGACCGGGATGCCCGCGGCCTCGATGACCTGATCCGAGCCGTCGGCGCTCGAGTCGAAGGCGAGGCCGTAGCGGTAGCCGCTGCAGGTCTTGCCGGCGACATACACGCGCAGGAACGCGCGGGACGGGTCGTCACCGCGCAGCTCCTTCAGCTTCTCGGCCGCCCCCGGCGCGAAGTCGATCACGCTATGAGCCTAGCATTTGGCAAGCCGTCCAAAGGGGAGGAGCGAGCGTGGATCGCGACGCCGCCTGGGCTCTTTTGTGCGAACACACCAAGGGCGACAGCCTCCGCAAGCACGGGCTCGCGGTCGAGGCCGCGATGCGCCACTTCGCCGCGAAGTTCGGCGAGGACGAGGAGGTCTGGGGGGTCACCGGGCTCCTGCACGACTTCGATTACGAGCGGGATCCCGACGGCCATCCGCAGAACGGCAAGCCGATCCTCGAGCAGGCCGGCGTGCCCGGCCCGATCGTCCACGCGATCCAATCGCACGGCGATCACACCGGCGTCCCGCGCGTCACGGCGATGGAGAAGACCCTCTACGCCGTCGACGAGCTGACCGGCTTCGTCATCGCGGTCGCGCTGGTGCGGCCCTCCAAGGCCGTTCGCGACGTCGACGCCACGTCAGTACGGAAGAAGATGAAGGACAAGGCGTTCGCCCGCGCGGTTTCGCGCGACATGATGGTGAAGGGCGCCGAGGACCTTCAGGTGCCGTTCGATGAGCTCGTCGGCGAGATCGTGACCGCGCTCGGCCGCATCGCGGATCGCCTCGGCCTCGCCGGCGTCCCCGCCTGACCGCCTGACGCGATCGCGACCGCGGCGGCCCGCGTCGGCGCGCCGAGCGCGGCCCGCGCGCGACGGATGTGCGTGTTGACGGTCTGCTCGCCGATCCCGGTCTGACGCGCGATCTGCTTGCTGCTCATCCCCCGCCCGACCATCGCGAGGATCTCACGCTGGCGCGCGGAGAGCGGGGCGTCGTCGGCGCGACGTCGCAGGGGCTCGCGCGCGTATGCCCACCCGCAGATCCCACCGAACGCGACGAGTGCGGCACTGCGCAGGGACACAGAAACAGAACGGGCCGGGCTT
>DASQIF010000271.1:0-5562 GCA_035631715.1 Candidatus Acidiferrales bacterium
TATCCACAGGGCGCGCAATCGAAGGACGCCGACGTCTTCAAGTGGGTCACCATGCACTCCGGCTCACCGGCCGTCTGCCAGCGCGAACATCCCGGCATGCATCGCTGGCGGCCCGACGAGGGTGGAGACGAGGAGCGCATCGTGCGCGGCTACGCCGTGCTCCAGTGGGACAAGGAAGGCTTCGAGCCCGGCAGGGCGAAGCCGAATGTCGGCGAGCGCTTCGATTCGCGCTGGGGTCCCTCCGTCGTCGTCGAGCGTGTCGATGACGGACCGACCGGGACGTACCTTCTGCTGCGCATCCTTCCGCATGGGTACCAGGGCAAGGCCGCGGAGATCGGCACGAAACGCTCCGACGCGCCCAAGGAGCTCGTCGGCAAGATCTAGTCTTCGCTCTCGTTGTCACTCGAGCAGCAGGACTCGCTCCTCGCGAGTAAATCGCTCGTCGCTCGACCTTCATCCCTTGGCGTGCTGGCGATGTTCGACGTGGTGCGCGTGGGCGTGTGCGTCCTCGGCGGCGCGCGGTGGCGCGAAGAGGCTCGCGACGTAGAACTTCGACGGCGCCTGCGCGTACGACGACAGCAGGACGTGCACATCGAAGCGCTCCAACAGACGGGCGCCCCAGGACTCGCGAAAGCGCGTCGCCCACTGCGGTCCGTACCGCTCCCGCGATAGGCGCGCCATCTCCTGCAGCTCCCAGTCGAGGAGCGGGAGCTCGTGGACATCGGGGCAGTCGTCGCTCGCGCAGCGGAAGCGATAGCGGAGCGGCAGCTGCACGACGTCGCCCTCGGACACCTTGATGAAGCCCGCGCTCGCGACGCGCTCGCGCGCGAGCGCCGTGAGCGACGCGACCGATCCGCGCAGATGCGGGCGCACGAATGGCCAGCGCAGGCGCCAGCCCTCCTTTGCGTCCACATACCCCGTCATCGCCACCTCGCCCTCGACGCCGAGCGTGTCCGGCCGAACGTCTCGTTCGTCGTGATGCGCGGTCACCTGGAGCCAGCCCCACTTCGTCACGGGCGGGTCGGTGTCGTTGCCCTTCCACGGGAACGGCGTGAGGCGCACGAGCCGCCCGGTCTCGCGATCGACGCCGATGATCGACGGGCGCTCGACGGGGAAGTCGTTCGCCGCGACCGTCTTCGCGAGCGCGAGCACGTCGCGCACCGGACGCGACGCGAATGTGGCCTCGTCGCTCACCGGCGTGAGGCGTCGACCAGCGCGACCACGGCGTCGAGGCCACGCGACGCACCGGGTTCCGCATGCGCCGGGAGCACGTAGACCTGCAAGCCCGACGCGCCGGCGCCGGCGTCGCTGACCGGATCGTCACCGACCATGAGCGTCTCCTCGGCCCTCGTCCCGAGCATCGCGCAGGCCGCCCTGAAGATGCGCGGGTCCGGCTTCGGAGCGCCGATCTCGTACGAGAGCGCGTACGCATCGATGTAGCCGTCGAGATCTTTCGCGGCGAAGTACGGACGCAGATCGTACGCATGGTTGCTCACGATGCCGATGCCGATGCCGCGCTCGCGCAGCGCGCGGAGCGTCGGCGCCGTGTCCGGGTATGGGATCCAGCCCGCCGGATCCATCACGCGCTGATAGAGCACGCGGTCGATGCCCGGCACGCGCGCGTTCGCGCGCGAGAAGAGCTCGGTCCAGACGCGCTGATGCGCCTCCCGCGACAGGTCTCGTCCCTTCGCGTGCTCCTCCGCGGTCTTGCCCGCGGCCCAGAGCTCGTCCCAGAGACGCGCGGCCTCGGCATCAGCCATCGCGATCCCGCTCGCCTTCGCCGCGTTGCGGATGACGGTCGGCGCGTGCGGGCTCTCGAAGAGCGTGTCGCCCCAGTCGAAGAGGACGCCGCGGATCGGCGTCACCACCGCATGCGCTCGTGGTCGGGGTCGAACGTGATCTTCCACTCCCGACGCGGGCCCGCCATCACGTTGAGGTAGTAAGTCTCGTAGCCAGGCGCCGCCGACACGGTGTGGTACCCGCGCGGCACGACCACGAGGTCGCCGTCGCGGGCCGCGACGCTCTCGTCGACCGAGCGGTCCGCGGTGTACACGCGCTGGAGCGCGAAGCCGCGTGGATCGCGAAAGCGGAAGTAGTAGGTCTCCTCGAGGTAGGTCTCGTTCGGTGGATCGTCGGTGTCGTGTTTGTGCGGCGGGTAGCTCGACCAGTGCCCCGCCGGCGTCAGCACCTCCGTGACGAGCAGACGCTCGGCCTCGCGGTCCTCCATGAGGATCTGGTGGATGGTCCGGGACATGACGCCCTCGCCGCGCTGCTCCACGCGCGCGTCCTCGTAGACGCGCGGGGCGCGGCCCGGCGTCGCGGGCGCCCAGCCGATCGCGACGTCGCTCGCGTCGAGCGCGCGGATCCGCATGCGCTCTTCGGGCGGGATGTACGCGGCCGCGGGTGGGCCATCGAACGGCGAGGCGCGCCCGCCGACGCGTGCCCAGCGCTCGCTCCCGACGGTCAGCGAGCACACCCCGGAGAGCCACACCAGGCACGCCTCCCGATCGCGCGTCTCGCGCGCGATCGCCTCGCCTTGCGCGAGCCGGACGACCTCGAAGCCGACGTACCGCCAGCCGGCGCGCCCCGGGGTCAGGTTGAGCACGCGACGAGAGGCATCCCGCTCGGTGCTCGGGGTGCGGAGCTTCATACGTGCCAACGCTGCCGCTTGCGATCGCTGCTCTGCGACGGCACGTCCCACCAGGCGCCGCCCGCGTCGACGCCCTCGTACCGATCGACGGCGATGTGGATCACCGTCGTCTCGGTGGCGTCCTTCGCCTTCACCAGAGCGGCGCGCAGGTCGTCGATGGTCGACGCGCGGATGACATTCGCACCGAGCGACGCGGCGTTCGCGGCGAGGTCCACCGGCAGGTCGTTCAGCGCGTTGCGGTCGCTGTCGAGGCCGAGCGATCCGTTCGTGCGATAGCGGTACTGCGTGCCGAAGCCGTCGAGCCCGAGCGATCGCGACAGTGAGCCGATCGACGCATGCCCCCGGTTGTCGACGAGGATGATCACGATCTTGAGATGCTCCTGGACCGCGGTGACGATCTCGCTCGGCATCATGAGATAGGAGCCGTCGCCGACGAGCACGAAGACCTCGCGCTCCGGTGCGGCGAGCTTCACCCCGATGCCACCGGCGATCTCGTACCCCATGCACGAGTAGCCGTATTCCACGTGGTACTGCTTCGGGTCGCGCGCGCGCCAGAGCTTGTGCAGCTCCCCGGGCAGCGAGCCCGCGGCGCACACGACGACGTCGTGCTCCCCCACCGCGTCGTTCAGCGCGGCGATCACCTCGTGCTGCGCGGGGAGCGGCTCGTGACGCGACGTCGTCAGTCTGCCGACCTCGCGGTCCCATTCGCTTTTGAGCCGCGCGGCCTCGCGCCGATAGGAGTCGTCGACGCGATGTTCCACCCGCGCGAGCGTCTCGAGCGTGACGCGCGCGTCGCCGAGGACCATAAGACCGCCGAGCTTCGTCGCGTCCAGCTCGGCGACGTTCACGTTCGCGAAGCGCACGTCCGGCCGCGCGAAGAGCGCGCGGGATCCGGTGGTGAAGTCGGTCCAGCGCGTGCCGACGCCGATCACCAGGTCGGCCTCCGCCGCAAGCGCGTTCGCGGCACTCGTCCCGGTCACACCGATCGCGCCGACGGCGGCCGGATGGTCGAAGGGCAGCGCGCCCTTTCCCGCCTGCGTCTCGGCGACCGGGATGCCGGTGTGGTCCGCGAAACGCCGCAGCGCATCGTTGGCCTGCGCGTACATGACGCCGCCGCCCGCCACGACGAGCGGACGGCGCGATGCGCCGAGGGCCTCGACGAGGCGCGCGAGCGCCGCGGGATCGGGCAGGACCCGCGGCACGTGCCACACCCGCTTCGCCAGGAACTCGTTCGGGACATCGAAGGCCTCGGCCTGGACGTCCTGTGGCAGCGCGAGCGTCACGGCGCCGGTGTCGGCGGGGCTCACAAGGACGCGCATCGCCGCGAGCGCCGCCGGCACGATCTGCTCGGGACGCGTGATGCGATCGAAGTACCGCGAGACCGGCGCGAAGGCGTCGTTCACCGTGACGTCGCCGCGTCCCGGGTGTTCGAGCTGCTGGAGCACGGGATCGGGCCGCCGCGACGCGAAGACGTCGCCGGGGAGCAGGAGCACCGGGAGACGGTCGATGGTGGCGAGCGCCGCCCCGGTGATCATGTTCGTCGCGCCGGGACCGATGGAGCTCGTGCATGCGAACGCGCCGAAGCGGTCGCGCATGCGCGCGTACGCGGCGGCGATGTGGACCATCGCCTGTTCGTTGCGCCCCTGATGGAAGGGGATCTCGTCGCGGTACTGGTACAGCGCCTGACCGAGGCCGGCGACGTTGCCGTGACCGAAGATGCCGAACACGCCAGCGAAGAACCGCATCTCGACGCCATCGCGCTCCACGTACTGCGCGATGAGGAAGCGGATGAGCGCCTGCGCCATGGTCAGCCGGGTCGTCGTCACCTGCGCACCGTGCCGAGCAGCGCGTCGACCTCGGCGGCCGTCGGCATCGCGTCGGCGCACGCGAGCCGCGAGGCCACGATCGCCCCGGCTGCGTTCGCGAACGTGAGCGTCCGGCGCAGCTCCCATTTCGCGAGCAGCCCATGCGCGAGTGCGGCGCCGAACGCGTCGCCGGCGCCGAGCCCGCAGACGACGTCGACCGCGATCGCCGGTATCTCGACGAGCTCGTCGCGGGCCACGGCGGTCACACCCGACATCCCGCGTTTCACGACCACGAGCTCGGCGCCCAGCCCGAAGAGCGCCTTTGCCGCTTCCCGCGGCTCACGCGTACCCGTCGCCATCTCCATCTCGTCGACGTTACCCACGACGACCGTCGCGCGGCGCGCGGCCTCCTGCGCCCAGCGGCGCGCATCCGCGGCGTCAGCCCACAGCTGCGGCCGGTGATCGAGATCGTGGATGCGCAGCCCGCGCGCGAGCCCGAGCGCGGCGAGCGTCGCCGCGCGGCTCGGCTCCGCCGAGAGGCCGGTGCCGGTCGTCCACAACGCCGCGGCGCCGGCGATCGCCTCGCGCGGCAGCTCGTCGACGGTGAGGGTCATGTCCGGCGCGACGGGCTCGCGGTAGAAGAGGATCGGGAAGTTGTCGGGCGGGAACACCTCGGCGAACACGAGCGGCGTCCGGTACCTCGGATGTGTCCCGACGAAGCGCGCGTCCACGCCGAACGACGCGAGCGCCTCCCGCACGTACTGGCCGAAACCGTCCGCCCCGACCTTCGTGATCACCGCGCTGCGATGACCGAGGCGCGCCGCGCCGACCGCGACGTTCGTGGCGCTGCCGCCCAGCGACTTCGCGAACGTGCGGACCTTCGCCAGCGGGACGCCGATCTGCTCGGGGTACAGGTCGACACCGACGCGGCCCATCGTCAGCACGTCGTACTCAGGCATGCGACCTCGCGAAGTCGCGGCTGCGCGCGATGTCGCGCACCGGATCATTGGCCTCGGTCGGCGCGGCGGCGAGCGCGATGTCCTGCTCGAGCACGTACCACCCGTCGTAGCGCGCGGCGCGGAGCGCGCCCAGGACGTCGGCGGCGAG
>DASQIF010000272.1:0-14811 GCA_035631715.1 Candidatus Acidiferrales bacterium
GTGTCCGCGACCGCGCGCCGGATGAGCGCGCGCGAGATCTTGAGCTCGTCGATCTCGAGCGCGACCGCGCGCGATAGGCCGTCCGCGCGCGAGACGTCGTCGAGGGCGATGCGGGCGCCGAGCGCGGCGACGCGACGCGCGCCCTCCCACGGATCGCGGAGAAGCGCGTTCTCCGCGGGGATCTCGAACGTGAGGACGCGTGGATCGAGCGAGGCGGCCGTGATGGCGTTCCGCAGCGCGATCGCGCCGCGCTCCGCGAGCTCGTCGCCGGCCAGGTTGATCGAGAGCGCGAGCTCGCCGCCGTCGCGGCGCCAGCGTTCACGCTCACGGGACGCGGCGCGAAGCGCGAACGCGGCGAGGTCCGGCAAGAGTCCGCCCGCGCGCGCGAAGCGGACGATGTCGCGCGGATCGATCAGCCCAAGGCGCGGATGACGCCATCGTATGAACGCCTCGACGCGCTCGCAGCCGCGCGTCCGCAGGTCGACGATCGGCTGGTACACGAGGTGGAGCTGCTCCGCGGCAAGAGCAGGCCCGAGCTCATCCGCGATGTCGTCCACGCGCGAGCGATCGGCGGCGCGCGCGGTGGTATCGAGATCGCGACGCGCGAGCGTGCGCAGCACATCAGCCGCGCGCCGCCGCGTGGTCACCGCGCGAGGAAGGCGAGCTGCTCCCCGAGCACGCGTTCCATGACGCCGCCCGCGAGGAGGTGCTCGAACGCGGCAACGACCTCGGCGTCCCATTGCGAACCTGCGGCGTCGCGCAGGACATGGAGCGCGTCGTCAATCGGTCGTGCCACGCGGTACGGACGGTCGCTGGTCATCGCGTCCCATGCGTCGGCGACGGCGACGATACGTGCGCCGATCGGGATGTCGGCGCGGCGGAGATGGTCTGGATAGCCGGTGCCGTCGACGCGCTCGTGATGGTGCCGGATGATCGGAAGGAACTGCGCGACGCTGCGCAGCGACAGGCAGATCCGCTCGCCCTCGACGGCGTGCGTGCGCATGATCGCGAACTCGTCCACGGTGAGCGGTCCGGGTTTGAGCAAGACGGCATCGGGGACCGCGATCTTGCCGAGGTCGTGCAGCACGCCGCCTTCGTAGAGGTCCTCGCCGTCCTCGCGACCGAGGGCCGCGCCGATCTCCTGCGCGTAGCGGCCGACCCGCTCGGCGTGGTGGATGGTGTACCGATCGCGCGCCTCGACCGCCCGCGCGAGCGCGTACAGCACGCCCTCCGTCGCGTCGAGGCGCTTGTTGAGCTCGCGCTCTCGGAGGAGGACCTGCGTGCGCACACGGAGCTCCGCCTGATCGAACGGCTTGCTGAGGTAATCGTCCGCGCCGGCCTCGATCCCGCGGAGCCGCGTGGTCTTGTCGTTGGACGCGGTCAGGATGACGACCGGGATGAGCCTGCGGATGGGATGTGACTTCACCCGGCGGCAGACGGTGATGCCGTCGAGACGAGGCATGTCGACGTCGAGCAGGATGAGATCGGGCTCGCGCTCGTCGATCGACTCGAGCGCCTCGATGCCGTCGCGCGCCTCGCGCACGTCGTAGTCGAGGTCCTCGAGCAGCGCCTGCAAGAGCTCGCGGTTCGGCTGCAGATCGTCCACGACTAGAACGACCGGCCGTGCGACGCCGGCTCGCGTCACGCGGCGTACCGCTCGACTGCCGCGAGCAGCGCCTCCGGCCGGATCGGCTTGGTCAGGTACTCGTCGAACCCCAAGGCGCGACCGTGGATGATGTCGCTCGGCATCGCATTGGCCGAGAGCGCGATGATCGGCGTCGTCACGCCGGCCTCCCGCAGGCGCCGGCAGACCTGATCGCCGGTGAGCCCGGGCATCTGCACATCGAGGATGACAAGGTCGAAGCATTCCTCGAGCGCCGTCCGCAACGCCGAGGGACCATCGCGAGTCACGGTGATGTCGTGCCCGTCGAGCGCCGCGGTGGCGAGCTCGACGTTCATCTCGTTGTCGTCAGCGAGCAGCAACCGCATGTTCCGCTCCCGTGGTGCGCGCGGCGACCTGTCGCAGCCAGCCGACGAGGCGTGCGTGGTCGATCGGTTTGGTCAGGTGATCGTCGGCGCCGGAGAGGCGCGAACGGCCTTCGTCGTCTTCAACGCTGACGACGATCGTCGGGATCCGGGGGTGATGCGGCAGGACGTCGATCTCCGCGAGGACATCCTCGCCTCGGCCGTCGGGCAGCCGCAGGTCGAGAACGATCGCGATCGGCGTGCGGCGACGGATCGCGCGACGCGCGCTCTCGACGCTCGCGGCAAGCTCGACCTGCAGGCCCTCGCGCTGGGCCAGGGCCGCGATCAGATCGGCGTCGCGTGCCTCGTCCTCGACGATCAGCACGCGGTCCTCGTCGATGCGGACGACCGCATCGGGGAGGTGGAGCGTGAAGACGGTGCCCTTGCCCTCGCTCGTGACGAACGAGATGTGGCCGCCGTGGAGCTCAACGAGTTGCTTGGTGAGCGCGAGCCCGAGCCCCGTCCCCTGCGCTTCGTACCGCCCTTCGTGGAAGCGTTCGAAGGTCCCGAAGACGCGGTCGATCTTGTCCGCGGGAATCCCAATCCCGGTGTCGGCGACCTCGACGACGAGCGTGGCTTCGCTGCTCACGCGGGCGCAGAGCGCGACCCGGCCCGACGCGGGCGTGAACTTCATCGCGTTCGACAGCAGGTTGAGGAGGATCTGTCGCAGGCGTAGCGGGTCGACGGTGATGGTGAGCCCGTCCGGCACTTCCACCGTGAACTCGAGGCCGCGCTTGCGCGCGTCGGCGCCGATGGCCTGGACCACCGGCGCGAGAACGGCGTCGAACGACACCGCCTCGGGGTGCAGCTCGATGCGCCGCGCCTCGACCTTCGCCAGGTCGAGGACGTCGTTGATGAGCTGCAACAGGTGGTCACCCGCGTCGCGGATGTTGCGAAGGAACTTGGCCTGGCGGTCGGTGATGATCGGACTGAGCTGCGTCGCGAGAAGGTCGGAGAAGCCGAGGATCGAGTTGAGCGGGGTGCGCAGCTCGTGGCTCATGTTCGCGAGGAACTCGCTCTTGGCACGCGTGGCGTCCTGCGCTGCGCGGCTCGCCGCGTCCAGCGCGGCGTTCTGTTCGCGCAGCTCGCTCGCGGCGATCGCCGCCGTCAGCAATACCGCGACGTTCAGCGCCACGAGGCTGAGCGCCTCGCGCGTCGCGTCCATGAACATCGGGCGGCGGGCGAAGCGGACCGCGAGCGCGCCAAGGCGTTCGTTGCCCACCGCGATGGGCGTGGCGAGAATGACGCCGGTCCCGTCGGGTACCTCGTGATCGAAGCCGTCCTTTGCGGCGGTCGCGGCGACGCGCGCCACGATCGGGTCGGACTGCGCGCGCTGCGCGGTCTTGGCGACAGCGATGAACGCGGCCTGCGCTCCGACGCTCGCGACGGCCGATCGCTCGAGCTCGCCGAGAACGTCATCGAGCGTCGCGCGCGTGAGGATCGCGGGCCCGGACCGCAGCAGGTTCCGCGCGATCGGCTCACGCCAGGCGCGTCGCAGCGGCTCGGGTGGAGCGAACGCGACGAGGAACGCGACCGCGGTGAGGAGACCGAGCACGCGCGTCGCGACATCGGCGGCCTCAGGGCTCGCGGCACGCAGTGGCGTGGCGAGGAAGGTGACGGCGAGGAGCAGCGCGCCGGCCGCGGCGGACCACTCGCGCGGCGCGGCCGGACCGGAGCTGGCGCGCGCGCCGCGAACGAGCAGGAACGCGACGTAGAGGCCGGTGACGATGAAATAGCCGAGGATCGGAACGGCGACCCAAGGGGGCGTCGGGTCGAGCACGAGGATGGGCACCGTCGAGAGCACGTATCCGGCGACGCCGAGCTGCATCGCACGACGGTGGACGCTGCCGTGCACGCCCACGAGGTTGAGCTCCAGGAGCGGCAGGGCGAGGAGGACGGCGACCAGGGCGAGCGTGACAGCTCGCTCGCCCTGGAGGCCGAGGGTGGGGAGGGTGTAACTGGCAACGATGACGAGACCGAGCGCGCCGAAGAACAGGAGCGCCGCAAGGGTCTCGCGCCGGCGGTCGCGTGCGTAGGCGACGAACACCGCAAGCGCGATCAGAACGAAGAGCAGGCTGCTCGACAGCCGGACGAGATCGAGCGCCGTCACTCGTGCCGCCTCATCGCGGCGTCACCCACCATGGTTGGGATGTATGCGGAGGTTGAACCCAAGAAAAGACCTACTAACGTAGGCGTACTTCCGATTTCGTACGCTCTCAGCGCCTACGAACGGTTGCTTGGCCTGCTTGCCTGCGCGCGAAATGGGCGCGGCGCCGGACAGCATGCGGCGCTTCGCGTTCGACTAGCGGACGCAGAGGCGCGATCTGGCTACGTGACTGAGACGTTCAAAAGCGGTGTCAGCGTCACCGCCCGCACCGCCTGACAATTCAACTCTGGTGGAAGGGTTCACGCCGTCGGAGCTCCGGAAGCTTCGCTCGCTCAAGGAGCCGTACGGAATCCAGAAGTTCATGGACACGATGCCCTATCACCTCGCGACCTCCGCGTGGTCGCCGCGCAAGGTGCTGCGGGAGCGCACCATCCACTGCCTCGAGGGCGCGATCTTCGCCGCCGCGGCGCTGCGCGTGCTCGGCTATCCCCCGCTGCTCGTCGATCTCGAAGCCGATAACGACACGGACCACGTGCTCGCGGTCTATCGCGAGCGCGGCCACTGGGGCGCGATCGCGATGTCGAATTACGCCGGGCTCCGTTTTCGCGAACCGATCTACAGGACGCTGCGCGAGCTCGCCCTCTCGTACTTCGTCTCGTACTTCAACCTGCGCCGCGAGAAGACGCTGCGCCGCTACTCACGACCGGTGAACCTGAAGCGCTTCGACCATCGCGATTGGATGACGACGGAAGAGGACGTGTGGTTCATCCCGGAGTACCTCCTCGATATCAAGCACACGCCGATGCTGAAGCCGTGGATGAACAAGCGCCTGCATCGCGTGGACGACCGCCAGTGGAAGGCCGATCTCGTCGGCCATCGCTGGTTCTAAGAGAGTTCGCCGCGCCGGAAAGCGGCGGACACGAGCGCGGCGCGGTTGGGCACGTGGTATTCGCGGTACAGCAGGCGCAGCTGCTTCTCGATCGCCCACGACGTCACGTGAAAGCGCGACGCGATCTCCTTCGTGGCGGCGCCCGCCGCGATGAGCTCGAGCACCTCACGACGCCGGGCCGATCTCCGCACGCCGCGACGATGCCCGAGCCGCGCGGCCGGGCAATGACCAGAACTGACCATCGCCGCGCGGCCAAATGCCTGGCGCGCAGAGGCTGAGCTAGAGCCAGCGCGCGACGAGCGCCCCGAGCGAGACCGCGAACACGGCGATCCACAGGATGCGCAGGGCGGCCTCGGGCGCGGCGATGAGCGAGGCCGCGTCGATCTCCTCGCGCGATCCGTCGGCGAACACGACCTCGCCGCGAACGCTCGACGCGCGCCGGCGGATCTGTCGCGCGCGCGTGGAGAGGCGGCGCTGCGCCAGGCTGAGCAGCGCGGCGGCGGTCGCCGCGAGCGCCGTCGGCACGAAGGGAGCTCCCGTCGCGTACGCGGTCGTGACCACGGGGAACGCGCCCCACGCGACGGCGAAGCCGAGGTCCGAATGCACCACCGGCGCCTCGAACCCGTACAGGACCACGAGCGCCGCGCCGACGCCGACGAAGAGCGCGAACAGGGGTCCGAGCTGCGCGACGCCGGCAAGTCCTATCGCGACCGCCATCGCGAGCGCGATCGAGCCGAGCGCGACGAGCACCGGCGAGGGGATGCGCGTCCGAAGCGGCCGGCCGCGCAGCTCGTCGAACGCATGCGACGCGATGCCGACGGCGAGCCCGAACGCCGCGAGCGCGGCGATGACGACGCGCGGATCCGGCGCGGGCGCGAGCGACGCGCCGAGGAGCACATACGAGAGATGCCACACCGTGTACGGCGGATGGAGCAGCGTCCAGTAATCGCGCCACCCGCCCTGGCGCGCGGCGTAGAAGGCCGGCGTGAGCGTCGCCGACGCGGGCACGGCGCCCTTCGTCGCGCTCATGACCACACCGCCGCCGAGGCTCATCCGCCGCGTGCGCACGTTCCCGAGACCGGCCTCGCGCCAGTACCGGTCGACGGCGGACTGCGGATGCCGGCTGTAGAAGCGCTCGACGCTCGGGCCGAGGAACGCGCCGACCGATGACCACTTCGCCGATACGAGCCGTCCGGCGACCGGCAGACCGACGCGCGTGTACAGCCACCAGAGCGGACGCCACAGCCCGCCGGGGAGCGCGAACTCGAGCGACGCGACGCGACCGCCCGGCTTGACGACGCGCGCGAGCTCGCGCATCACCGCCGCGGGGTCGTCGACGTAGCGCAAGAGGTAGGTGAACGTGAGGTGGTCGAACGAGGCGTCGGGGAACGGCAGCTGCTCGGCGCGGCCCTCGACGACCGCGTCGTACACATCGTCTCGCGTTCGCGCGATCGTGAGCATGTCCGCGCTCTGATCGAGGCCGACGACGTGGCAGCCGTAGCGACGGCGCAGCGCCTCCGCCACCATGCCCGTCCCGGTCGCGACATCGAGGACGCGGTCGTCCGGTCGGGCGTCGATCGCGTCGACGAGCGCGGCACGCCAGCGTGGGTCCTGTCCGAACGAGAGCACCGTCGCGACGCGGTCGTAGGACCGTGCGATCCCGGTGAAGATGCGCCCCGCGTCGCCCGTGGCCATGGGCCCTCGCGAGTCTCGCACGTCAGGCGAGCCCGGCCCGGAGCGGGCTACCGAACGGCTATTTGGGGCGCTCGTCCAACCAGCCGCAGCCGTATGCACGGCAGTCGTGTGGCTGCCGGTGGGTGCGGTGGCGTGGCTTCCAGAGCATCGCGAGCCACACCGCGCCGACGAGCAGAAGCTCGGCGACGATCACGGCCAGTTGGCCGCCGCCGGTGAGGGTGTCGAGCATGGCCTGCATCTAGTGCGGCAACGCGGCGAGGCGTCCGGATGTGACGCCGGCCGGCGTCACGCTGCACAGCGCCGATACTCGCCGCTGTGAGTGGGGACCGGTCCGAGCTCGAGCGCGCCGAACGTCTCCCGGCGGCGGAGCTCGCCGAGCTGCGCCGGCGCTGGTGGGCCGAGCGGCGCTACGTGTACGTGACGCCGGGCGATGAGCTCGCGCGCCGCGCGCTGCGCGGCTTCCCGCCGGACGTGCGGGCGCTTGGCGAGCGCTGCCGGATCATCCGCTTCGACGCGCGCGCCGGCGGGGGTTTCTACGGAGATCGCAACGAGGTCGAGCTCGCAGCGGGCGTCGAGACGTACGAGGGCCTGGGGCAGGTCGAGCTGTCCGCCTGCCACGAGCTGTTCCACTTCATCTGCTGGAACGAGCCGCGCTATCGCGCCGACGAGGAGCAGAACTTCGCGTACCTGCGACACGCCGTCCGGGAGAGCCGCGACACGCTCGGCGGCTTTCCGCGATACCGAGCGTGGGTGACGGGCTCATTCCTCAGACAGGGCGACCATGCGAATCCGGTCGAGTACTTCGCCGACATCCCGACGAACTTCCGGGATGCGCGCGAGCTTCCGCCGGCGATCAGAGCGCATTTCGCCCCGCTCATCGACGGCTCGCCGATGCCGTACGACCTCAGCCGTCCGTCGCCGTGGCCGCTGTCGCGGAAGGACCTCGAGCTCGCCACGTTCCAGCGCTGGCTCGCGGGCGGAGAATGACCGCATGTCGATAGAGGTCGCCATCCTCATCTGGCTCGTCATCGGTATCGGCATCACCGCCGGCGTTTTCGTTGTGGCCCGCACCGCGGTGCAGATGGCGAGCGTCGCGTACCGGGCCATCGAAAAGGATCTCGATTCGAAGAACGCGACGCGCCAAGCGGGGTTGCTGAGCCTCGCGCTCCTGGGGGCGCTCGTCGCGACCTCGCTGATCGCGGGGTACGCGATCTTCGTGCTGTTCGCGTCGCTGCTGGATAACAGCGGGATACTCGGCGGCGGCCAGTAGCCCGAAGGCCACCGGCCGCCGCACGTCTAGGGTCTAGATCGTCGGCTGCTGGATCGGACCTTTGCGTGGTCCGGGATCGGTCCGCGGGAGATCGGTCGGCTCGTCGACGATGGGGCCATCGTCTCCAGGCGTATCGCCGCCCTTCTTGCCGACGTCACCCGGACCGGGCTCACCCGGTCGCCGCGGAAGATCCTCGAGCGTCACGGCTGCTTCTTCTCCTGGTCGCCACCCTTGCCCATGTCACCGCCGCCCAGGTCGCCGCCCTTCTTGCCGACGTCGCCACCCTGCTTACCGGTCTCCGGCCATTCCTTGCCCTCGCCCGGCTTCTTCTCGTTGGGGACGTTGGTGTTCTTCTCGTCCATGAATGAAAGACCTCCGTGTGTTTCTGTCGTCTCGTGAGAGACGCACGAACAGACGGAGCACAAGCGGTGCCGCTTCCGAGATGCGATGAAACGAGCGGGTAACGACTACATGCGCGCGGCGAGCGCCGCGACGCGCGAGCGGATGCCGTCACGGACGCCACGGAAGGCTTCGAGCTTCTCCGCATCGGTCCCACGCGCCTGCGAGGGATCCGGGAAACGCCACGACAGCTTTAGACCCGAACGCGGTGGGATCGGACAGTGCGCGTCACAGACGGTGACGACGACGTCCCAGCCCTCACCCACCTCGTCGACGCTCTTCGAACGCTGGCGCGAGATGTCGACGCCGACCTCGGCCATCGCCGCGATCGCGAGCGGATGCACACGCGTCGCGCGCGTGCCGGCGCTCTCGACCTCGAAACGGTCGGCCGCGAGGGCGCGCAAGAAACCCTCGGCCATCTGCGATCGCGCCGAGTTGTGCGAGCAGAGGAAGAGGACGCGTTTCACGCTCGGCTCACGAGACTGAGCCTACGTGCGCCGAGCATGGCGAAGCGGCGCCACGCGGACCGGGCGCCGCTTCGCACGAGTTACCGAACTAGGCGATCGAGAGGACGTCGAGGAAGGAACGCGGGGTCGTGCCAGGGCTGAAGATCTGCGGGCCGGCGTAGAAGATGAGCACGAGCACGATGAGGATCAAGAGGATGATCCCGACGATCATGCCGGCGCCAAATCCACTATCCGACGGCGCGCCGCCGGGATTCACGTTCACTTGGCCCATGACGATGTGACCTCCTTCTCGGTGAGTCGCCCCCCTCACACGCAATCGCCGTGCCGAGCGCGGACGACCCCGCTCTGAACGAGCGGCCCGCGGGCCGTCACCTGGCTCGCTCATATGCTCGGCGTCCGTGCGAGATGGTCCTCTCCGTCACCGCTGGTTCACGGCGTTCATCGGCGCGTTCGCCCTCGGCAGCGTCGCCGACGAGATCGCGCGGCTCGCGCTCCCCCTCCTCATCCTCGACCTGACCCACAGCATCGCGTCGGCGGCCATCCTTCGCGTCGTCCAGTCGATCCCGTACATCGTGTTCGGCGCGCCGGCTGGCGCGCTCATCGACCGGGCCGACAAGCGGCGCCTGCTCATCGCCTGCGACGCCGCGAGCGCGGTCCTCACGCTGACCATCCCGCTCTCCGCGCTGCTCGGGTTCTTCTCGGTCCAGTTCGTGTACGTCATCGGCTTCCTCCTCGGCACCGTCGAAGTGCTGTGGGGCGTCACGACGGACTTCAGCGTCGTGCCCGCGCTCGTCGACGAGAGCGAGCTCACCGACGCGAACGCGATCTACTTCGGCGCCGACAAGGCGGCGCGCGTCATCGGGCCGACGCTCGGCGGCCTCGCGATCGCCGCGGTCGGCAGCGTGAGCGCGATGTGGATCGCCGCGCTCGCCTTCATCCCGACGCTGCTCGTGTTCTGGCGCATGCCGCCGCTTCCCGACACCATCCGCGATCGACTGCCGGTGACGATCCCGAACGTGGCGCGTGAGATCGGCGACGGCTTCGCGTACGTGTGGCGCACGCCGGTGCTGCGGGCGCTCATCGTCGTGATGTCGCTCGCGAACCTCGGCGGCGTCGGGCTGCGCACGCTCGTGCTCTACGTGCTGCGCGAGGAGCAGCACCTCGACGAGATCACCATCGGCCTCGCGCTCTCGTTCTCGGGGCTCGCCCTGGCGGCGGGATCGATCATCGCGCCGCGTCTGCTGTCGGGGCGGCCGATGGGTCAGTCGATGGTCGGCACCGCGTTGCTCGCTGGCGTGTTCGGCGTGCTCACGGCGCTCGCGCACGACTGGCGTCTCATCGCCGCCGGCTTCACGGCGCGCGAGCTCGCGTGGCAGGCGTTCATCATCTACGCGTTCATCCCGCGCCAGCGCGTGCCGGCGCATCTGCGCGGCAGGGCGAACGGGGCATTCCGCACCATCGTGCTCATCTCGAACAGCGCGTCGCCCGCGCTGCTGTCGGCGATCGTCGTGATCGCGTCGAGCTCCGTCGCGTTCGCCGTCGCGGGCGCGCTGTCGATCGTCGCGGCGCTCGTCGGCGCGTTCACTCCGCTGCGCGAGTACGCGGCCCGCGAGCCCGCCGCGGACGCGCCAACGGCCGCGGATTAGCGCCACCGCATAAGTTCGCCTAGATTTACGGCATTCCCACGACGACCGCGTCTCCGACGAAACGCGAGGACTGGCTCACGCTGGGTGAGGCGAGTCGCATCCTTGGCGTTGACCCCGACACGCTGCGCCGCTGGGCCGACAACGGGAAGATCGACGTCTTCACCACGCCGGGTGGCCATCGCCGCTTCCTGAAGACCTCGATCGATGCGCTGCTCCCCAAGACGAAGACCGCGCGGCGTCCGTCGCTGTCGGCGATGGGCGAGCCGCCCGACCGCATCGCGTCCGAGTTCCGGAAGCGTGTGCGCACCGAGCTCACCGACCAGGACTGGCGCGCGCGGTTCGATGAGCGATCGCTGAAGTGGTTCCGCGAGCGGGGCATGCGCATGAGCGATCTGCTCCTCGGATCGCTGGACACCACGCGTCGCTCGGGTCGCGATCCGCTGCTCGTGCAGGCGGAAGAGCTCGGCCGCGAGTACGGCGTCGAGGCCAGGCGCGCCGGCATGTCGCTCGGCGAGTCGACGCAGGCGTTCCTGTTCTTCCGCGCGCGCTTCATGGCCGAGATCGCGCACGTCGCGCGGCGCCGCTCGCTCGAGACCGCGCAGGCCGCGTCGCTGTTCGCCGAAGCGGACCGCGCGCTGGACCGCGTCATCCTCGCGCTCATCGCCGGCCACCAGTCATGACCGACGTGAAGGCGATGCGCAAGCGCGCCCTCGACGCGATCGATCGCCGCCGCGACGCGCTCATCGAGCTGTCGCTGGCGATACACGCGAAGCCCGAGCTCGCGTACCAGGAGCACGAGGCGTCGCTGCGCCTCGCGGAGTTCCTGCAGGGCGCGGGTTTCAAGGTCGCCCGCCCGTACAAGAACATCGCGACCGCGTATCGCGGTGACGCCAGCGGAAAGGGCGAGGGCCCTCGCGTCGCCATCCTCGCCGAGTACGACGCGCTCGCGGACCTCGGGCACGGCTGCGGCCACAACCTCATCGCGCTGATCGGGACCGCGGCAGCGGTCGCGGTGCGCGAGGTCATCGACGACCTGGGCGGGAGCGTCGCCGCGATCGGCACACCCGCGGAGGAGGGCGGCGGCGGGAAGGTCGCGCTCCTGCGCGCGGGCGGCTTCGACGACGTGGACGCGGCGATGATGATCCACCCCACCACGGGCCGATCCCTCGCGGGCCGTCACTCGCTCGCGTCGAATCGGGTGATGGTCGAGTACTTCGGACGCGCCGCGCACGCCGCGTCGCAGCCCGACCAGGGCATCAACGCGCTCGACGCGATGATCCAGCTCTTCAACGGCGTGAACGCGATGCGCCAGCAGCTGCGGCCCGACGCGCGCGTGCACGGCATCATCGCGAAGGGCGGCAGCGCGGCCAACGTGATCCCCGAACACACCATCGGACGCTTCAGCGTGCGCGCCCTCGATCGCCGCTATCAGCAGGAGGTGCTCCGCCGCTTCATCGCGTGCGCCGAGGGCGCCGCGACCGCGACCGGGGCGACGGTGAAGGTGAGCGTCGACGAGAACGCGGGCTACGAGAACATGGTCTTCTCCACGCCGATCGCCGAGCGCTGGGCCGAGCACATGCGCTCGCTCGGGATGCCGGTCTTCGACGCGCGCGACGACGAGCGCGTCGGGTCGACCGATATGGGCAACGTCATGCAGGCGCTGCCGGGGATCCACCCGTACATCGCGATCTCCGACACCACGATCCCCGGTCACTCGACCGCGTTCCGCGATCACGCGAGGACGCCGGAGGCGCTGGACCGGGCCATCATCGCGGCGAAGGCGCTCGCGCTCACCGCGATCGACGTGCTCGCCGATCCGGCGGTGCTGCAGCGCGCGCGCTCCGAGTTCGACGAGCGGCGCAAGACGGGGACCGTGAAGGGACGCGCCTGACTCGGGACGTCCGCGCGCTCATCGCCGCTCAGCTCTTCTGGGGCGTCGGATTCGGTCTCTTCGGCACGCTGCTCCCGCTGTATCTCAAGGACCTCGGCGCGACGCCGACGGACATCGGCCTCGTCATCGGCCTCGGCAACGTGTTCGCCGCGCTCACGTTCATCCCGATCGGCCTCGCGGCGGACCGCTTCGGCCGGAAGCCGCTCATCGTCCTCACCTGGTCCGCCTCGACGATCGGAGGGCTCGCGTTCCTGCCGCTGGCCGATTGGCACGGCGCGTTCATCGGCTCGGTCCTGTATTGGACGGGAAGCGCGGCGCTGCCGGTCACGAACGCGCATCTCATCCAGGTCGTGCCGCGCGCGCGACTCGGCGCGGACCTCGGTCTGGTCTATGGCGCGTTCTTTCTCGGGACCATCATCGGCTCGCCGTTCGCCGGCCCGATCGCCGCCGCCCTCGGCCTGCGTGGCGGGCTCGCCGTCGGCGTCGGCGTGTTCGTCCTGTCGACGCTCCTCACGCTCCTGCTGCGCTCGACGCCGCCGCCGGCACACGTCGCGACGCCTGCGCTGCCGCGCGCGTTCTGGACGCTTCTCGCGGTCACGCCGCTCGCCGCGCTCGTCGCGAACATGGTGAACCCGCTCTTCTCGGTGTTCGTGCGCGACGTCGTCGACGTGCCGCTCGAGCGGGTCGGGATCTACGTCGGCCTCATCGCGCTCGGCGCGGCGCTGCTCTCGGCGACGAGCGGCCGCATCAGCGATCGGGTCGGACCGGCCCCGGCGGTCATCGGCGCCGGCGCCGCGCTCACGCTCGGCGCGGCGATCGTCGCGCTCGCGGGCCACTCGGAGCCGGCGCTCGGCCTCGGGGCGCTGCTCCTCGGCGCGCAGAGCGCGCCGAACCCCGTGCTCGCCGCGGCGCTCGAACGCGTGCTGCCGCCCTCGCGCTCGGCGCTCGGCTACAGCGGCTTCCAGCTCGTGTACGCGCTCGGCTTCGGCACCGGCGGTCTTCTCTCAGGTGTGCTCTATGACGCGGACGCGCTCCTGCCGCTGCTCGTGCAGGTCGCCCTCGCGCTCCCGGTGACCGTGACCGTCGCGATCATCGTGTCGCGCATCGTTCGTGCAAGGCGCGAGACCGCGGGATAGGCTCGTCCTGCTCATCACGCTCGTGTAGGGGGACAGCGAATGGTCGTCGCGAAGGACCGTCCGACCACGAACACGCACCTCTCGTCGTGGGTGGACGAGATCGCGAAGATGTGCGGACCCGACCAGATCTACTGGGTCGACGGCTCCGATGAAGAGGCTAAGCGCCTGACCGAGCAGGCCGTCGCGATGGGCGTCATCACGCCGCTCAATCAGGAAAAGAAGCCGCGCTCCTTCTACAGCCGGAGCGATCCGAACGACGTGGCGCGTACCGAGGAGCTCACCTTCATCTGCACGCCGACCAAGGACGGCGCGGGCAACACCAACAACTGGATGTCGCCCGATGAGGCCTACGGGAAGCTGCGCGAGATCTCGACCGGCGCGATGAAGGGCCGCACGATGTACGTGATCCCCTACCTCATGGGGCAGCCAGACTCGCCGTTCGCGATGATCGGCGTCGAGATAACGGACTCGATCTACGTCGTGCTCAACATGCGGATCATGGCGCGCGTCGGCAAGATCGCGCTCGATCGGCTCGGCGATTCCGCGAAGTTCAACCGCGGCATCCACACCGTCGCCGACCTCGATCCGCAGCGTCGCTACATCTGCCACTTCCCGCAGGACGACACCATCTGGTCGGTCGGCTCGGGCTACGGCGGCAACGCGCTGCTCGGCAAGAAGTGCCTCTCGCTGCGCATCGCGTCGTATCACGCGCACGAGCAGGGCTGGCTGGCCGAACACATGATGCTGCTCGAGGCCGAAAGCCCTGAAGGCGAGACGCACTTCATCGCCGGCGCCTTCCCGAGCGCGTCGGGGAAGACGAACCTCGCGATGCTGCTTCCGCCCGAGTCCTTCAAAGGCTGGAAGATCAAGACTATCGGCGACGACATCGCGTGGATGCGCGTCGGTGCGGACGGCCGCCTCTACGCCGTGAACCCCGAAGCTGGCTTCTTCGGCGTAGCGCCGGGCACCAACGAGCACACCAACCCCACGGCGATGACGATGGTGGGCCACGACGCGATCTTCACGAATGTCGCGCTCACGCCGGACATGGACGTCTGGTGGGAGGGCATGGACGCACCGCAGACCGATCTCATCGACTGGCGCGGGCGCCCGTGGAAGCGTGGATCGAAGGAGCCCGCCGCGCACCCGAACAGCCGCTTCACGGTGCCGCTCGCGAACAATCCGCGGCTCTCGCGCTACGCCAACGATCCGAAGGGCGTGCCGATCTCCGCGATCCTCTTCGGCGGCCGCCGTTCGACGACGGTCCCGCTCGTCACCGAGGCGTT
>DASQIF010000273.1:0-13174 GCA_035631715.1 Candidatus Acidiferrales bacterium
CTCGCTCACGCGGGGCAGGGCGCGTCGTTACTCCAGCCAAGAACGGAGATCGAGACGGCAGCCTGATGGGTATCTCAGTCCCGAGCGACGCCGCCCCGGAAAGGCGTTCGCGTCCGACGATCAGCACGGCGTTCGCGCCGATCGCCACCGCGCTGCGCGCGCTCGAGGTCGACACGCGGCTGCTCGGCATGCTCGGCGCCCTGCTGATCATCTGGGTCGGTTTCAACATCCTGTCGGGCGGGACGTTCCTCAGCCCACGGAATCTCTGGAACCTCTCGGTCCAGAGCGCCTCGATCGCGATCATGGCCACGGGGATGGTCCTGATCATCGTCTCGCGCAACATCGATCTCTCTGTCGGATCGATGCTCGGTTTCCTCGGATACACGATGGCGATGATCCAGGCGGTGTGGATCCCGAACAACCTCGGGTTCGGGCACGAGCAGCCTCTCACCTGGATCGTCACGCTCGTCCTTGGCATCGCCCTGGGGGCGGTCATCGGCGGACTGCAGGGCTTCGTCATCGCGTACGGCGGCGTGCCGTCCTTCATCGTCACGCTCGGCGGGTTACTCGTGTGGCGGGGTCTCATCTTCCGATACGCGCAGGGCCAGACCATCGCGCCGATGGAGTCGACGTTCCAAATGCTCGGTGGCGGCACGGTCGGGACGCGGGTCGGCGCCCTGGGGGAACTGCCGAGCTGGACGCTCGGCGTCGTGCTGTGCGTCGCGATCGTGTACCTGCAGATCGCGTCGCGCCGCCGCAGGCGCCGGTACGCATTCCCGGTGCGTGCGCTCTGGGCCGAAGGCTTGGTCGGGGCGCTCTCGTGCGGCATCGTCCTCGGGGTCGTCTGGGTCGCGAACAGCTATCCGCTTCCGGTCAACGTCGCGCTCCAGTACGCCCAGGAGCACGGGATCACGGTGCCGCCCGAGGGCTTGTTCATCCCGACCGGTGTGGCCTTCCCCGTCCTGATCATGCTGATCGTCACCCTCGTGGTGACATTCCTGGCGACGCGGCGCCGCTTCGGCCGGTACGTCTACGCGATCGGCGGTAACCCCGATGCGGCGGCGCTGGCGGGCATCAACGTGCGGCGCACGATCATGCTCACCTTCGCCCTGATGGGCAGCCTCGCCGCGATCAGCGCGGCGGTGCAGACCGCCCGACTGAACGCCGCGGTGACCAACCTCGGCGTCCAGAACGAGCTCGACGTCATCTCGGCCGCGGTCATCGGCGGAACGTCGTTCTCGGGCGGCATCGGGACCGTCCCCGGCGCGATCCTCGGCGCCGTGGTGATGCAATCGCTGCGCTCGGGGATGGTGCTCCTGCTTGTCGACTCGCCGACGCAGGACATCGTCGTCGGCCTGGTGCTCGTCGCGGCCGTCGGTCTTGACACGCTCGTGCGCAGGCGCGCACCGTGAACCGACCATGCTGACGCAAACGGCGCAGCCGCCGGTCCAGACGCAGCGCGTACCGCTGGTCGAGTTGCGCAACATCCAGGTGTCGTTCGGCGGCGTGCGCGCGGTCCGCGGCGTGACGATCGACGTCCACGCGGGTGAGGTCATCGGCCTCGTCGGTGGGAACGGCGCGGGCAAGACCACGCTCATGCGGGCGCTGTCAGGGGCGCGGCCACCGGATGCCGGGCAGATCCTGGTCAACGGCCAGCCGGTCACGATCGCCAACCCGCGGGACGCGAAGGCGCTGGGGATCGAGACGATCTACCAGACGCTGGCGCTGGCCGACAACCTCGACGCGCCGGCGAACGTCTTCCTCGGCCGCGAAGTCACGGCAGCCGCGACGCTCGACGACGCAGCCATGGAGTCTGCCACCCGCCAGGTGATCGGTCGGCTCAACCCGAACTTCAAGAACTTCAAGACGCCTGTGCTCCGGCTCTCGGGCGGCCAGCGGCAGTCGGTCGCGATCGCGAGGGCCGTCCACTTCAACGCGCGCGTCCTGATCATGGACGAGCCGACCGCTGCTTTGGGACCTGCCGAGACCGCGCAGGTGCACAGCCTGATCAAGCAGCTCAAGAGCGAGGGGATCGGGATCTTCCTCGTCAGCCACGACATCCACGACGTGTTTGACCTGTCCGAGCGCATCAGCGTCATGTACCACGGAAGCCTCGTCGGCACCGTGAAGAAGGACGAGGTCACGGTGGACGAGGTGCTCGGGATGATCATCCTCGGGAAGCCGCCGACCAAGCTTACGCAGCAGGAGCTGGCCGAGCTCCACGGCTAACGGCGGTCGACCCCCCAGATGCGGCGATTGACCGAACCCTCGAGTCGCTCCTGCGCGCCTGACCGCGGGCGCGGATCGATATCGCCCTTCGCGACACGGCGCTCCAGGTCCGCGAGGGTCGCGCCGCCGGAGAGGATCGCCGTGCCGAGCTCGTTCGACCAGTCCGCGTAGCGCTGGTCGCGCGGCGTCGTCAGCGTGCCGGCGTCGACCATGTCGGCGGCGGCGAGCAGCGCGCGGGCGAGCGTGTCGATGCCACCGATGTGCGCGTGGAACAGATCGGTCCGGCTCACGCTCTGCCGCCGCAGCTTCGCGTCGAAGTTGAAGCCACCGGTCGTGAAGCCGCCGGCGGCGAGGATGTCGTGCAGCGCCAGGGTCAGCTCGTCAACGGAGTTCGGGAACTGGTCCGTGTCCCACCCGTTCTGATAATCGCCGCGGTTGGCGTCGATGCTGCCGAAGGCATCGAGCGCGATCGCCGTTGCGACCTCGTGATGGAAACTGTGTCCCGCGAGCGTTGCGTGGTTCGCCTCGAGATTCAGGCGGTACTCGCCGGCGAGGTCGTGGCGCTGCAGGAAGCCCACGACCGTCGCCGCGTCGTAGTCGTACTGATGCTTCGTCGGTTCCTGGGGCTTTGGCTCGATGAGCAGCGTTCCCTTGAAGCCGATCTTGTGTTTGTGCTCGGCGACGAGCGTCAGGAAGCGCGCGAGTTGCCGCTCTTCGCGCGCGAGATCGGTGTTGAGGAGCGTCTCGTAGCCCTCGCGGCCGCCCCAGAGGACGTAGTTCGCGCCGCCCAGGCGATGGCTGACCTCGAGCATCGTCTTCACCTGGGCCGCGGCATACGCGAACACGTCGGGGTCCGGATTCGTGGCGGCGCCCGCGGCGTAGCGCGGGTGACTGAAGAGGTTCGCGGTGCCCCACAGGAGCCGCGCACCCGTGCGCGACATGTGCCCCTCGATGCGGTCCACGCTCGCGTCGAGGTTCGCTCGGGTCTCGGCGTACGTCCGGCCCTCGGGCGCGACGTCGCGATCGTGGAACGTGAAGAAGGGAACGCCGAGCTTCTCGATGAACTCGAATGCCGCGTCGAGCTTGGCCTGCGATGCGGTCGCCGCGTCCTGACCGGCGGCGAGCCACGGCCGATCGAACGTGCCGACACCGAACACGTCCGAGCCCGGCCAGTTGAAGGAGTGCCATAGGCAGACCGCGATGCGGAGCTGGTCCGCCATGCGCTTGCCACGCACCAGACGATCGGGCTGGTAGACCGCGTACGAGAGTGGATCGGAGGAGTCGGGCCCTCCGTAGCCGATACGCCGGGGGACTTCGGTGAAGAAGGCGTCGCTCATGCGGATCCTCCGAGACGCGCCGCGCGGTCGTGTGAGGTTATCGCACGTCGCGCGGACGCCAGCGCCACCGGTGTGACGCGTGCAGACGTTCGCCCGGGGCGAGCGTCCGCATCCCGGTCCCTTCCACGCCGCGAGCCGCGAGCAGCGGCGCATTCGGCCACATCGTCTGCGGCTCGACGCAGAAGCCCTGGGGCGGGGTGTGGACGACCACCGTGTTCAGGCTCTCGTCGAACTCGATCTCGAGAACGAGGTCGGGCCAGCGAACGATCGCCGGCGCCTTGGAGTGGACATAGACGTCGTCGAGCCTGCGTTCCCCGAGCTGCGGTCCCGCGCGCAGATCCTCGCTCGCGTCGACCTCGCGGACCGCGCCGGTCGGCACCTTGTCGGCATCGAGCACGAGGACCTCGTGCGCGTCGAGCAGGACCTCGACGTCACCGCTGCGCGGACGCGCGAACCATGGATGCCAGCCCAGTCCCGCCGGTCCGGTCCTCGCGTACGCGCTGACCTCGAGCTCCAGGTCGAGCGCGCTCGGACTGAGCCGCATCGTCTGGCGCGCCGTGCCGCCGAACGGCCACCCCAGCCCACGGAGCTCGCAGTCCATCACGACCGCGGCCTCGCTCCGCTCGAGCACGCGCCAGGCTTTGTCGAACCCGAGGCCGTGGATCGCGGACGGACCGTGGTTCGCATCGAGCCGCACCTCGCCGGCGACGGTCGGGATGCGACCGTGCTCGAGGCGGCCCGCCCACGGGACCATCGGATAGCAGCCATAGGAAGTCGGGCGTGCGGGCGAAGGCGCGTTGGACTTGGCCATGATCCGCTCGACGCCCCCGACCACTAACGACGTGAGCCTGCCGCCCGCGTCGGGCGCCACGTGCGCGATCACATCACCGGATCGCAGGGTGATCACGTCAGCGACGATCGTATGTTGTGGCTGCGGCGTGCAGACGCATACAATGAGACTCTTCCGAGGGCCGTATTTCCAAGGAATTTCGGCGCTTCGAAGATCGGCCGGGGCTGTAGCTCAGCTGGGAGAGCGCTTGAATCGCACTCAAGAGGTCAGGGGTTCGAATCCCCTCAGCTCCACTCGCTAGCGCGATGAGGCCGACTCGCTTGGCGCACCGCCGGTGAGGGTCGGCGTCCAGCTCCCCGAGGTCGAGCGCGTCGTGCGGTGGCCGGAGATGCTCGCCATCGCGCAGACGGTCGAGGACGCGGGCTTCGACTCGATCTGGGTCGGCGACCACCTTCTCTATCGAGACGAGAGCAGCGAGCGCGGACCGCTCGACGCGTGGACGCAGCTGGCCGCGCTCGCCGCGTCGACGAGTCGCGTCACACTCGGGCCGCTCGTCGCCGCGACCGCGTTCCACGCGCCCGGGATCATCGCGCGCATGTCGGCCTCGATCGCCGAGGTGAGCGGCGGACGCTTCGTCCTCGGCATCGGTGCGGGATGGAACGAGCCCGAGTTCCGCGCCTTCGGGTTTCCCTACGACCACCTCGCGTCGCGCTTCGTCGAGTCGTTCGAGGTCGTGCGCCGGCTCCTGGCGGCTGAACGCGTCACGCTGGATGGCACGTACGTGAGCGTTGCGGACGCGGTCGTCCTCCCGCCGCCCGCTCAACGTGTCCCGATCATGATCGGCTCCAAGGGATCACGCGTGCTCGAGGCGAGCCTCGCGCACGTCGACGCCTGGAACGCGTGGTACTCGTGGTACGGCAACAGCCCCGAAGGCTTCGCGCGCGAGCGCGCGAAGGTGGACGAGATCTGCCGGCGGGTCGGGCGCGATGTTGCGACGCTCAAGCGGAGCGCGTGTGTCCTCGTGTCACTGGAGGGGACGTCACGGCAGCGGCGTTACGAGTGCGATCCCGTCAGCGTCCGTGGGCTGCGAGATCACCTCGCTGCGCTCGCGTCCGCTGGCGTGGACGAAGCCATCCTCGTGCTCGATCCCATCGACGAAGGCTCCGTTCGAACAGCCGGGCGCATGCGGTGACGGATCCGCAGTTTTGGAGAAGCGGCTGCTGCCGCCCATCGCGAGCGTTGTCCTTATCAAGCGTTGAGAGGTGTGCGAGACATGGCTGACACGCACAACAGGCCACCCGCCAACAATGAAAATGACGGCGAAGACACTCGCAGCGAGATAGTCGGCCCCTTGGAACTTCTACGCGGCAGCCCTGCGCACTAGTCCGTCCTGCAGAATTAGTCGCGTGCCGCCTTCGTGTTCGAGGCCCCTCAGCTCCACAAGCTAGATGTGCTGTGTATTGCTCGCCGTCGCGTTCGTCGGGCCGCGGTTCGCGCTGTTCGTGCTCTTCCTCTTCTCTGAATACCTGACCCGCGCCTTCGACACGTTCTTCATCCCGTTCCTCGGCTTCCTCTTCCTGCCCTGGACGACCCTGGCGTACGCCGTGGCCCAGAACTCCTTCGGCGGGCTCCACGACATCGGCCTGCTGCTCGTGATCCTGGGCGTGCTGGCCGACATCGGCGTGTTCGGCGGCGGCGCGCGCTACCGGAACGCCTAGGTGAGATTCCCAGTGGTCTCTGATACGTCGACGCTGGTGAGTCGTCTCGCGGCGCGGCTCGCCACCGACCTTGAGCACGGCGCGGCGTCGTACGAGCCCTCGGTGCTCGGATCGCTCAGTAACGACGGGCCTTCGGCGCATGTGGTGCGAGCGTTAGGCATTGAGCTCTGCGGCGCCGGATCCGCGCTCGAAGCGCACGCCGTCACCCCTCGAACTCCGTACGAGCGTGTATCAAAGACCGCCGGGAACTTCACCTAGGACATCGCGGCCGCGGTCGATTCCGTCGGCGTGAGGTCGTCCGCGGTGCGAATGCCGCGCAGTGGTGACGAGATCACGTAGACGAGGCCGAGCACGTTCCCCGCGAGCGAGAGCCCGAGCGTGTTCCACAGACCGAGGTGATCGCCCAGCCATCCGCCGATCAGCGCCGCGATCGACGCGAGGCCGAGGCCGAGCACCTGACCCGTGCCGCCGACGCGGCCCTGGAGGCTAAGCGGCACGGCCGCCTGGTACACGGCGGCCGAGGTCACGTTGAAGATCGCGGCACCGAGCGACGCGATCGCCGCCTGGACGGCGAGATACAGCGCCGCGACGAGCGGCGATCCGTTCGCGGCGAGCACGAATCCCCAGCTCAGCGCGACCGCGAAGACCCCCGCCGTCATCGACGGCCCGATGCCGAAACGCGCCGTCACGCGGCTCACCTGCGTGGCACCGATGACCGACGCGACGCCACCGGTCGCGAACACCGCGCCCACGAGCCCGCCGTCGAGGCCGAGAACGCGCGTGGCGTAGAGGATGAGGTTCACCTCGCCGAGCGTGATGGCGAAATTGAAGATGAGCGCGATGGTCACGACCGTGCGGATGAAGGGGTTGTGACGGACGAAGCGCATCCCCTCGCCGATCTCGCGCGAGATCGGCTTGCGCTCGGCCCGCGCCGGCGGCGTCTCCTTCACGCGGATCGCCCACACCGCGACGGCGGATACGACGAACGACGCGGCGTCCGCGGCGATGGCGATGGGCGCGGTGACGAGCTGAACGAGGAGGCCGCCGAGGCTCGGGCCGGCGACCCGCGCGATCGACTCGTTGAGGGCGAGGCGCGAGTTCGCGCGCACCAGCTCGCTCCGCTCGACCAGCGCGGGGATGAACGGCGTGTACGCGGCGCGGAAGAGCACGCTCATCGCGCCGGCCAGGAACGCCGCGACGAGCACGTGCGTGATCGTCAACACGCCCGCGATTGCGGCGATCGGGATGGTCACGAGGATCGCGGCGCGCGCGAGGTCGGTCACGATGAGGACCGGGCGATGGGGAAGGCGGTCGGCCCACGCGCCGGCGAAGAGCGCGAAGAAGAGGATCGGCAGCGAGTTCGCCGCGGTGAGGTAGCCCATCTGCACGGGTGTCGCGGAGAGCGTGAGCGCGGCGGTGAGCGGGAGCGCGAGCTGCGTGACCCGCGAGCCGACGACCGAGACGCCCTGACCGATCCACAGCTTGCGGAACTCAGGCGATACGGAGCACCACCGGGGCGTCGCCCCACAGCCGCTCGAGTCGGTACAGATCGCGCTCCTCGGGTACGAAGGCGTGCACGATGACGTCGCCGAGGTCGATGAGGACCCAGCGTCCGCCGGCGTAGCCCTCGATGCCGACGGGCTGCCGGCCCGCGGCCTTGGCCTTCTCCACGATGGCGTCGGCGATCGACTGCACCTGACGTTCGCCGCGACCGCTGCAGATGACGAAGAGGTCGGCGAAGGTCGTCACCTCGGAGACGTTCAGCACGAGGATGTCCTCGGCCTTCTTGTCGCTCGCGGCGTCGACGACGATGTCCGCCATCTCTCGGGGAGCGACGTCGCGCTCGGTCGTGCTCACCGGTACAGGTTCCTGCGTTCGATGTGCCGCCACACCTCGTCGGGCACAAGGTAGCGCAGGGAGAGGCCGCGGGAGGCCCGCGCGCGCAGCTCGCGGCTCGAGATATCGAGGCAGGGCGCATCGAACGCCCGTGCGCCAGACGATGCCGCGGGCTCCGGCGCTCCGGGACGGCGCGCGACGAGGAGCGAGGCGAGCGCACGGATGCGCTCGGGCGATCGCCAGCGATCCAGGTCCGCGAGCGCGTCGCTGCCGAGGATGAGCGAGAGCTCGCCCTCACCGCGCAGCGCCTCGAGCGTGTCGACCGTGTACGAGGGTCCCTCGCGGTCCAGCTCGACCCGCGACACCGAGAACCGCGGCTGGCCTCTCACCGCGGCCTCGAGCATCGCGAGACGATCCGCGGCGCTCGCGCTCGGCTCGCGGTCCTTGAGCGGCGACCGACGCGCGGGAACGAAGATCACGCGGTCGAGCTTCGCGCTCTCGAGCGCGGCCTCGGCGATCGCGAGATGCCCGACGTGGACGGGATCGAACGTGCCGCCGAAGACCCCGATCCTCACGTGGCGTCGTGCCACTCGAGCTCGAGCTTGCCGATCTTCACGACGTCGCCTTCCTTCACGCCGAGGGCGCGTAGGCGCTTCTCCACTCCGTTGCGCTGCAGCATCTGGTGGAAATACGCCGACGCCTCACCACTGTCCCAGTCGATGCCGGTCGCGAGGCGCTCGATCCGGTCGCCGCGCACGCGATACGCCTGGCCCTCGCGCTCCACCCGCACGTCGCGCGGGCTGCCGGCGAACACGATCCGCCGCTCAGGTGGCGCCGCGGCCTCGGCCGTCGGGCGCGGCGGGACGAGCGCAAAGAAGCGCTTCGCCAGGCGCTCGACGCCTTCGCCCGATGCGGCCGACACCGCGAGCGCCTCGCGCCCGCGCGCGGCGAGGGCCTCCACGAGAGCGGGCACCTTGTCGCGCGCATCGGCCAGGTCGATCTTGTTGAGCGCCACGAGCTCCGCGTGCTCCGCAAGACCGTGTCCGTACGCGGCGAGCTCCGCGTCGATGGTCGCGATCGCCGCGAGCGGGTCCTCGAGCGAGGCATCCACCACGTGCACGACGAGACGCGTCCGCTCGATGTGACGCAGGAACTCCTCGCCCAGACCGGCGCCCCCGCTCGCGCCTTCGATCAGACCCGGGATGTCGGCGATGACGAGCTCGCGGTCGTCGAGCCGCGCGACGCCGAGATTCGGTGTGAGCGTGGTGAAGGGGTAGTCGGCGATCTTCGGGCGGGCGCGCGTGAGCGCGGCGAGCAGGCTCGACTTGCCCGCGTTCGGAAGACCCGCGAGACCGACGTCCGCGATGAGGCGCAGCTCGAGCTCGAGCTCGCGCGTCTCGCCCGTCTCACCGTCCATCGCGATGCGCGGCGCGCGACGCGTGCTCGTCACGAAGCGCGCGTTGCCGCGACCGCCCGCGCCGCCACGCGCCGCGAGGATCTCCGCGCCGTCGGTGACGAGGTCCGCGACCTCGGCGCCGGTCGCGACGTCGCGCACCGTCGTGCCGGCCGGGATGCGGACGACGAGATCGCGTCCGGCCTTGCCGCTGCTGTTCCGTCCCGCGCCCGCGGCGCCGCTCTCCGCCTCGAAGACGTGTTTGAACTGGAAGTCGCCGAGCGATCCCAGCTGTACGTCCGCGCGCAGCACGACGTCGCCGCCGCGACCGCCGTCGCCGCCGTCGGGTCCGCCGCGCGGCACGTGCGCCTCGCGGCGGAACGAGATCACGCCGCGCCCGCCGCTGCCGGCGCGCACCGTGATGCGCGCGCGATCAAGGAACATGTGGCACCTTCGCGAGCGGGCGCACGAACGCACCGACGCGGATGTGTGGAAGCTCGTCGCGCAGTCGCGCCACCGCGCGCGCGATCCCGATCGGCTCGCCGGCCGGAAGCAGCGCGAGCACGCGCAGGGGATCGGCGTGAAGATCGCGCAGCAGCAGCGCCGTGCCCTCGGGCGCCTCGGCCAGGATCGCGATGAGCGCGTCGATCTCTTCCGCGCGATCGAAGATCCCGGGATGGACGCGCACCTCTATCGAGAGCGACAGACGCAGCTCCGCGGCGAGGCGGATCGTCGCGCGCACGTCGGGGAACCGGTAGCCGACCGGCCCGTGCAGCGCCTCGTACGCGCTCGCACGTGCCGTGAGCAGGCGCACGCCCACGCTCTCGAGCCCGACCGATGACAGGCGCCGCAGCGCCGCCGGCACCGAGCCGTTCGTCTCGAGATGCACGGTCCCATCGCGCGTCTCGGCGCGGATGCGCACGATCGCGTCCTCGACCTCGCGCGCCGCGAGGAGTGGCTCGCCCTCGCAGGCGCGGCCGAACGCGAGCAGCGTCCCACCCGCGCGCACGTGCTCGCCTGCGAGCCGGGCGATCTCGGCCGCCGACGGATGGAACACGGCGTCCTCCGTGGGCGCGGCCTCGCCGTCGCGCTTCGGAAGGACGCTCGCAGGCGGGCGCTCGTTCGAGGGTGCCGCGATCGGCAGCGCGCACTCCCACCGGCCGTAGAACGCGTTCGCGGCGCCGTGGCAGCCGTACTCCTTCGCGCAGCGCGCGAGCTGGCGGATGATCCGATCGCCGGCCTGGGCGCGGAGGCCCTCCGACACGCGCGCCGCGACCTCTGGGCGCGGGAAGGCGGCGCTGTCATGGGTCGGGTCCCGGTCGAGCTGCAGCCCCGCGACGACCAGCGCGCCGGCGTCGTTCGCGGCGACGGCGGCGTACGGACGCGGCGGGAGATCGTGGCTGCCGGTGGCGTCGGCGTACGCCGGCAGGAGCGTGCGCAGGTAGCCCGGCGGAAGCAGCGCGGCCGCCGCGAGACGACCGCCGCCGAGACGGCGCGGCTTGCCGCTCTTCTCCGACGCGAAGGCCTCACGTTCGAACGGCACGACCACGGCGTCGCTCGGCATCGGGATGGCGTCGCCGAACGTGACGTAGCGCGCGCCATCGAACGCGAGCGCGGGGTGATCGGTGAGGAGGATCCGACCGCTGCGGTCAGCGTGGACGGCGCGATACATACGAAGAGGGTACGAGCGAGGGCCGCGGGCTAGCGGCTAATACAGCAGCGGGTTGACGTAGACGCCGTTGACGCGCAGCTCCCAGTGCACGTGAGGACCGGTGGTCACGCCGGTCATGCCGATCGACGCGAGCGGCTGGCCGCGCACGACGGTCTGACCCGGCGACACGAACACCGCGCCGGTGTGGTAGTAGCAGGTCATCAGACCGCCGGCGTGCTGCACGCAGACCCGGAGGCCACCGACCGCGACCCAACCCGTCGCAACGACCACGCCGTCGTCCGATGCGCCGATCGTCGTGCCGTAGGGCGCCGCGAGATCGACCCCGGTGTGGCCCCACCAGAAGTACTGCGTGATCACGCCGTTGACCGGCCACGCGAGGCGCCCGGTGCTCGCGGGCAGCTGGTTCGGCGCGACGTTCCCGATGGTGCCGTAGTTCAGCCGCTTGATCGCCGGCACGTCCGCGCCGGGGACGAAGATGAGCTGATCCGGCGCGAAGTGCTCCGGCTCGAAGTAGAGACGGTTGTAGGTCATGATCGCCGCCTGCTCGACCTTGAACTTCGACGCGACGCTCGCGATGGTGTCGCCCGGCTTCACGATGTAGAGCGCGCCCCGACCCGGCGGGATGACGAGCGTCTCGCCGACGTTGATCCCGTCGTCGGCGAAGCCGTTCGCGTACGCGATGTCGTCGGTGTTCACGCCGTACGACGCCGCGATCTCCGAGAGCGTGTCGCCCTTCTTCACGACGTACTTCGGGATCTCCGGCACGTCGGCCGCGGCGACCGTCACGAGGCTGCGCGTGCCGGCGAGCATGCCGCGCGACTGCGGCTGTGCGCGAGCGCCGGTGTCGTCGGCGAAGTTCGAGATCGCGGCGACCGGCGCGCGGTCGGCGATGGTCGTGGCGCTCGCCGTGTCACTCTGGGACACGGCGGCGAAGGGAAGCGAGACGACGAGGCACGCGGTCGCGATGTTCAGGACGAGGCGGAGACCGCGCGGTCCGAAGAACGAGGCGATGGTCGCGGGGATGCTCTCACCGAAGAGGTGGCCCAATGCGGAAGCGAGCGCGAGCGTCCCGCGCACGGAGAGGTCCTGCGTCTGTTGCATCGCACGACCGAGCGCGACCCGCGGCGTCGGCGTTGCCTGCGCACGTCGGCCTTGAGCCGTGAGCAAGACCCTGGAACCCTCCCCAATGAACCTCGCCGTGTACGAAATTCGCACCCGGCGCGACCCTCGGGCGGCACCGTACCGAGGACGTCGGTCATGTGTCAACCCTGACATTGGGGTCACAGGCCCATCACAACTGTGCCTCGTTACGGGCAGCCTGCGCTGGTTTGCGGAGGTTCTGAGGCCTCCCTACGCTACGACCGGTGCCCGACTACAACCTCTCTTATGTCTACGTGTTCGCCTTTTTCGTGGTCGGAGCCCTGATCGTGACCGTCATGATGGCCCTCTCCCACCTGCTCGCCCCGTTCAAGCCGACGCGCGAAAAACTGCGCACCTACGAGTCCGGAGAGGAGCCGACGGGGCAGGCGTGGGGCCGCTACCCCAGCCACTTCTACGTCTTCGCGCTGCTCTTCGTCGTGTTCGACGTCGAGGTGATCTTCCTCTTTCCCTGGGCCGTCCTCTTCCGCGACCTCGGCTGGTTCGGCCTGGGCGAGATGGCCGTGTTCATCGGCATCCTGGTCGTGGGCCTCTTCTACGCCTGGAAGAAGAAGGCATTGAATTGGTACTGAGCGCGCCCCGCCCGACCGTCGACCTCGCCGCGGCGCGCGGGCAACTCGCCTCCCGACTCGGGGACCGCGCGAGTGTCGGGGTCCTCCACGACATGCTGGTCGTCGACGTCACGCGCGAGCGGCTGGTCGAGGTCGCGAGGATCGTCCGCGACGAGGCGCCGACGCGGTGCGATCTGTATTCGGTGAACGCCGGCGTCGACACCGGTACCGAGCTGCGCAGCATCACGTTCGTGCGCGGGACCGAGACGCATCTCTTCGTGATGCTGCGGACCGCATGCACCGAGCTCGATCCGCAAATCCCGTCGCTCGTGTCGGTGTGGGAGGGCGCGAACTGGCCGGAGCGCGAGACCTACGACATGTTCGGCATCGAGTTCGACGGTCACCCCGACCTTCGTCGGATCTTCCTCGAGGAGTCGTTCCCCGGTCATCCGCTTCGCAAGACCTTCCTCCCGCCGCGCAGCGACGCCCG
>DASQIF010000274.1:0-7709 GCA_035631715.1 Candidatus Acidiferrales bacterium
AGCTGCGTGTCGGGGAGACGCAGGAACGACTGCGCGTGCGGCGAGCCGAAGCCGTTGGCCTGCTCGCAGAGCTGCGCGTGTCCCTCGTTGAACCAGATCGATGAGCGCTTGTTCCGGCCGAACTCGATCATGTGACAGAACTCGTGCGACAGGATGTCGGTGAGATAGGGGGTCCCCGCGCGCGCGGCCAGCGAGTTGATGTAGACCATCTCGCGCTGCGCGCTGAACTCGTTCACCCAGAGCGGCAGCTCATCGGATGAGTTGAAGTACCCGGCGGCCGCGCCCGGTATGCGCGCGACCATGATGTTGATCCGCGGATCGCCGTCGATGCCCGGCGACCACTCCGATCCGTAGAGCCCGCGGTCCGTCGGATAGACCTGCGTCTCGAACGCGTTGGCGTTCTGCCGCAGCGCGCTGGTGTCGACGGTGATGTCGTCCTGCACCCACCACTTCGCGTGGTCGGTGATGATCCGCAGGGTCGCGGTGATGTGCAGGTTCTTCTTCGCCTGGAAGTCGTAGGTCCAGAACGGGAGCGACGTGCCGACGTCCTCGACCGGCGGCGTCGTGCGGATGGCCATGAGCGCCGCCGGCGGCTGGCCGTCGCGGCCGCGCATCTCGCGCGTGAGCGCGAACACGTCGGCCGCGGGGATCGGGTTCTTCAGCAGGACCTGGCTCATGTCTGGGAGGGCCGCGGCGCGCGAGCCGGTCGGGAGCGGCGTGCCCGTGCCGCTCGGCTCGCTCGTCGGGCTGGCCGACGCCGGCACGGTGACGGATTGGCACGCCGACGCGACGAGGGCGACCGCTAGGATCAGCGAAAGACGCCCGAAGACGGGCCTCACAGCCGCACGTACCCGCCGGCCAGCGTGCGCTGCGCGACGACCTTCCCGCCGCGGTGGTAGCGGCGCGGCACGCGACGGCGGATGCCGGTGACGATCTCGTACGAGATGGTGCCCGCGGCGTCGGCGAGGTCGTCGGCGCTCTGACGCGCGTCCTGCTGCTCCCCGATGAGGACGACCTCGCTGCCTTCGCCGACGTCGAGATCGGTCACGTCGAGCATGACGAGGTCCATCGCGATGCGTCCGGCGAACGGCACCGCGCGTCCACCGACGAGAACGCGCCCTCGCTTCGCGAGCGATCGCGGCACACCGTCACCATAGCCCACAGGCACGGTCGCGATGCGTCCATCGCGGGGCAGCCGGTATTCGTGTCCGTACGACACGCCCGTCCCCGCCTTCGCGTCGGTGACGCGACGGATGCGCGACCGCCACTGCAGGGTCGGACGAAGATCGAGCATGCCGCTCTGGACCGGCGAGGCGGGGATGCCGTGCAGCGCGATGCCCGGGCGGATGGCGTTGCAACCGGGGACGGCGCCGAACGCGGCGACGCCGCCCGTGGCGGTCGCGTGCACGAACCGCGGCGGCTCGCCGATGGCCGCGAGCACCTCGGCGAAGCGCGCGAGCTGCGTGCGGTCCTGCGATACGTCCGCCTCATCTGCCGTCGCGAGATGCGTCATGAGCCCCTCGATGCGCAGGTGCGGGAGCTCGCGGATCGCCGTGTACCGCGCGACCGCCTCGGAGAGGGGCGCGCCCAGACGCGTGAGGCCGGTGTCCACCTTGAAGTGCACGTCGGCCGTGCGGCCCGCGGCCGCGGCCGCGTCATCGACGAGCCGCGCCGCGGTCATGTCCCACACCACCGGTCGGCAGCCCGTCGCGACGACGGCCTCGGCCTCCGCGCGATCCGTAACCCCGACGAAGACGAGGATCGGCGCGCGGATGCCGACGGCGCGCAGCGCGAGCGCCTCCTCGACCGTGAACACCGCGAGCATCGCGGTGCCGGCCTCGACCAGCGTCTCGGCCACCGCCTCGGCGCCGTGCCCGTACGCGTCGGTCTTCACCACCGCGATCACGGCGGCGTTGTTCGTGTGACGGCGCAGCGCCTCGTAGTTGCGCACGAGCAGATCGAGGTCGACGTCGACCACGGTCGAGCGGATGGGCACCGCCGTGCTCATCGCTTGCGCCTCGCCGCGGGACGGATGCGCGAGGCCGGTCGCAGCTGGCGGACCTCGGCGGTCTCCCGGCTGCGCTGACCCGCGAGGATCTCCCGCAGCGCGCGCGGCAGCGCGTCGACGATGTCCGTCGCGAGCGCGCCCGACTCCCCCACCTCGGATGCGAGGAGCGCGCCGGCGCGCCCGTGCACCCACACCGCAGCGGCCGCGGCGGCGAGCGGCGCGAGACCGCGCGCGACGAACGCCGCAACGGCGCCGCCGAGCGCGTCGCCCGATCCGCCGACGCCGAGCGTCGGGTTCGGCGCGTCGTGCACGTAGGTCCGCTTCCCGTCGGTGATGACGGTGATCGCGCCCTTGAGCACCAGCGTCACGTTCCACTGCACGGCGGACCGCTCCGCGAACGCGATGCGCGCCGCGCCCGACGGCACGACGCGTCCGGCGAGACGGGCAGCCTCGCCGTCGTGCGGCGTGAGGATGGCGCGCGCCGGCAGGACGCCGGTCCACTCCTCGGTGCGCGCGAGCGCGTTCAGCCCGTCGGCGTCGATGATCGTCGGGACGTTCTTCGCGTTGCGGATGACCGCGACGACGAAGTCGTCGGTGCCCGCGGCGTGGGCGAGGCCGGGGCCGACGAGGAGCGCGCGGATCTTCTGCGCGAAGAGCGGCGTGACCTGCGCCGCCGCGGCGGTGGCGACGACGCCGGGCTGCGCCTCGGCCAGCGGGAAGAAGGTGATGTTCGGGTCCTGGCCGCCGATCATCTCGACCACCGAGCGCGCCGCGGCCACCGTGACGACGCCCGCGCCGCACCGCGCCGCGGCGCGCGACGCGAGGAGCGCGGCGCCGGGGTAGCGCTCAGAGCCGCCCACGATGAGGACGCGGCCGCGCGCTTCCTTCCCGGCGTCCGGCGGCAGCGGACGCACGAACTGGCGGACAACGCCCGCGTCGAGCGGGACGGCCGCGGTCAGCGCAGCCCTACGGCCACCGCGACCGCGAGATCGCGGATATGGGAGATGCTCACCGACAGCGGCTCGCGCAGGCCGATGGCCAGGGCGCGCTGCGCGGCGCGGCCGTGCAGCGTCACGGTGGGCTGACCGAACGGCGTGCGCCTGATCTCGATCTCGCGCCAGCCGACGCCGCGCACCCCGAGCCCGAGCACCTTCGAGACCGCCTCCTTCGCCGCCCAGCGCCCCGCGAGATGCAGGACGTTGCGGCGGCAGTAGCGCTGCTCCCACTCCGTATACACGCGTCCGAGGAAGCGTGCGTCATGGCGCTCGAGAACGCCACGGATCCGGCTCGTCTCGATGATGTCGATGCCGACCTCGGACGGATCGCTCATTCGACCGTGACGGCCTTCGCGAGGTTGCGCGGCTGGTCGACGTCGTTCCCGCGCCGGTCGGCGATGTGATACGCGAGCAGCTGCAGCGGCACGACCGCGAGCGCCGGCGAGATGAGCTCGTTGGTGCGCGGGATGCGGATGACCTCGCCCGCGTACTGCGCGATCTCCTCGTCGTCGTCGTTCGCGAGGGCGATGACGATGCCCGCGCGGGCGCGGACCTCCTGGATGTTGGAGAGGATCTTCTTGTAGGTGGAGTCGCGCAGCGCGATCGCCACGACCGGCAGCGACTCGTCGATGAGCGCGTTCGTGCCGTGCTTCATCTCGCCCGCCGCGGTGCCCTCGGCGTGGATGTACGAGAGCTCCTTCAGCTTGAGCGCGCCCTCGAGCGCGGTCGGGTAGTTCACGCCGCGGCCGAGGAAGAGGAAGTGCTCGGCACCGTAGTAGCGATGCGCGAGCGCGCGCATCTTCGGCTCCTCGCGCAGCACCGCGTCCATGAGCGTCGGGAGGTGGAAGGCCTGCGCGAGCAGCGCGCTGCTCGTCTGGGCGTCGATCGTCCCGCGACGCTGCCCGAGGTAGATCGCGAAGAGGTAGAGATCGACCAGCATCGCGGTGTACGCCTTGGTCGACGCGACGCTGATCTCCGGCCCGGCGTGCAGGTAGATGACGTCATCCGACACGCGGCTGGCCTGGCTGCCGACGACATTGACCACCGACAGCAGGCGCGCGCCGCGCTTCTTGGCCTCCTCCATCGCCGAGAGCGTGTCGACCGTCTCGCCGGACTGCGTGACCGCGATGACCAGCTGCCCCGGTGAGACGACGGGGTCGCGATAGCGGTACTCCGAGCCGATCTCGACGTCGCAGGGGATCTTCGCGATGCGCTCGATGAGGTACTTCCCGACGAGCGACGCATAGGACGCGGTGCCGCAGGCCACGAAGGTGATGCGCGGGATGGACGCGACGAACGCCTCGGTCATCTTGAGGTCCTCATCGAAGACGACGCGACCGGTCTTGCGGTCGACCCGTCCGAGGAGCGTGTCGGAGACGGCGCGCGGCTGCTCGTGGATCTCCTTCAGCAGGAAGTGCTTGTAGCCGGCCTTCGCCGCGCCGACCGGATCCCAGTTGACCTGCTGGCGCTCCTTCTGGACCGCGGTGCCGTCCAGGCGCTGGAAGGTGACGCTCTTCGCGGTGACGATCGCCATCTCGCCGTTCTCGAGGAACGACACGAGGCGCGTGTGCTGCATGAGCGCCGGCGCGTCGGATGCGACGAAGTTCTCGTTCTCGCCGTAGCCGATGATCACGCCGCCGGCGTTGCTGATGCGCGCCGCGACGATCTTCCCGGGATCCTTGGACGAGATGAACACGAGCGCCGCCGCGCCCTCGAGCTTCGGGAGCACCGCGCGCGCCGCGGCCTCGAGCGAGGAGACCTTCTTCAGCTCGTCCTCGAGCATGTGCACGACGACCTCGGTGTCGGTCTCGCTGGTGAAGGTGTGGCCCGCCGCGACGAGCGGCGCCTTCAGCTCGGCGAAGTTCTCGATGATCCCGTTGTGGATGACCGCGGTCTCGCCCGAGCAGTCGACGTGCGGGTGCGCGTTCTGCTCCGTCGGCCGGCCGTGCGTCGCCCAGCGCGTGTGACCGATGCCGGTCGTCCCGTCGGCCGGGTGCGCGCCGACGACCGCGGCGAGGTTGTCGAGCTTCCCCTCGGCGCGCATGACCGTGAGCGTGCCGTTCTGCACCGCGACGCCCGCTGAGTCGTAGCCGCGGTACTCGAGGCGGCGCAGACCGTCCATGAGCAGCGGCAGCGCGTTCCGCGGCCCGACGTACCCGACGATCCCGCACATCTAGACCAGCTCCCTTTTCGCGATGTCCTCGAGGTGCGCCGCGGTCGACGAGGCGACCTGCGCGTCGCGCGCCTCGACCATGATGCGGAGCACCGGCTCGGTGCCCGAGGGGCGGACGAGGACGCGTCCGCTCGTGCCGAGCTGCGCCTCGGCCTCCCTGACCGCCGCGAGGAGCGCCGGGCTCGAGTCCCACTCGCCGCGCCGCGCCGCCTTCACGTTGCGCGTGACCTGCGGCCACGGCACGAGCGCCGCGGCGAGCTCGTGCAGGGGCTTCTTCTCGGCGTGCATGAGCGAGAGCACCTCGAGCGCGGTGAAGATGCCGTCGCCGGTCGTGTGGTAGTCGCGGAAGATGACGTGCCCGCTCGGCTCGCCGCCGAACTGCGCGCCGCGCGTGTTCATCTCTTCCCAGACGTACCGGTCACCGACCTTCGTCCGGGCAAGCTCGATGCCGTCCTGCGCGAGGAGCGAGGCGAGCGCGCCGTTGGACATGACCGTGCCGACGACGACCTTCGGCTGCAGGCGCCCGTGCCGCGCGAAGTGGCGCGCGACGAGCGCGAGCACGAGATCGCCGTCGTGGATGTGCCCCTTCGCGTCCACGGTGATGACGCGGTCGCCGTCGCCGTCGTAGGCGAAGCCGATGTCCGCGCCGCGGGCCATGACCTCGGCCGCGAGCGCGTCGGGCTGCGTCGCGCCGCAGCCGGCGTTGATGTTCTCGCCGTCCGGCTGGTCGAAGAGCGAGATGACCTCGGCGCCGGCGCGCGCGAACACGGCCGGCGCCACGCGGTAGGTCGCGCCGTTCGCGCAGTCCAGCACGATGCGCAGGCCCTCGCTCGGCGGCGCGATCCGGCCGAGGAAGTCCTCGTACTCCTTCACCAGGCCCCGCGCGTCGCCCACCAGGCCGATGCCGCCCTCGGTCGGGCGCGGCAGCGAGGACTCGTCGGCCATGGCGTGCTCGATCTCGTCCTCGGTGGCGTCGGGCAGCTTCTGGCCGGAGTGGTCGAAGAACTTGATGCCGTTGTCCGGCGCCGGGTTGTGCGAGGCGCTGATGACCGCCCCGGCGACGAACTCCTTTGTCTTCGTGAGATACACCAGCCCGGGCGTCGGGATGTGGCCCACCAGGCGCACGTCGATCCCCACCGAGCAGAGGCCGGCGGCGAGGGCGCCCTCGAGCATGCGTCCGCTCCGGCGGGTGTCGCGTCCGATGACGACGGAGTTCCCGCGGCCGCCGAGCACATAGCCCGCGGCGCGCCCGAGGCGCAGCGCGAGCTCGGGCGTGAGGTCCTGATTGGCGACACCGCGGACGCCGTCGGTCCCGAAGAGGCGGCTCATTGTCTTGACTTAATGGTGAGCGTGATGCGGGTCGGTTGCACGCTCTGTACCGTCGTGCCGGTCGGCGCCTTCACGACGGCGTCGACGGTGTACGTGCCGGGCGCGCGGCTCGCGGCATCCACGGTCACGGTCACCTGGTCGTTCCCCAACCCGGCGAGCGTGGGCGCGGGCCCAGCGAGGACCACGGTGACGCTCGGCGCGTCGAGATCGACGGTCGTGTTGGGCGCGAGGTTGATCACGCTCACGCCGACGAAGAACGGACGCGTGCCCGCGAGCGGCACGACGGTCACGGTGACGCTGGCGTCGACCGGCTGCACCAGGTTCACGCCGTCGGGAAGGATGAGCGGCGCGAGGATCGTCTTGCTCGTGTTGAGCCCGGTGACGTCCACGGTCACTGTGTCGAGGCGCTCCAGCGACGCGATGACGGTCTGATCGCCGGAGACCGTGACCGCGACCGGATCGGTGGAGACGCGCGAGATCCAGTAGCCGGGCGCGACCGCGCCCTTCAGCGACCAGAGGATCGGCACGGTCCGCGTCGTCGCGACCGGCAGCACCGGCACGGTCACGATCACGATCCCGGGCTCGACCTGCAGCCCGTCGATCGCGAGACCGCTCGCGTCGACCGGCACCGCGGGCGCGCTCTGCGTGAGATCGGTGGTGACGTCGCCGAAGCGCACCGTCGCGAAGACCGCCGCGATCTGCGCGACCGCCGACTCCGGCCCGATGACGCGCACCTCGCCCGGCGAGACGCTCGTCTGACCGGCCTGCATCCCCTTGGGCGGATCGTTCGCGAGGCGCGTCTGCACCGCGAGCGTGCGCGAGGTGATGCGCTCGAGACGCACCGACACGGTGAGCGGCGTCACGTCAACCACCTTCACTTTCGGATCCGACACAGTGACGTTCACCCTGGCGTCGCGCGGCCCCTGACCCGCGTCGACCCCTGTGAGGTCGAGCGTCGCGTGGAAGTCGGAGAGCGAGAGGTGATCGGCGACGCCCTGCGGTCCGCGGACCGTGACCGCGACATCGCCGAGGTTACCCTGCAGGACGAAGCCGCTCGGTACCTCGGGTCGCTCGATCGGGACGCGACCGTCGAACGCGGCGACGATCTCCTGCGGCGCGGCGTTCTGCGCGTTCACGATGGCGAAGACGATCGCGATGAGGAGCGCGGTGAGCTTGAGCGGCAGGTCGTGAGTGACGATGCCGC
>DASQIF010000275.1:0-1840 GCA_035631715.1 Candidatus Acidiferrales bacterium
GACTGTGCGAGATGGACGACGAATCGCATGGATGGCAGCTCTCGCGAGCGCCCTGGATGCTATGGGTCAGTCCACCTCGCGACCACACCATGACAGTGACGGAGATGCTAGGCGTGCACCGGCTGGTCCAGGCACGCCTCGACGATCGGCGCGAGCTGCGGCGCGGTCGCCGCCACCTCGGCGAACAGCGCCTGCGCTCCGGCGATGTTCGACTCCGCGCCCGAGTGCTCGTTCACGATGCCGTCGTCGATCCCGTCGTGCACGCGGCCAGTCTCGCGGTCGTACATGGGGCGGCCTGCCGGATTGCGCCCATCGAACCAAGCGCGCGCCAGGGACGCGAGCTCGGTGAACGTCGCGTCGCCGGTCACCGCTGCCAGGCGCTCCATCGAGTAGATGGCGGACGCGACGCCGTACGGCTGCACCGTCGGCAGATCGAAACCGCCGCGGATCAGCGGCGCGACGTATGCGAGCGCGCTCTCCCGCGCGACGCGTACGAGGTCGGGACGGTCGAGGAGAGCGCCGGCGTCGGCGAGCGCGCCTTCCTGGATGTGTCCCCAGAGGTGCGGCTCCGACCCATCGTGGTCGTCGCGCAGGACGGGGCCGCGGCGGAGGCGCACGATGTCGTCGCACCAGCGCTCGAGATCACCCCGCAGCTGCGGCATCGTCCCGACGCGCAGAAGCTCGTTGGCCATGTGCACGTGGATCGAGCGGACGTCGGGAGCCACGTCGCGAGCGTCACGGATGAGCGGGATCGCCCGCAGCAGACCTTCGTGCGCGCGCTCGTCGCCCAGGACCATCCAGAGCTTCGCGAGCGCCCGCGTGCCGCGTGCCTGCCAGAAGTCGCCACCCGGGTACGACGTGAGCCCGCGCTCGTTGCGCCGGCCGCGCCAGTCGGTGATGAAGTTCGCGAAGCTGCCGTCGTCGAGCTGCATGTAGAGCAGGAACTCGGCGAGGCCCTCGGCCCAGGATCTGAGCACGGGCAGCCTCGTGACCGCCCACAGATCGCAGAGCAGCACCACCGCACGCGCCACGTCATCGACGCACGCGACGCCCTCGTAGCCGAGGTCGGCCGCGGGGAACTGGCGATCGGCAGCATCCGCGTACACGGCGATCGCGCGCGCGTGTTCGCCCGCGCCGTCGACCGGTCGTGTGAGCCGCGCGAGCTGGCGGAGCACTAGGCCGTGACGAGCCTCTCCGCGGGTCCGTGCCACGGCTCGAGGCTGCGGACGATGTCCTCGATGTCGAAGTCCGCCGCGGCGATCACCGAGTCCGCCGCGCCGTAGTACATGCGGATGCGCCCGTTGCCGAGGTCGACGCTGCCGCACGAGAACACCGTGTCGTTGAAGAGGCCCATGCGCTCGTAGTGCTCGGTCGGCTCGAGGATCGGCGTGGGCGAGCGCGCGATGACGCGGCTCGGATCGTCGAGGTCCAGGAGGAGCGCGCCCATCGCGTACGTGGTGTTGCGGTCGACACCGTGATAGAGCTCGACCCAGCCGTGATCGGTCCTGAACGGGACGGCGGACGCGCCGGTGCGCAGCTCATCCCAGTACCCCCATCGCGGGAGCGCGAGCATGGTGTGTCCGCCCCAGTGGATGAGATCTTCGCTGTACGCGAGCCACACGCCGAAGATGCGGCTGAAGGACTGCGGCATCGGCCGCGTCAGCGCGACGTACCTGCCGCCGATCGCCTCGGGGAAGAGCACGACGTCCTTGTGGTCCGGCAGGAAGATGATCCCCTCGCGCTCGAAGGTCCGGAAGTCGGACGTGGTCGCGAGGCTCGTCGTGATGCCCCAGCGCGAGACCGAGACGTAGGTGATGTACCAGAGACCATCGATGAAGGT
>DASQIF010000276.1:0-13826 GCA_035631715.1 Candidatus Acidiferrales bacterium
TCGTGCTGGCGGCGCACGGCGACATGGAGGTCGTGCGCGAGATCGCGCATCAGGCCGGGAACGAGCCCGACTCGCCGGCGACGCGGGATCTCGCGGTCACGCGCGCGCCGCCGCCCCCGGCCGGTGTTGTGCGTCTGGATCTGCGCGAATCGACGGACGCGTTCGTCACGAAGTGGGATGCGCGTGACCCCGGTGTGCCCTCGCGCATCCTCCAGACGACGCAGCCGAGTCAGGGGCTGCCGAACGGCCATGGCGCGATCCTCACGGATCCGAACGCGATCGACCTCACGATCCGGACGATCACGACGCGCCGCGTGCCACCGGACGAGCGCTCGCAGGGCGCGATCGCGGACGCCGAGGCTGAATCGAACCGCTGGAGCCGCCTCGCGCTCATTGGCATCTGTCTCGTCACGGCCTTGGTCATGGCGCGTGCGCTCAACCGCTGGAGCACGAAGGCGATCATCGCCGGTGCGCGGCTCCTGGGCTGGAAGCCGCCGGAGCGGTGTCCCTGAACCGTGAGGACGGCCAGGCCATCGTCGAGTTCGCGCTGGTCTTGCCCGTCCTGCTCGCCGCGGCGTTCGCCATCGCGCTCGTCGCCGACGTGAGCGTCGCTCGTCTCGCGCTCCAGCATGGAACCGCGGAGGCGGCGCGCGCCGGAGCGCTCACGAACGACGACGACGCGATCCGCGACACGCTCGCGGCGGCGATCGCGCCACTTGATGCCGCGCGCGTGCGAACCGCCATCGCGCCGCCGGAGAGCGAGCCGCCGCGCAGCGGCGATCCGCGCGGTTCGCTCCTCGTCGTGCATGCGAGCTACGACGTCCCGCTGCCGCTCGGTTTCATCGGCATCGGCCCGCTCACGGTCGAGGCAAGCGCGACGCGCCGGATCGAGTGGACGCCCTGAACGACGACGGCGGGCAGGCCGCCATCCTCGCTGTCGTCCTCATCGCGCTCGCTGCGGTCGCGATCGCCGGCATCCGCGAGGCCGATGCGCGCCTTGCGCGTGGGTCTGCGACACGCTGGGCCGGCGAGGCCGCGGTCGAGGCCGCCGCCGCGGTCGTCGCCGATGCCTACGCCGCCGAGCTCCGCGCGCGCGTGGTTCCGTCGCGCTCGCCGCGTCCCATGCGCGAGGTCGTCGGTGCGCCATCGGTGCGCGAGCAGGCGCACGCCGCGGCCGACGACCTGAGCGCTCGCAACGGCGGCGTGGCGAGCGAGGATCTCACCGTCACCTGCGCGAACGGCGCGGTGACCGTGGCCGCGTCGTTCGGCGGCACCACGTATCGAGCGAGCTTCAGCGCGGGCGAATGCTCCCGGCCATGAAGGTGGCTGGCCGCGGCCAGCTGCGGCGACGTCTCGCGGGCGGCGGAGCCGCACTCGTTCTCGCGCTCGGCGCCATAGCCTCGCTCGCGTCGCAGCCGGCTGCGCCCGAACGCACCACGGCCGACGCGCTCGCGCCGTCCTCGTGGGCGATGACCATCCCCACCACGTGGCTCGCCGCGCCGCTCCCGCGCGCGCGGCCGGGTGACTCATTCGACATCGTGGCGATCCGCTCCGGCGATCGCGCATTCGCCGCGCCGGTCGCGTACGCCCTCGTCGTCCTTGAGATCGATGACCGGCGCCTCGTCGTGCAGGTCGACGAAGACGACGCGCTCGCCGTGGCGAACGCGCGGAGCGCGGGTCTTCAATTGGTCGCCCTCCTCCGATCGACGCGATGACACGGATCGCCGTCTTCGGGCGTGAAGGTCTCGCGAGCTCGGTCGCGGCGCTCGGGTTCGAGCCGAGCGATGACGGTCCCGTCGCCGTCGTGGATGCCGAGGATGCCGACGCGATCGCTCGCGCGGCGGCGCTATCGAGCTCGATCCCGCGCATCGTCGTCGCGCCGCCGGCACGCCACCCGCTGCTCCGCGCCGTCGGCACGGATGCGTCTCACATCGTGGCGAGCGCCAGTCCGGCGGAGCTCGGACCCGCGATCACCGCGATGCTTCCGAAGCCTGCCCGCGCGGCGACGCGCGTCGTCGCGGTCACGGGGACGCGTGGAGGCGTCGGACGGACGTTGCTCGTGACGAACCTCGGCCGCCGCCTCGCGCGCTCGTCTCGCGTCGCGATCATCGATGCGACCGGCAGCGGCGCCGCGGCATGGTGGCTCGCCGCCGACGCGGCGCCGTGGTCCGAGCTCGAACCGCTCGCCACCGAGCTCTCGGCCGAACACCTCGCGATCATCGCGCGCGAGGCCGCGCCAGGGCTGCGTCTTGTCGGCGGCGGCGGCGCGGCACCGAGCGCGTCGATCGTCGTCGCGACCATCCGCGCGTCAGTTGCCGCGTTCGATCTCGTCCTCGTCGACGCGCCGCCTGCCTTCTGCGACGTGTGCGCCGCGATGCGCGCGCTGCTCGATCGCGCCCTCGTGCTCACGTACGACGATCCGGTCTCTCTCGCGATCCTCGCCGCGCCGTCGATCGCCGAGGGCGACTGGATCGTGGCCTCGCAGTTCAACGCTCGGCGGGTCGGCGACCGCGACGTCTTCCGCGCGCTCCCGCGTGACGAGCCCGCTGTCGGAGCGGCGTTCAAATCTCGCTGCGCGGTCGGCGGACGGCTCGGGCACGCATACGACGAGCTCGCCGAGATCCTTGCGATCGACGCGGCGCGTTGACCGAGTCGCCCTGGGCGCGGGTGGAGCGCGCCGTGATGGCACGGCTCCGCGAGTCACCGGACGGACGGCCGCGCCGCGAACAGCTCGGCCCGGTGCTGCGCGAGGTCCTCGCCAAGGAGCGCCTCGCGCTCACGGCGGAAGCGCAGCGCGAGCTCGAGCGCCATCTGGACGACCGGCTTTTCGGTCTCGGCCCGCTCTCACCGCTCCTCCGCGACCCGCAGGTGAGCGAGGTGATGGTGAACGGCCCGCGCAGCGTATGGGTCGAACGCGGCGGACATCTCGAGCCGACCGGCATCACCTTCGCCGACGACGAGGAGATCCTCGTCATCATCGAACGACTCGTCGCGCCGCTCGGCCGGCGCATCGATCTCGCCATGCCGATCGTCGACGCGCGACTCGCCGACGGCTCCCGCGTCCACGCGGTCATCCCTCCGATCTCGCGCGCCGGTCCGATCCTCAGCATCCGTCGCTTCACCGAGCGACCTCTCGGACCGGAGGACCTCGTGCGTCTGGGCACGTGCGATGCCGCCCTCATGTCCTCTCTCGTGCGCGCGGTGCGCGAGCGCCGTTCGATACTCGTGTGCGGCGGCACATCGAGCGGCAAGACGACCACGCTGAACGCACTCGCGTTCGCCGTCGGCGAAGACGAACGCGTCGTGACGATCGAGGACGCCGCGGAGCTCCGCCTCCCGCAGCCCAACGTCGTTTCGCTCGAGACGCGTGCGCCAAGCTCCGAGGGGACCGGAGCGGTCGACGTGCGCACGCTGCTCCGGGCGGCGCTGCGCATGCGGCCGGACCGGATCGTGATCGGCGAGGTCCGCGGCGCTGAAGCGCTCGACATGCTCCAAGCGATGAACACCGGGCACCGCGGTTCGCTCACCACGGTCCACGCGAACGGACCGTACGAAGCACTTCTGCGTCTCGAGACGATGGCGCTCATGGCCGGCGTCGAGCTGCCGCTCGCCGCCATTCGCGACCAGATCGCTCGCGCGATCGAGCTCGTCGTCTATCAGGAGCGCTCGCCGGACGGCGCGCGCCGCATCACGAGCGTTGCGCAGCTGAGCTCCGGGACCGCCAACGGCTACGCGCTCCGCGCCGCGTGACGGCGCTCCTCGTCCTCGGCGCGCTAGTCGCGGCGATCGCCGCGACGCCGCTGCCGTCGCGAGCCGTCATCGCGATCCGCCGGCGGCGCGAGGGACGGGCGCAGGCGGCGCGCCGGGGTCTCCCCGGGCTCGTCGATGCGCTCGCGTCCGCGCTGCGCAGCGGCCTGTCGCTGCCGCAGGCCTTCGCCGAGGTCGCGCCGAGTCTGCCGGCGGATCTCGCCGCGCCCTCTCGCGTCACCGCCGCGGCTCTCTTCCTCGGCGCACCGGTCGCCGACGCCCTTCGCGCGTACGAGGACGTCCTTCCCGCGCAGGACCTCGCGCCGCTCGGCGTGGTGCTCACCTCGTTCCACCGGAGCGGCGGCCGGGTGGGCGAGAGCCTCGGCCGGATCGCGACGTTGCTGCGCGGACGGCTCGCGCTGGACGATGAGCGAGCGGCGCTCACGGCGCAGGGCCGCGCCTCGGCCCTGGTGCTGATCGCTCTCGCACCGCTCGGCGCGGTGTTCTTCGCCATCGTTCTCCCCGACTACGGCGAGACGCTGATCCGCGATGGCCTCGTCGTCGCTCTGCTGGCGCTCGCGTTCGAGGTGGCGGGCGCGCTCTGGCTCTGGTGGATCGTCAAGACGGCCGCGCCGCGCGACGATCTCGCGACGCTGCTCGACGCGGTGATCGTCGGCCTCGACTCCGGGCTTACGTTCGAGCGCGCGCTCGCGAGCATCGTCGAGCGCGCTCCCGGCCTCTCGCGCGCGGCGGACGCGCGTCGATTGCTCGCCGACCTGCGGCTCGGCGTCGGCACGACCGCGGCGCTCCGCGAATTCGCGCGTCTTGGTCCCGACGAGGCGCGGATCGCGGCGCTGGTCATGACCTCATCGCGCTTCGGGTCGCCGCTCGCGCAGCTGCTCGTCGTGCAGGCCGATGCGCTCCGGGACGCGGAGCGTCATCGCGCCGAGACGACGGCGCGCCGTCTGCCGGTGCTCATGCTCTTCCCGCTCGCGCTCTGCATCCTTCCCGCGCTGCTGCTCGTGTTCCTCGGCCCGCCGCTCCTCTCGCTGCTCCGCTGACGCAGCTGCTACTCGGGTACCGCATCCTTCCGGTGTGCGTCTTTTCCCCGACATCACGCCGCTCCAGACGTCGCGCGAGTTCCGGTTGCTCTGGACGGGCCAGGTCATCTCGCGGGCGGGCTCGGCGGTGCGGCTCGTCGCGATCCCGTACCAGGTCTACCTGCTGACCGCGTCCTCATTCGCTGTCGGCCTCATCGGTCTCTTCTCCGCGGTCCCGCTCATCGTCTTCGGACTCTTCGGCGGCGTCATCGCCGACCGCATGGATCGCCGGCGCCTGCTGCTCATGACGCAGACGAGCCTCGCCCTCGTCTCGGTCGCGCTCGCGGTCGCGACGCAGACCGGCCTCATCTCGCTGCCGCTCCTGTATGCGCTCACCGCGATCGGGTCCTCGGTCGGCGCTCTCGACGACCCCGCGCGCTCGGCGCTCAGCCCAAGCCTCGTCGAGCGCCGACAGATCCCCGCGGCCATCGCGCTCAATCAGTCGCAGTTCCAGCTGGCCACCATCGTGGGCCCGGCGCTCGCGGGCGTGGTCATCGCGTCGTTCGGCCTCGCGCTCGCGTACTGGATCGACGTCGCCACGTTCGCCGTGTCACTCGGCGCGATCTTCCTGCTGCGCATCCCGGCGTTCGTCGCAGAGGTCGACCGGCCGAACGCGCTCCGCGCGCTGGTGGACGGGTGGTCGTTCCTCCTCGCGCGCCGCCTGCTCCTCGCGACGATGGCCATCGACTTCTTCGCGATGTTCTTCGGCGTCGCGCGCGCGCTCATGCCGTACTTCGCGGACAAGGTGTTCCACGTTGGCCCCGAGGGCCTCGGCCTCCTGTACGCCGCGCCGGGCGTGGGCGCGACCGCGGTCGTGCTCACGAGCGGCTGGACCGCGCACGTCTCGCGGCGCGGCCTCGGCATCCTCGTGGCGGTCGCGGTCTTCGGCGTCGCGACGGCGGCGTTCGCGCTCGTCCCGCCCGACGCGTTCATCGTCGCGTGCGCGCTCCTCGCGATCGCGTACGGCGCGGACATGGTGAGCACGATCTTCCGGCACACCATCCTGCAGCTCGAGACGCCCGACGGGCTGCGCGGTCGCCTCTCGGCGATGAATCTCGTCTTCGTCGCGGGCGGGCCGCAGCTCGGTCAGGTGGAGTCGGGTGTCGTGGCCGATCTTTTGTCGCCGCAGTTCTCGATCATCAGCGGCGGCCTCGCGTGCCTTGGCGTCGTGGCGGTCGTGGGCGTGCTCGTCCCCGAGGTCATGCGTTACCGCACGGCGCTGGAGCCGGTCGCCGTGTAACGGGCACGTTCCGTGCCTTTCTCGAACTCGTGCAGGAACACGCGTCCGCGCCGATCGAGATGGAGAACGTGACCCGCCGGTTCGGCGACGTCGTCGCCGTGAACGACGCGTCGCTCTGGGTCGGCGCGGGCACGATCGTCGGCCTCATCGGTCCCTCGGGTTCGGGCAAGACGACGATGGTGCGCATGCTCACCGGCACGCTCGCGCCGACCAGCGGGCGCGTCGCGGTGCTCGGCGAGACGCCGGCGCACTTCCGCCGTGAGACGCGCGAGCGCCTCGGATACATGCCGCAGCAGTTCCACCTGTATCCGCACCTCACGACCTCGGAGAACGTCGCGTTCTGCGCCACGCTCTTCGGCCTCTTCTGGTGGCACCGTCGGAAGCGCGTGCGCGAGGTGCTCGAGCTCGTCCAGCTCACCGACGCGCGGAACCGCCTCGCGAAGGATCTTTCCGGCGGGCAGCAGCGACGGCTGTCCCTCGCGTGCGCGCTCGTGCACGAGCCCGACGTGCTCTTCGTCGACGAGCCGACGGCGGGCCTCGATCCGCTCCTGCGCCAGACGGTGTGGGACGAGTTCGGCCGGCTGCGCGACGCCGGCCGCACGCTCTTCGTCACGACGCAGACCGTGTCCGACGCTCAGTACTGCGACGGCGTCGCCATGCTCGTGAAGGGCACGCTCGTCGCGGTCGGCGAGCCAGCGGCCCTGAAGCGCGAGGTGTTCGGCGGCGAGCTCGTGGACATCCGTACCGAAGGGCCCGCGCCCAAGGCCGTCGTCGAGAGCGTGCAGGGCGTGCGCGCGGTGCAGCAGCCCGCGAAAGACCGGCTCCTCGTCACGACCGACGACGCCGGCGTGGTCGTGCCGCTCATCACGAGCGCCCTGAACACGTCGGGCTCGCGGGTCATCACCGCCGACAAGCACGAGCCGACGTACGACGAGGTCTTCGTCGAGCTGGTCGAGCGCACCGGTGCGGGCGAGCGTGAGGAGGTCGCGTCGTGATCGGTGTGGCGAAGAGCCTCACGCGCATGTCCGGTCTCATCGCGAAGGAGCTGCGCGACCTCGTACGCCGCCCCGGCGCGATCCTCAGCCTCATCCTCGGGCCGCTCGCGCTCATGGCCGTGTTCGGCCTCGGGTACGACGGCACGCGCAAGGCGTACGACACGATCGTCGTGTTACCGACGGCGAGCCAGCTGTCGCGCGATCCGAAGACGTACAACGACCTGCGCGTGCCCGGCGTGACCGTGGTCCAGGTCACAGAGGACCGCGCCGCCGCCGAGGCGCGGCTCGGGAGCCGCGAGGTGCGCATGGTGATCGTCGTGCCCGCGGATGCTCAGGCGCGCTTCATGGCCGGACAGCAGGCCACGGTCACGTGCGAGTGGAACGAGGTCGATCCGATCGAGGACAACATCGCGCGGGTCTCCACGCAGATGCTGCTCATGGAGCTGAACACGCGCGTCATCCAGACGGCAGCGGCCGAGGGCATGCGCATCGCCAACGTCCAGCAGCCGATCCCGCCCGACGTCGTCGCCTCACCCCTCAAGTACGACATCAAGAACGAGGCACCGATCACGCCGACCATGGTCGGCTTCTTCGCGCCCGCGGTCCTCGCGCTCGTGCTGCAGCACCTCGGCGTCACGCTGACCGCGCTGTCCCTGGTGCGCGAGCGGCTCTCCGGCGCGATGGACCTGTTCCGCGTCGCGCCGGTTCGCGCGTGGGAGGTGCTCATCGGCAAGTACGTGGCGTATGGGTTCCTCAGCCTCGCGGTCGCGTTCGTCGTCACGCTGCTCATGACGCGTCTACTCGCCATCCCACTCCTCGGCTCGCCCGAGCGCCTCGCGACGGCCGTGGGCTTCCTCACGTTCGCGTCGCTCGGCCTCGGTCTGCTCATCTCGCTCGTGGCGGACTCCGAGCGGCAGGCGGTGCAGCTCGCGATGATCGTCCTGCTCGTCACGGTGTTCTTCAGCGGCTTCGTCCTGCCGGTGGACGAGTTCCGACCCATCGTGCGCCCGCTCTCGAACGTCCTGCCCGCGACGTATGGCATCGCGATCTTCGATGACGTGATGCTCCGCGGGACGCTGGGTGATCCGCTGACGTTCGCCGGTCTGCTGCTGCTCGGCGTTGGCCTCTACATCATCGACGCGTTCGGGCTGCGCCTCGTCATGCGGCGCGCCCGCTAGGACGAAGAAGGTACGCACCCGCGCCCAGCGCGACGATCGCCGGCAGCGCGAGCCAGAGCACCAGGAGGCCAAGCAGCGCGCGCAGCGAGTCCACCGACACCGGCGCCGCGCTGCGCGCCATGTCGACGCGCGTCTTGAGCAGCGCGAGATCGCCGCGGATCTTCGCGACATCCTGCTGGTTCGCCTTGAGTGACACCGTCAATGTGTCGAACTGTTTCGCCATCGCGTCCAGGTCCGAGGCCTCCTTGCGAAAGTCCTGCGCGAGCGAGGCCAGCGGTTGCGCCCCGAAGATCGAGATGCTCATGCCGTCGGCGAGGCGGCTCGCGGTCGTCGACGCGTCGCGCGCGGAGGTCGCGGCCTGCGCCATCGAATTCCCCGCGTCCTCGAGGCTCGTGCCGAAACCGCCGAACGCCGTTGTGGTGTCTTCGAGGATTGCGCTCGCATCGGCGAGCGCGCCCGCCGCCGGGTCCACCAGCGCGAGACGCTCGATCGCCGAGTTCGCGATGAGCGCGAACACGAGGAGTAGCAGCATGCCGGCGCCGCCGTACGCCACGAGCGCGAGGCCGAGCCGGCGCCGCGTCCTGCGCGTGAAGGTCGCCCGTATCTCCGCCACGCCGCCAGCCGTGCGTGTGCGATGCCAGCGCGGGGAGGTGAGCGCTGACCCGCCTGGTCAGCGCATCAGACGGTGCGGCGCGTGAAGCGCGGTTTGCCGTCGGGCAGCGAGAACACGGTGTCGCCCTCGAAGTAGCCGACGGTCTGCGTGGCGCCGTACGCGTACAGCCACTTGCCGTCGCGATAGGCCCACGGCTTGTTGCCGTCATACGTGAAGAAGTTCTTGCCGTCGGTCGTGTACGCGAACGGCTTGCCGCTCGGGATCGAGTAGAGCCACTCGGTCACGCGACGATGTTCGCCGCGCGACCGAGCGGTCTTCTCTTCGCTATGCCTTCACGACGTAGGTGCCGGCGATCTTGTCGTGCCAGCCCTGCTTCTGCGCGTCGAAGGCGGCCCAGATGAGGCCGATGAACAACGCGATGCAGGAGATGAAGAAGCCGATGTACCGGAGGAACGCGCCGACGAGGTCGAGGTACGACCCGTCCGTCTTGACCACGCGGATGTTGAGCGCGCGGCTTCCGAGCGTCTGGCCTTTGCCGTAGCTCGACCAGAAGTAGCAGAAGTAGATCACGCCGATGAGCGTCTGCAGGCCGCTACCCGCGGTCGTGTCGCCCCGGTACAGGATGCTCGAGATCACGCCGCTGATGATCGCGAGACCGATGCCGTCGATCAGGATCGCAAAGAACCGCGTCCACCAACCGGCTTTCTCGGTCGTGGCCGCCATGGGCATGGTCGTGCTCGCCATGTGCAACCCCCTTCCTGCGCGCGAAGTCTAGGCAGCCGGGGCAAATGTCCTAGGACCACCTTCTCATTGCCGCTCGCGGGCGTCGGCGAGCAGGCTCACGCACGCAGGCGGGTGCTGACGGGGGAATGTCGGGGAAAGGGGGTGCGCCACGTGCTCACCTTCATTCGCGAAGACGAAGGCCAGGGTCTCGTCGAGTACGCTCTCATCATCGCCGTCATTGCGATCGCGGTCATTGTCGCGATGGTGTTCCTGCGCGGACAGCTCCAGAACATCTTCAGCAACATCGGCAACAACCTCACCTAAGAGATCGGGAGGGCGACGAGCATCGACGGCCTTCGCGCCGCGGAGTACGCGGTGCTCGTTGTCCTCTTCAGCGTCGTCATCTACACGGACGGCCGCTTCCTGCGCATCCCGAACGCGCTGACGTACCCGACCATGGCGATCGGCTTGCTCTTCGGCGTCCTCGAGGCATTTCCCGGCACGATTTTCACGAACGGCCTGATCGACCATGTCGTGGGCGTCGTGCTCGCCTTCGCCTTCTCCTATCCCTTCTACGCCGCGGGCGGCCTGAAGGCCGGTGACGCGAAGCTGCTCATGGCGATCGGCGCCGTGCGTGGCACCTCGTTCCTGCTCGTGGCCGCGGTGTATGGGGCGCTCATCGGCGGAGTCATCGCGGTGGGCCTGATCGTCGCGCGACGGCTCCGCGCCGCGCCCGACGCCGCGACGGGGGTCACGATGCGCGGCGTCATGAAGACGACGATGCCCTACGGCATCGCTCTTTCGCTCGGCGGCTTCGTCGCGCTCGCGCTCGAGGTTTTCGTCACGAAGACGACACCATGACGGTCACCCGTACAGGTGTCGCCCGCGCCGACGGCCGCCTGTAGACTCGCCGAGATGCTGAAGAGGGGAGCGCTTCCGCGTGGCTGACGTCGAAAAAATTCGGATCCTCATCGTCGACGACATCGCGGATACGCGGGAGAACCTTGCCAAGCTGATCGGGTTCGAGCCTGACATGGAGGTCGCCGGCACCGCCGGCGGTGGTCAGGAGGCCGTGAACCTCGCGAAGAAGGAACGGCCGAACGTGATCCTCATGGACATCAACATGCCGGACATGGACGGGATCACCGCGACCGAGATCATCTCCAACACCGTCCCCGAGTCGCCGATCATCATGATGTCCGTCCAAGGCGAGCAGGACTACCTGCGCCGCTCGATGCTCGCCGGCGCGCGCGAGTTCCTGGTGAAGCCCTTCAGCGCCGACGAGCTCATCAACTCCATCCGCCACGTCCATGAGCTCGAGAAGGTGCGCCGCGCGCGCTACGCGCCGGTCCAGCAGGCCGCGGTCGCGGCGGCCGTCGCGGCCGCGCAGGGGGCCGCCCCCGCGCGCGACACCGGGAAGATCATCACGTTCTTCTCACCGAAGGGCGGCGTGGGCCGCACGACGATCGCGACGAACCTCGCCGTTGCCCTCCACCAGACCACCGAGAAGCCGGTCGTGCTGGTGGACGGCTCGCTGCCGTTCGGCGACATCGCCGTCATCCTGAACATGAGCCCCAAAGCGAAGACGATCGCCGACCTCATCGGCTCGTTCGATCAGGTCGACGCCGACCTCTTGGACTCGATCCTCGTTCAGCACTCCACCGGCATCAAGGTCCTCCTCGCGCCGGCGACGCCCGAGTCGACCGAGCTCATCAAAGCCGAGGACATCAAGAAGGTGCTCGAGACGCTGCGCGAGCGCTACGCGTACGTTGTCGTCGACACCTGGCCGTCCTTCCAGGAGCAGGTCATCACGATGCTCGACGTGGCCGACACGATCCTCACGCTCATGACGCTCGAGATCACGAGCCTCAAGAACGTGCGCGTCTTCATGGAGATCGTGGAGAAGCTCGGGTACGGTGAGGAAAAGGGGCAGCTCGTCGCGAACCGCAACGACTCGTCGGGCGGGATCAAAGCGAGCGACGTCGAGGCGAGCCTGGGCCGCAAGATCCCGCACACCATCGTCTCGGACGGCCGCACCCTCGTCCTCGCGGTGAACCGCGGGGTCCCGTTCGTCACGAGCAACCGTGACAGTCAGGTAAGCAAGGACATCTTTGCGCTGGCTGCGAAGCTCGCAGGCTCCGAGAGCGAGGCGGCCACGACCGCGGCCGCCGGCAAGCAGGCAAAGCAGCAGCAAGGCGGCCTCAAGCTCTTCGGCGCCCGCTAGACCTTCGCGTTCCTATACCGCTCTGCACCCCCGCCAGGGTGGTCATTTGTCGTAGAACGCGACGTACTATCCGCTGGCGAGGGAGCAGGCAGCCGATAACGGCGAGCCCGCCACTGGAGTTGTTCGAACATGAGTCGTACCCCGGGTGGCAGGGGCGGAGCCCCTGCGAAAACCAGTCTTAGACGAATCGGGGCGAAGCCACGATGAGTCTGTTGCGCCGCATCGAAGGTCAGCGTCCTGCCGGACAGACCCCCGCCGCGCCCGCCGCGCCAGGCGCGCCGACGCCGCCGCCCGGCCAGCCGCCGAAGGCGCCCGCCGAGGGTCCGCTCACCCAGTCCGTCCAGCCCGCCCGGGACACCAACCGCGACCTCCGTTACAAGCTGCAGACCCGGATCATCAACAACCTCGACCCCCGGCTCGACCTCTCGGACGCGAAGGCCGTGCGGGCGAACATCGAGGAGATGTTCAACAAGTACCTCGACGAAGAGAGCACGGTCATCACGCGTGTCGAGCGTCAGAAGATGCTCGAGTCGATCCTCGATGAGATCCTCGGCTTCGGCCCCATTCAGCCCCTCCTCGGTGACGACTCGATCACCGAGGTCATGGTGAACGGACCGTTCCGGGTCTACGTCGAGCGCAAGGGCAAGCTCGTTCTCACCGACACGACGTTCCAGAACGACGAGCACGTCATGCGCATCATCGAGCGCATCATCGCGCCGATCGGCCGCCGCGTTGACGAGTCGAAGCCGTACGAGGACGCGCGTCTGCCGGACGGCTCGCGCGTGAACATCATCATCCCGCCGCTCGCCCTCAACGGACCGGTCATCACCATCCGAAAGTTCCCGAAGTACCGGATCACCGTCGAGGACTACATCAAGTTCGGCACGGCGACGCCCGAGATGATGGAGTTCCTGCGCGCGTGCGTCGAAGCGCGGCTCAACATCTTCATCTCCGGTGGTACCGGCTCCGGAAAGACGACGCTCCTCAACATCATGTCCGGCTTCATCCCTGAGGACGAGCGGATCATCACCATCGAGGACGCGGCCGAGCTGCGTCTGGTGCAGGACCACGTCGTGCGCCTCGAGTCGCGCGCCGCGAACATCGAAGGCAAGGGCGCGGTGATGATCAAGGACCTCGTGAAGAACGCCCTCCGTATGCGCCCGGAGCGCATCGTCGTCGGTGAGTGCCGTGGCGGCGAGGCGCTGGACATGCTCCAGGCCATGAACACCGGCCACGACGGGTCGCTGTCGACGGGTCACGCGAACTCGCCGCGAGACATGATCAGCCGGCTCGAGACGATGTGCCTCATGGCCGGCGTCGACCTGCCGGCGCGCGCCATCCGCGAGCAGATCGCGTCGGCGCTCGACGTCATCGTGCAGATCAGCCGCCTGAAGGATGGCTCGCGCAAGATCATCAACGTCACCGAGGTCCAGGGCATGGAAGGCGACGCCATCGTCATGCAGGACGTGTTCGTCTTCGAGCAGACGGCGTTCATCGAAGGGAAGATCCAGGGCAAGATGCGCCCGACCGGTATCCGGCCGAAGTTCTCCGAGAAGTTCGAGGCGGCGGGCATCAAGCTGCCGCAGAACGTCTTCGGGGACATGAACGCGGGGCTGCGCTAAGTGGATCCCGCGATCGCGCAGTACGCCCTTCCCGCGGGTCTCTTCATCGGCATCCTGTTCTTCTTCTGGGGCATCTCGTCGCTCGTGGGCGGCGAGGGTGCATCGGTCGAGGACCGCATGGCGATGTACGCCGGCGGTGCCGGTGGGCAGACGAAGGAGCGCGCCAACAAGAGCAAGAGCGACAAGAAGGCCGCGAAGCGCGACGTCGACCCGTTCGCGACCCTCTCCGGGGACGCCGCGGACAAACGCTTCTCGGTCAAGGTGCAGCGCGATCTCGCGCGCGCGAACCTGAAGCTGCGCGTCGCGGAGTACTACTACATCCGGATCGGGCTCGCGCTCGGCCTGGGCCTCGTGCTCGGCATCCTGCGCGACCCGCTGTCGGGC
>DASQIF010000277.1:0-12817 GCA_035631715.1 Candidatus Acidiferrales bacterium
GTGCTGAAGCAGCCGCAGTACGAGCCGGTCCGCCTCGATTACGAGGTCGCGATCCTCTTCGCCGCGAACCGCGGCTACATCGACGACGTGCCGCTGAACAAGGTCGCCGACTTCGAGCGCGACCTGCGCCGCTTCGTCGACGGTCAGCACCGCGAGCTCTCGCAGCGTCTCCTGCAGAAACCGAACGAGTGGAACGACGACACCGAGAAGGCGATCGTCGCGATGCTCGACGCGTTCAAGAAGGCGCACTCGTACAGCGAGGCGCCCGCCGCGCAACCCGCGGCCGCGGCGGCGCCGGCGGGGGCCAAGGCCTAAGTGGCGACCGAACGCGAGATCCGCCTGCGGGTCCGGAGCATCCGGAACATCCAGCAGGTGACGAAGGCGCAGCAGACGATCTCTGCGTCGAAGATGCGGCGCGCGCAGGACGCCGTCCTCGCGTCGCGTCCGTACGAGCAGCGCCTCCGTGAGGTGCTGAACGAGCTCGCGCCGTACGCCGACCTCGACGCGAGCCCGCTCCTGGCCAAGCGCGACGCGAAGCGCGCGCTCCTCGTCCTCATCACCAGCGACCGCGGCTTCGTCGGCGCGATGAACACGAACACCGTCCGCGCGGCGCTGCGCCACGCCGAGACGCTGCCCGCGGCCTCGTGGATCGCGGTCGGCCGCAAGGGCGTGAACCAGCTGCGCCGCGTCGGCCAGCGCACCGTCGCGGAGTTCTCCGGGCTCGGCGATCGCCCGCAGTCGTCGCAGACGAACCCGATCGGCGAGGTCGCGGCCGAGGAGTTCCTCGCCGGTCGCGCCGACGAGGTCTATCTGGTGTTCACGCGCTTTGTGAACACGCTGCGTCAGGTGCCGACGGTGCGCCGGATCCTGCCGCTGGTCCCCGAGGACGAGGACATCGACGCGCGCAAGCCCATCCAGTACATCTTCGAGCCGGACCCGCAGGCCGTGCTCGGCGCGATCCTGCCGCGGCTCATCGAGGTGACTATCTATCAGGCGATCCTCGAGAACCTCGCGTCGGAGCACTCCGCGCGGCTCATCGCGATGCGGAACGCAACGGACGCGGCGTCCGACCTCATCCAGGAGCTCACGCTCCAGGCGAACAAGGCGCGCCAGTGGCGCATCACCAAGGAAATGCTCGAGATCGCTTCCGGCGCGGAAGCGATGGCCAAGGGCTAAGGAGAGAACGATGGCGACGGCGACGAAGACGAACACCGGCGAGATCGTGCAGATCATCGGTCCGGTCCTGGACGTCCAGTTCGAGGAGGGTCACCTCCCCGAGATCTTCGGGGCGCTCAAGGTGCGCAACGAGGAGGCCAAGACCGACGTCATCGCCGAGATCCAGCAGCACCTCGGCAATAACTGGGTGCGCGCCGTCGCGATGTCGTCCACCGACGGCCTCCGGCGCGGCATGAAGGTCGAGGACCTCGGCGGTCCGATCACCGCGCCGGTCGGCCAAGGGACGCTCGGTCGTCTCTTCAACGTGGTGGGCGAGCCGATCGACGGCAAGGGTCCGGCGAAGAACATCGTCCGCCGCGACCCGATCCATCGGGAGCCACCGTCCTTCGAGGACCAGACCTCATCGGCGGAGATCCTCGAGACGGGCCTCAAGGTCATCGACCTGGTGTGTCCGTTCCTCAAGGGTGGCAAGGCCGCCGTGCTCGGCGGCGCCGGCGTGGGCAAGACCGTCGTCATCCAGGAGCTCATCCGCAACGTCGGCATCGAGCACTCCGGCTACTCGGTGTTCTGCGGCGTGGGCGAGCGCACACGCGAGGGCACACAGCTCCTCGGTGAGATGGAGGAGGCCGGCGTCCTCGAGAAGATGTCGATGGTCTTCGGCCAGATGAACGAGCCGCCGGGGGCGCGCCTCCGCGTCGGCCTCACCGGTCTCACCGTCGCCGAGTACTTCCGCGATGACGAAGGGAAGGACGTCCTCCTCTTCATCGACAACATCTTCCGCTTCACGCAGGCCGGCTCCGAGGTGTCCGCGCTGCTCGGCCGAATGCCGAGCGCCGTGGGCTACCAGCCGACGCTCTCGACCGAGATGGGCGAGCTGCAGGAGCGCATCACCTCCACGAAGAAGGGTTCGATCACCTCGCTGCAGGCGGTCTTCATCCCGGCCGACGACTACACCGACCCCGCGCCGGTGACGACGTTCGCGCACCTCGACTCGGTCATCCGCCTCGAGCGCTCGGTGTTCGAGCTCGGTATCTTCCCGGCGGCCGACCCGCTCACGTCCACGAGCCGCGCCATCGACCCGCAGATCGTGGGCGAGGAGCACTACCGCACGACACGTGAGCTGCAGCGCGTGCTCCAGCGCTACAAGGACCTGCAGGACATCATCGCCATCCTCGGCATCGACGAGCTCTCCGACGAGGACAAGCTCCTCGTGGCCCGCGCGCGCAAGCTGCAGCGGTTCATGGGCCAGCCGTTCTTCACCGGCGAGCGCTTCACTGGCCTGCCCGGCAAGTACGTCGCGGTGAAGGACACGGTCCGCTCGGTGCGCGAGATCCTCGACGGCAAGCACGACGACCTTCCGGAGCAGGCCTTCTACATGGTCGGCACGGTCGAGGACGCGCGCGAGAAGTCGAAGGAGATGGCCAAATAGTGCCGCTGCACCTCGAGGTCATCACGCCGGAGCGCAAGGTCTACGAGGACGACGTGGACATGGTCATCGCGCCCGGCAGCGAGGGATACCTCGGGATCCTGCCGCACCACGCGCCGCTGCTCACCGCGCTCGGGCCGGGCGAGTTCCGCGTGAAGAAAGGCGGCGTCGAGGAGCTGCTGGCCGTCTTTGGCGGCTTCATGGACGTCCGGGCCGATCGGGTCGTCGTGCTGACCGACGCCGCCGAACACGTTGAGGAGATCGATGCGCAGCGCGCCCAGGAGGCGCGGGACAAGGCCCAGCAGGCGCTTGCGTCGGTGGGCATGGACCCGGCTGAGGAGGCGCGCGCACGCGCCGCCCTGCAGCGGGCCCTTGTACGCATTCGTGTCAGCGAGCGAAGGCGGCGCCGCTAGCCGGTCTGGCGCCGCCGGACAGCCGCAAGTAGGCTTGCTGGCAAGCACGCTTGGCGTGACGTTCGCGTGGCGGGTGGTGTGGGGTGAGGGTCCTCGCGATCGTGTTGACGGCGCTTGTGGCCGCCTCGTGCGGTGGCGCCTACGTCGCTCCCGCGCCGCTGCGCGACGCCGATGCCTCGGCCGTTCCCTCGCCCGCGCCGACCGATGCAGTTGTCGCCGCCGCTCCCGCGCCCGCACCCACGCCGACCCTGCGGATGTACGCGAAGCTGCGCGTGTTCGTCGCCTCGGAGACGACGAACCAGGTTTGGGTCATGGAGGCCGCCCCCGGCGAGCCGTTCACGATGGTCACGAAGATCCCGGTCGGCACGATGCCGCACCAGATGGCCGTGTCGCCCGATGGGAAGTTCGTCGCGGTGAACGACCGCATGAGCGACCAGACCTCGATCATCGACCCGATCGCGCTGAAGGAGATCGTGCGAATCAAGGTGGGCAAGCAGCCGCACGCCATCACCTTCTCCGCGGACGGAACGATGCTCTACGTCGGCCACGAGCGCGACAACTACATCCTTGCCATCCCGACCGCGACGTGGATCCCGACACCAATCATGACCGGCGTGCCGCAGCACGTGTTCACGATCAACCCCGCGCATCCCAACGAGCTCTGGTTCACAGTGACCAACTCGACCGAGAGCGACGTGCTCCGTGTGGTCGACCTCGACACGAAGCAGATCACCAAGATCAAGGTCGGCGATGTGCACGATTCGTATTTCACCCCCGACGGCAGCGAGGTGTGGTCGTCGTCGAGCGGCTTCCTCGACAAGCCCTCGGACCGCATGGTCATCTACGACCCGATGACGAAGAAGGTGAAGGAGGAGATCCACTTCACCGGCCACTACCCGTTCCATACTCTCAAGCCGCTACAGGACGGCATGTACCGGCCGGAGGACACCAGCATCATGGTCATCTCTGACCACACCTATCCCGGGCTCATGTGGGTGGATTGGCGGGAACGCCACATCGTCGGCGAGACGAAGCTCGGCGGGCAGCCGTTCCATTCAAACTACGACCCCGAGGGCAACCGCATGCTCGTCACGACGAACGTGGACGGCATGGTCAACGTGATCGACATGAAGACGCGCGAGGTCGTGCAGAAGGTCCCGGTCACCAAGGCGCACGGCATCGTGAGCGTCGGGATCCAAACTCCCTAACGGGGGAGCGACCGCGCGACGAGGACCGCGGTCGCGAGCGGCACGAGCACCCCGAATCCGGCCGTCAGGCCGGAGAACGTGAAGGCGTACAGGAGCCACGGAAACACGACACCCACGCCGACCACGATCTTCGCTGATCGCGTGAGGAGCGCGCCGTAGCAGCACAGCAGGGCGACGAAGTCATGCGGTCTCGCGTACGGCGTGACAACGAGCGACGCGGGGATAGCGAGCGCGATGAGCTCTTCGCGGTTCAGCCTGCGACGTGGCGCAGCCACGACGATCGCGGCGGCCGACGCGACGGCCGCGAGGGCCGCCCACGCGGGATCGACGCCTACCGCGGTCGCAAGTCCCCAGAAGGTCTCCAGCCCGACATCGGCGACACGCCGTTGGGCCGCGACCTCGCGCGCGAGCTCGAGCGGCCACGTCGGGCGCAGCGCGAGCGTGGCGGCGACGAGGGCAAAGAGCACGCTCGCAACGAGCACGATCGTTCGCCGCGACAAGACCACGATGGCCGCAGCGAGCGTCAGCGCGACGACGTGCGGTTTGAGGAACAGCGCGACCGACGCCGCGACGACCGCGGGTCCGGACCGCACGCGCGCCGACTGCAGCGCCGCGGCCGCGATGAACGTCACGCCGCCGAGCTGCGCGTTCGCGATCACGCTGTACGTCGGCTCGGACCACAGCGCGACGAGGAGCAGCGTTCGTGGGGAGGCGTGCCACGTTCGGGCCACGATCAGGGTGCCGCCCGCGATGCACGCGAAGGTCAGAGCTTCCCACGACCCGAGGGCTGCTGGCTCGGGCAACGCCGTGAGCGGCACGAGGGCGAGAGCGGTCCACAGCGGATAGATGAAGGTCGGATCGCACGGCGCGGCCCGGAGCGTGCCGAATGCGGTCGCCGCCTCCCAGGTCGCGCGGTCGTACGGATCGCCGCCTGCGGCGACGAGACGTGATGCCTCGTAGAAGCAGCGGAAGTCCGAGATATCGGCATTCGCGAGCGTCGCGGCCGCGCGTGCGGCGAGAACGATAACAGCAGTCGCGACGAGAATGGCGAACGTCGCGCGGGCGATCACGCTCGTAGCCGCGAGCCTACATTTTCCTGATGCTCATGCGCGCGCTCGCGCTGGTCTTCAATCGCGTCCCGGTCCGCTGGCAGCGGCGGATCCTTGACCGCACGCAGCCGCGCTTCCTCGTCGGCGTCATCGGTCTCGGGGTGGATCCGACGGGGACGGTCGTCCTCGCGCGGCATCGCTTCGGCGCGCCGCAGTGGCGCTTCCTCGGCGGCTACCTCCATCCGGGCGAGCGCGTCGAGGACGCCCTCGCGCGCGAGGTCCGCGAAGAGACAGGTCTGGCGATCGAGGTCGGGCCACTGCTCGAGATCGGCACGGGCTTCCGCTGGCAGCACGTCGACCTCGTGTTCGCCTATCGCATCACCGGCGGAGCCGAGCGCCTCACCGACGAGGTCCTCGAGCTCTCGCGCTTCCCGCCGAACGAGCTTCCGCCGATGCGCGTCGATCAGCGCGGCATGATCGAGCGGCATTTCGACAATGCCCTGCGTTGGGCACGGCCGTGAAAGTCGACCGCATCGACCACATCGTGCTCACGGTCGCGGACATCGACCTGACCATCGCGTTCTACGAGCGCGCACTGGGGATGCGCCCGATGACGTTCGGCGAGGGACGGCGGGCGCTCGCCTTCGGCGACCAGAAGCTGAACCTGCATCAGGCCGGGCATGAATTCACGCCGCATGCGAAGACGCCGGCCCCGGGCAGCGTCGACATCTGCTTCACGACCACGACGCCCCTCGACGAGGTGGTGCGGCTCCTGCGCGAGGCCGGCATCTCCATCGAGCTCGGCCCGGTCGACAAGACCGGCGCGCGTGCGGCGCTGCGCTCGATCTACATCCGCGATCCGGACGGCAACCTCGTCGAGATCGCGAGCGAGGCTCGCTGATTCAGCCGATCCACACGAGGAGCGCGAACATCGCCGTGAGCACGATCGCGAGGATCGCGGAGAGAATCGTCCAGACCGCATGCGCGAGCGGTCGGCGCAGTACCCCGCCCAGCGCGATGAACGCGGGGTACACCGCAAGCTCATAGCGCGTCGACGACGTGAGCGAGCCCGATGACGCGACCACGAGCAGGAGCGTGAGGGCGAACGCCCCATAGGCCGGCCCCACGACCCGCCAGGAGACCACGGCCAGGGCGACGAACAGTGCGAAGAGCCCGAGGACGATCCAGGGAAAGCCGTACACCGCGGGATCGAAGAGATCGAGGACGGCCTGAAACGGCATGCGCGGCGCGGAGCCCCACGCGCTGTACACGCGGATCACCTCGAGCGGGTCGCCCTGCCGGCGCGCGAGATACGCAGTCCACGCGATGAACGCGAGCGGGGCCAGCGCGACGGACGCCCACGCGCGCGACGACGATCGCCGTTCACGGATGAGCCGCCACGCGAGCGGAAGCACAGCGATCGCCCCGAAAGGTCGCGCGAGGGCCGCCAGCCCGGCGAACAGGCCACTGCGGGCGTCGCGGCCGCGTTCCGATTCCACCGCGCTGGCGACCGCGAAGGCGAGGAACGTCGCTTCGGCATACGTGGCGGAGAGGATCACCGTCGTCGGGAACACCAGCACGTAGATGCCGGCGTGCCGGGCGCCATCAGCGCCCACGCGTGGCGAAGCGAGCGTGACGAGCGCGACCAGTGCCGCAAGCAGCGCGATGTTGGAGATCGCGACGCCGGCGACGATGTATGCGTCACTCGACCCGCCCAGCACGCGACCGCCGATGGCCACGAGCAGCGGATACAGCGGCGCATACGCGCCATACGAGCGGTCGAGCTGCTCGTACCCACTACGCGCGATGTCGAGGTATGCACTTCCGTCCCAGCGCGTGAGACCGGTCAGCAGCGCCTGCGTCGGCGTATCCGCGTTCGGCGTGAGCCACGTGAGCGAAGCCACGATGACGAGCGCGAGCGCGACGCGCGTGACCACGAACGCGGCGACGAGCTGTCGCACGCGCTAACGCCCGGGACGATCCTGCGGTCGTGCGAGGGCGGTGATGATCTCCTCGATCTGGTTGTAGTGCTCGTACTCGTGCTCGAGCAGGCGCCGCATCACGCGGCGCACCGTCTGTGGACGGCCGAGCACGGTCTTTGTGCCCTTCGTGTCGTCCGGCTCCATCACCGTGAAGCGCTGGAACGCGACGCGGTGGATCGCCTGGAGTGTCGCGAAGCCGTCGTCGGGCCAGCGCTCGAGGCGGGAGAGGATCTGGGCGTCGCCGGTCATGATGTGCTCCAGCGCCTGACGCACGCTCCACGTCGCGTCGTCGGGCTTTCGCTCGAGCTCGCTCTGCGTCATGCCCTGCACGAGCGAGATGAGAAGCGCCCGCTGCGTCTCGAAGAGATGGAGGAAGTCACGCAGTTCGTGTTCCTCGAGTGGCTTCTCGTCCTCGGGCAGCAGGCCGTTCGCCGGCGCATCGGCCACCGCGAACGAGGCCGGATCCATCCCGCGCCAGTGCTCGATGCTCACCCCGCGCGCGTCGAGCAGCTCGCGGTACGCCAGGAACGCGCGCCGCGCGTTCGCCACAGCCTCGTTGCGGCTCTTTCCGCTGGCGACACAGCCGAGCAGCACCGGCGCGCTCGCAATCCAGTACTCGCCTTGCCCGCTCACGTAGATGGTCGGCGTCGTTCCGTTCATCGGCTCATCAGCACCTTTCGTCCCGCGTCGCGCCGGATCTCCCGCTCGACCCCGTCGACGGCGACCCGCAGCGCGCCGTCGCTGACGCGAACGAGCTTCACCGAGACACCGGGCCTGATGCCAACACTGTCGAGGTACTCGAGGAAGCCCGGCTCGTGTTCGAATTGATCGGGGATGCGCTCGACGCGCGCGGCGCTCCCGGGCGCGAGCGTCTCGAGCGCGCGCGTCGGTACCGGCTTCACGCCGGGCATCGGATTGCCGTGCGGACACGTCGTCGGATCCCCGAGCACGCGTCGCAGGCGCTCTTCCATCTCGTCGCTCATGGCGTGCTCGATGCGCTCGGCCTCCTCGTGCGTCTTCCACCACGCGTAACCCAATAGGTCGACGAGCATCCGCTCCGCGAGGCGGTGCCGCCGTGCGATGCGTTCGGCGAGCTTCTGCCCTTCACCGGAAAGGCGCACGGCGTGCCGGTCGACGAGGGTCAGCAGGCCGTCGCGCTCGAGACGGTGGAGCATCTCGGACACCGCCGCGGCGCTCACCCCGAGGAAGTCCGCCAGACGTGCCGCGATGACCTGCGCGCCCTCGTCTTGGAGCGTGTAGACGGCCTGGATGTACTCCTCGGAGGCGGGGCTGCTTGTCGTCATGGAGGCCCTCTCGAATTGTTGACTTGCGGGGTCGGAATTTGTTAGGTTCGCTTAAGTCGCACGGGAATGGGTCCCGCGACCGTTGGGAGTCGGAAAGCGTGTCCGCCGCCGACATTAGCGCACTGCTCATCGCGCTCCGCGAAGGCGTGGAGATGGCGCTCATCGTCGGCATCGTCCTCGCGTACCTGGGCAACATCGGCGCCCGCACCGCGCAGCGCTGGGTATGGCTCGGCGTCGGCGCCGCGGCCCTCGTGTCCGTCGGTTTCCTCGGCATCCTCAATCTGCTCGAGCGCGAGTTCGTCGGCGCGGTCGAGCAGATCTACGAGGGCACCGCGATGCTGCTGGCCGCCGCCTTCCTCACCTGGATGATCTTCTGGATGCTCCAGCGCTCGCGCTATATCAGGAGCGAGCTGCAGAGCGGCGTGGCCGAAGTGCTCGCGCGCGGAGGCGCCGCATGGGGCCTCTTCGCGCTCGCCTTCTTCACCGTCGTCCGCGAGGGCGTCGAGACCGCGCTCCTGCTGTTCGCCGCGCCGGGTCAGGGCAAGCTCCTCGGAGCGGTCATCGGCTTCGCCGCGGCGATCGGCATCGGGGTCCTCATCTACGCCTACGGTCGCCGCATCGACCTCCGCACGTTCTTCCGCGTCACGGGGATCCTGCTCGTGATCTTCGCCGCGGGCCTTCTGACCCACGGCGTGCACGAGTTCGTCGAGGCGGGGCTCGCGGGTGGACCGACGGTCTTCGATCTGTCCGCGACGCTGCCCGATGACGAAGGGCTCGGGTCGATCCTGCGCGCGCTGCTGGGCTATTCCGCCGACCCGACATGGCTCGAGGTCGCGGTCTACGTCGCGTACTTCGTCGTCGTGTGGGCGCTTTCCAAGACGAAGCTCATCGGCCGGATGGTGCCGCGCGTGACTGAGGCTCGACCGAGCGTCTAGCTCGCGGTCATCGCGCAACACGTGTGGGTCATGCGCGTTTAGGCTGTACTCGCATGTTCTCCAAGCAGATCGGCATCGACCTCGGCACCGCCAACGTCATCGTGTACGTCCGAGGCAAGGGCATCGTCCTCACCGAACCCTCCGTCGTCGCGCTCGCGCACGACGAGGGGTCGAACCGTCCACGCATCGTGGCCGTGGGTGAGGAGGCGCGCCTCATGCTCGGCCGAACGCCGGGCAACATCACCGCGCTCCGTCCGATGCGGGACGGCGTGATCGCCGACTACGTCATCACGCAGCACATGCTGAAGCACTTCGTCGACAAGGTGTGCGGACGCGTTCGCATCTTTCACCCGCAGCTCATGATCTGCATCCCGTCCGGCGGGACGAGCGTCGAGCAGCGAGCGGTGAAGGACGCGGCGATCCGTGCCGGCGCGCGCGAGGCGTTCCTCATCCCCGAGCCGCTCGCCGCGGCGATCGGCGCGAACATCCCGATCTCCGGTCCGAGTGGCAACCTCATCATCGACATCGGCGGCGGCACGGCGGAGATCGCGGTCATCTCTCTCGGGAACATCGTCGTGTCACGCAGCGTGCGAGCCGCGGGCAACAAGATCGACGAGGCGATCGCGAACTTCGTCCGCAAGCGCTACAACCTGATGATCGGCGAGCGGACCGCCGAGGACGTGAAGATCCAGATCGGCAGCGCGCTGCCGATGGATCCCGAGCTCACCATGGAGGTCCGCGGCCGCGACCTCATCGCGGGCCTGCCGCGGACCATCACCATCGGCAGCAACGAGATCACCGAAGCCATGGACGCCGTCCTTCAGCAGATCGTCGCCGCGCTGAAGAGCGTGCTCGAGGACACGCCGCCTGAGCTCGCGTCCGACGTGATCGACAAGGGAATGGTCCTCTCGGGTGGCGGCGCGCTTCTGCGCAACCTCGACAAGCTCCTGACGCAGGTCACCGGCGTAGCGTGCTACGTCGCGGAGAACCCGCTGTACTGCGTCGCGAAGGGCACCGGCCTCGCGCTCGAGCACCTGTCGTTCTTCCGTCGCAGCCTCGTCCAATAACGGCGCGCTAGCGTTACCGCGCGTGTCCGACCGGGTCGCGATCCTGGGCACCCCCTTCGACCGTCTCGACCTGCGCGCCGCCGTGGCGCGGATCCTCGAGCGCTTCGACGACGGCCGGCGCACGTTCGTGATCACCGCGAATCCGGAGTTCGTGATGATCGCGCGCCGCGACACCGAGGTCGCGCGCCTCGCGCACGAGGCCGAGCTCGTCGTCGCGGACGGCACGGGCGTGGCCCTCGGCGCGCGCATCCTGGGCGACCCGCTCGCGCGCGTGCCGGGGCGCGTGCTCGTCGACGCGCTCATTCCAGAGCTCGCGCGGCGCGAGGCGTCGGTGTTCCTGCTGGGCGCGGCGCCGGGGGTCGCCGAGCGCGCCGCCGCCGTCCTGCGGCGTCGCGAGCCGGGGCTGCGCGTGGCCGGCGCGTACGCGGGCGACGCGGGTGACGATGTCGACACCGCGGCGCGCGTCCGCGCGTCCGCGCCGGATGTGCTCTTCGTCGCGTTCGGGATGCCCAAACAGGAGCGGTGGATCGCACGCAACCTCGCGTCGCTCCCCTCGGTGCGTTTGGTGATCGGCGTCGGCGGCGTGTTCGATCAGCTCGCCGGTTTGCGCCGCGTTCCGCCGGCGTTCCTCTACCGCGTCGGCCTCGAGTGGCTCTGGCGTCTGGCCATGGAGCCGTCGCGCTGGCGGCGCCAACGGGTGCTTCCGATCTTCGCGCTGCTGGTGCTGCGACAGCGACTGGTCGGCCGTTGAAGGTCGCGCTCGCGCACGAATACTTCGCGGCGCATGGCGGGGCAGAGGCGGTCGTCGAGGTCTTTCACGGCATGTGGCCGGACGCGCCCGTGTACACGTTCTTCCACGACCGCGCGCGTTACGGACCGCTCGCGGGATGGCATCTCGTCCCGAGTTCCCTGCAGTCGTTCCCGATCGGCGGCGGGATGCACCGTCTCCTGTTGCCGCTGTATCCCGCCGCGGCGCGACGGCTACGCGTGCCCGACGACGTCGACGCCGTGCTCGTCTCCAGCAGCGCCTTCATCAAAGGCATCGGCCTCGCCGACCGCACGGTCGAGATCGCGTACTGCCACTCGCCGACGCGATACCTGTGGGACGCGAGCGACGAATACCTGCGCGACGAGGTCCCGTCGCTGCTGCAACCCGCGGTGCGCGAGGTCATCACGCGGCTGCGTGAGACCGATCTCGAGATGTCGCGCCGCGTCGACCGTTGGATCGCCAACTCGTCGGTCGTGGCCGAGCGGATCAGTCGCTACTACGGACGCGAGAGCGAGGTCGTCTATCCGCCCGTCGACGTCGACACGTTCCAGGCGCGGCCGGAGCGCGGCGACCATTGGCTCTTCGTGGGCCGCCTCTCCCCGTACAAGCGCGCCGATGTGGCGGTGATGGCGTTCGCACGCACGCGACGCCGCCTCATCGTAGTGGGGGAGGGACGCGAGCGTGACGCGCTCGAGCGGCTCGCGACGGACAACGTCGCGTTCACGGGACGCGTCGACGAGGCCACGAAGCGCGACCTGCTCGCCTCGGCGCGCGGCCTCGTTCTTCCGTCGGATGAGGACTTCGGGATCGTGTGTGTCGAGGCCCTCGCGTCAGGCGCGCCGGTGATTGCGCTGAACAAGGGTGGTGCGCCGGAGATCGTGCGCGACGGGACGGACGGCGCGCTCATCGCGGCGCCCGATCCCGACCTCCTCGCGGACGCGGTCGAGCGCGTCGAGCGCACGCGCTGGGATCCCGAATCGCTGCGCGCATCGGCGCGGCGCTTCGACCTTCCGCGCTTCCGCGAGAAGATCGCGGCGATTGTGTCCACAGCGCGGCGCGCGGCATGACGCGAGCGACAGCCGTCGTCGTCATCGTGGCGCTCTTCGCCTGGGCGGCGCTCGCCTTGGCGGGATGGCCGGCGTCTCAGTACCGCCACAACGACTTCGCAGGATTCTGGGTGGGAAGCCGGCTGCTCCTCGAGGGTGTCGATCCCTACGATCCAGCCGCGTTCCTCGCGGCGCACGAACACATCGGAAGCCTCCACTACGCGATCAATCCGCCGGGCATCGGCTACGGCTACCCGCTCACGGCCGCGATCGTGTTCGCGCCGTTCGCGCTCCTGCCGCTCGAGCTCGCCGCGCCACTGTGGCTCGTGGTGCAGCTGGTGCTCGCCGGCGTCGCGCTCGTGTTCCTCGCGCGGACGCTCTCGCCGGACACCCTGCGGCGCGACGCCATCGTGCTCTTCGGCCTCGCCGCAGCATCCCAGCC
>DASQIF010000278.1:0-4725 GCA_035631715.1 Candidatus Acidiferrales bacterium
ACCGGTACCCGGGCGGCGCGCAGGATCTCCGGCACGCGCTCGCGTCGCGGTACGGCGTCGCGCCCGATCAGCTCGTCCTGGGGAACGGCAGCAACGAGGTGCTGCTCAACACCTTTCTGGTGTTCGGCGGACACGGCCGACGCACGCTCCTCTTTCAACCGACGTACTCGATGCACGGGCGGCTCGCCGTCATCGCCGGTGGCACCGTCGTCGACGAGCACATCGGGTTGCCCTACGACCTCACGCGCGAGCGCGCCGTCGCCGCGACGCAGCGCGAGCGGCCCGACATCGTCGTGTTCACGACACCGAACAACCCGACCGGGAACGAGATCCCAGAGGACGCGATCCTCGCCGGCGCGGAGGCGGTCCCCGACATGCTCGTGCTCGTCGACGAGGCCTACGGCGACTTCGCGGGCACGACGCTCCTCCCGGCGCTCGCGGCGCACGGCAACCTCGTCATCAGCAAGACCTTCTCGAAGGTGCGCGCGGCCGCGGGCCTGCGCGTCGGCGTCCTCGTCGCGCACCCCGAGGTCACGGACCTGTACCGCGCGGTGCAGCTGCCGTACAACGTGAGCGCGCTCACGCAGGCGGTCGCGGCGAAGATCGCGAAGGATGACGGCGCCGTCGCGCGACGCGTCGCGATCTGCGCGACCGAGCGGGCGCGGGTCTCTGCGGCGCTGCGGGCCGCGGCGAGCGTCGAGACGTTCCCGTCGGTCACGAACTTCGTCCTGTTCCGCGTGCGCGGCGGCGATGCCGCGGGCACGCACGCGCGCTTCCTCGAGCAGGGCGTGCTCATCCGCGACATCTCGAGCTGGCCGGGATGCGCGGGCTGCCTGCGCGTGTCGATCGGGACGGCGAAGGAGAACGACCGCTTCATCGCGGCCATCCCGCGCGCGCTCGCCGCGTGACCCTGCCGCGGCGCGCCGTCGTCTTCGATCTCGACAACACGCTCATCCTCGAGGACGCCTCGACCATCGCGGCGATCCGCGTCGCCGCCGAACGCTGTGGCCTCGATGGCGACGCGGTCGCCACGGCCGTGGGCGAGACCGCCGATCGGCTGTGGAAGATCTCGCCGGTCGTCGACTGGGCCGATAGGTTCGGCATCTGGTGGGGTGAGGCGCTCTGGGGCGGCTTCAGCGGCGACGAACCCGAGATGCGCGAGATGCGCGCGTTCGCCGGCGCGTTCCGCGGTGACGTGTGGCGCGGCGCGCTCGAGCGCCTGGGACGGCGCGACGGAGGGCTCGCGGACCGCCTGTCGGCGGCGTACATCGCGGCGCGGCGCGCCGGCGAGACGATCGACCCGGAGGCCGAGCCGGCCCTGCGCGATCTCCGTCGCGACCATGGCCTCGCGCTTCTCACGAACGGCGCCGGCGACGTCCAGCGCGAGAAGCTCTCGCGCACGCCGTTCGCGCCCTACTTCGACGCGGTGGTGATCTCGACCGAGGTGGGCATCGGAAAGCCGGACCCGCGCATCTTCGCGCGGGCGTTGGCGGCGCTCGACGCCGCACCGGGCGACGCGACGATGGTCGGCGACTCGCTGCAGCGTGACATCGCGGGCGCCCGCAGCGCCGGCCTGCGCACCATCTGGCTCGACCGCAGGCTGTGGCACGAGAAGGACGTCCGACCCGACGCGCGGATCGAGCGGCTCAGCGACCTTCGCGCTGCGCTCGACGCGCTGGAGCGGCGGCCCGCTTCGCCTCCAGCGAGGTCCTGATCTCGTCGGGCGTGGCACCGGCGTGCGTCGCGAGCACGAGCATCACGTAGAGCAGATCGGTGAGCTCGCTCACCGTGCGCTCGTGGCCCTCGCCGCGCAGCGCGGCCGCGGTCTCGTTCGCCTCCTCGACCAGCTTCGACGCGATGCCGTCATCGCCTGCGCGGAAGAGCTCGGCGCTGTACGAGCCCTCTGGCAGGTCGCGCTTGCGCTGCGCGAGCGTTCCGGCGAGCTCGCCAAGGAATCGCGCGAGGTCGCTCTGGTTGACGGGCCCGAAGCAGGTCGCCTCGCCGGTGTGACAGGTCGGGCCCGCCGGGTGCGCCTTCACCAAGAGCGCGTCGCCGTCGCAGTCGACGCCGAGGTCGACCAGGTGCAGCACGTTGCCGCTCGTCTCGCCCTTCTTCCAGAGCCTCCCGCGCGAGCGGCTGTGGAAGTGGACCTCGCGCGTGCGCACGGTGGCGTCGAGCGCCTCGCGATCCATGTACGCGAGCATGAGCACCGCGCCGGTGTCGGCGTCCTGCACGATCGCGGGCACAAGGCCCTTCTCGTCGAACGCGACGCGGCCGAGGTCCCGATGGTCGGTCATGCGGCCTCCGCGCTCGGCCGGACCGCGATGCCACGCGCGGCGAGGAGCGCCTTGAGCTCGGGCACCGGGATCTCGCCGCTATGGAAGATCGACGCCGCAAGGCCGGCGTCGGCGCCGGTCTCCGAAAAGAGGTCCGCGAAGTGCGCGGCGCTGCCCGCGCCGCCCGACGCGATGATCGGGACACTCACCGCGTCCGCGACACGACGTGTCAGCTCGAGGTCGAATCCATCGCGGGTGCCGTCGCGGTCCATCGACGTGAGCAGGATCTCGCCCGCGCCGCACTCGCAGCCGCGTCGCGCCCACTCGGAAGCCTCCAGGCCGGTCGGGGTGCGGCCGCCCTCGACGTAGACCTCGTACCCGCCGTCGGCGCGGCGCTTCGCGTCGATCGCGAGCACGACGGCCTGCGCGCCGGCGCGCCGCGCGATCTCGGCCATGAGCTCCGGGCGGCGCACCGCCGCGGTGTTCACCGCGACCTTGTCGGCGCCCGCGCGCAGGATGGCCGTGGCCGCGTCGGCGGAGTCGATGCCGCCGCCGACGCAGAACGGGATCGTGAGCCGCTCCGCGACGCGCCGCGCGAGGTCGACGACGGTGACGCGCCGCTCGTGGGACGCGGTGATGTCGAGGAACACGAGCTCGTCGGCGCTCTCGCGGTCGTAGCGCGACGCGAGCGTCACCGGATCGCCGGCGTCGCGCAGATCGACGAAGCGCGTGCCCTTCACGACGCGGCCGTCCTTCACGTCGAGGCAGGGGACGATGCGCTTCGCGAGCATCAGGCCACCGCCCGCACGAAGCCGTGCAGAAGGCGCGTGCCCATGAGCGAGCTCTTCTCGGGATGGAACTGCAGGCCGAGGAAGCCGTGGCCCGCGACGACCGAGGCGAACTGACCGCCGTGGTCGGTCGTCGCGACGGTGACCTCGCTCGCGGCCTCGGGCGCGTATGAGTGCACGAAGTAGAAATGCGCGCGGTCAGCCAGACCGCCCAGCCACGGATGAGCTCGCCGGATCCGCACCTCGTTCCACCCGGTGTGCGGCACGCGGACCGGACCGCGGAGGCGCCGCACCGTACCGCGCGCGAGGCCGAGGCCCGGCGTCGCCGGCTCCTCTTCGCTTCCCTCGAACAAGAGCTGCATCCCGACGCAGAGGCCGAGGAGCGGGATGCCGCGCCGATGCGCCTCGCGCACGGGCTCATCCAGCCCGCGCGCTCGCAGCTCGCGCGCGCAGTGGCCGAAGTGACCGACGCCGGGAAGCACCACGGCGCGCGCGTCGGCGACCGTGGCCGCGTCGCTCGTGACCGCGACATCGCGCGCCCCCGCGCGACGCAGCGCGCGCTCGACGTTCGCGAGATTGCCGACGCCGTAGTCGACGATGGCGATCACTTAGATCGTGCCCTTCGAGCTCGGCACCCCGCGCCGCCGGGGATCGCGCTGTGACGCGGTGTCGAGCGCGCGCCCGAACGCCTTGAACGCGGCCTCGAGCAGGTGGTGCGTGTTCCCGCCCGCGAGCTGCCGGAAGTGCAGCGTGCAGCGCGCGCCCTGGCAGAGCGCGACGAAGAAGTCTGGCACCAGGGTCGAGTCGAACGAGCCGACGATCCGCGTCCTCGGCCTCAGGTCGCTCGCGAAGAAGGGCCGGCCGCCGAGGTCGAGCGCGACCGAGACGAGACACTCGTCCATCGGTATCTCGAGCGACGCGTAGCGGACGAGGCCCTTCCGGTCGCCGAGCGCCTCGTCGATGGCGGCGCCGAGCGTGAGCCCGAGGTCCTCCACGGTGTGGTGCTGATCCACGTCCAGGTCGCCCGTCGCCTTCACCGTGAGGTCGAAGAGGCCGTGCACCGCGACGAGCTCGAGCATGTGATCGAGGAACGGGAGCCCGGTCGAGATGCGGTGCGCGCCGCGGCCGTCGAGATCAACGCTCACCGCGATGCGCGTCTCCTTCGTCTTGCGCTCGCGCGTCGCGCGTCGCGCCGGGACGCGCGCCGGTCGTCGTGCGGGCATCAGCCTCGTGCCTCCATCGACTCCGCGTGATAACGCATCCGCTCGTGCCGCGCGACGGTGACGCCGGCGCGCGCGAGGCGAGCGAGATCGCCGCGGAGCTCGGCGCGGCTCGTCCAGCGGACGAAATCGTCCACGCGCAGCGCCGAGGACCACCGCGCGGTGCCGCCCGTGGGAAGGCAGTGGTTCGTCCCGGCGACGTAGTCGCCGAAGGCCACCGCCGAACGCTCGCCGACGAAGACCGCGCCCGCCCGTTCGACCAGGGGCGCGAGCGCGGCCGCGCGCCGCCCGGCGAGCAGCACGTGCTCCGGGGCGGCGTCGCTCGCGGCGAGCGCGGCAAGCCGCGCGCTCGGCGCGTGGTAGAGCGTGATGCGCCGAGCGAGCGCGGCCTCGTGCTGCGTCGCGAGCGCGTCCGCGACCGCGCGCAGCAGCGGCATCTGC
>DASQIF010000279.1:0-2559 GCA_035631715.1 Candidatus Acidiferrales bacterium
AGCTGCGTGTCATCGGGGCGCGCGACGAATCCCGTCACCTTGAAATTGCTCGCGTGCACGCGGAGGATCGCGCCCGTCCGCTCGCTGACCGCCGCGGCGTAGTCCTTCACATAGGTGCGGTTGGTCGTCCCGACCTCCACCAGCTTCGCGCCGGAGCGCCGGAGCACGTCGGGGATGCGGAAGCCGCCGCCGATCTCCACGAGCTCGCCGCGCGAGACGATGACCTCGCGGCGCGCCGCGAGCGCGCCCAGCGCGAGGAGCACGGCCGCGGCGTTGTTGTTCACGACGACGCCGTCCTCCGCGCCGGACAGCTCGCGTAGGAGCGCGGTCGCGTGTCCGTGCCGCTCACCGCGCTTACCGGCCGCGAGGTCGTACTCGACGCTCACCGCGCCGGCCGCGTCGACGATCGCCTCCAGCGCGGCGCGGGCCAGCGGCGCGCGTCCAAGGTTCGTCTGCAGCACGACGCCGGTCGCGTTGAGCACACGACGCATCGAGCGCTCGTCCCGCGCGCCGAGCAGAGCGCGCGCCGCGCGCGCGACCGCCGCCGCGTCGTCGTACTTCGCGCCGTCCGCGCGCGAGCCCGCGAGCACCTCGCGCACCGCGCCCACGAAACGCTCACGCGGCACGTCGAGCGTGCCGGCCGCGCGGACCACCGCGTCGACGGACGGCAGACCCCGACGCGCGTCGGTCTTCATCGTCCGAGCACCGTGAGCGCGCCGGGGCGAATGCGCACGCGCAGCGCGTCGGCGCGCATCGCTTCCCCGTCGATCTCCATCGGCAGCGGCGCGTCGAAGGTGACCTCGAGCGTCGGCGAACGGAACGCGAAGATCGTCTTTCCGTCGATGTGGATGCCGAAGTAGATCTTGCCGAGGGCGACGAGCGAGGCCCAGCGCCCGAGATCGCCGCCGACGATGACGTCGAGCATCCCGTCGTCGAGCGTGGCACCGGGCGCGACCTTCATACCGCTGCCGAAGTGCGTACCGTTCGCGGCGACCACGACCAGATGCCGTCCTTCGCGCGTCGTCCCGTCGATCGTGACGCGCATCGGACGCGGCCGGTAGGTGGCGATCGACACGATCGAGCCGACGAGATATCCGAGCGTGGGGCCGACGACGCGCTGGCTCGCGATGACGCGCTCGGCGACGTGCCCGTCGATGCCGACGCCGGCGGCGTTCAGGAAGATACGGCCGTTCGCCTCACCGACGTCGATGCGCCGCGGTCGCGCGGCCGCCAGGAACGCGGCGAGCTCCTTTCGGCTGCGCGGGTATCCGAGGGCGCGCGCGAAGTCGTTCCCCGACCCGATCGGATACAGCGCGAGCGTGACCGGCGTGTCGATCAGTCCGTTCGCGACCTCGTTCGCGGTGCCGTCGCCGCCGACGGCGATCACCGTCTCGTAGCCGTCTTCGCCCGCGCTCGACGCGAGACGCGCGGCCTCGGACGGGCCGGGCGTCGAGACGACGTCGACGCTGAGGCCGACGTCGGCGAGGTCGTCGGCGATGCGGCGCGCGACCTTCGCGCCCGCGCCGTTCCCTGCGACCGGGTTCACGATCGCGAGCGCCCGTGGTCGGTTCATGACGCCGGCGCGAGGGCCTTCTTGATCGCCTCCTGCTCCTCGTCCGATAGCGGGTAACGCGAACGACCGGCCTGGACCGGCTTGGCGAACACGCGCGTATCGGTGCGGCTGTGCAGGCTCGAGATGACGACGCCGTTCCCCATCGAGTCGAGCAGCGCGATCGCGAACGACTGGTCGCCGCCGCTGTCGGCGAACGGGTTGTAGCGGATCACGCCGACCTTCTGGATGGTGCGGTTCGTGAGCTCCTCGAGCTCGTGATGCAGCTTGTTCAGCGCATCGAGCCGCTGCCCGAGCGTCTCCACGCGCTGGAGCTGCTGTTCGAGGATCTGGTCGAGCGTGACCGCCTCGCCGTCCGGCAGGACGCGACGGAGCCGCCGCCGCAGGACGGCGTGCGACCGCTGCAGGAGCGCGAGCCAGACGATGAGGACCACGACCGCGCCGGCGAGGGCGATCGCGAGCAGCGACAGCGTGCGTTCGTCGAGCGTCATCGGCGGCGACGATAACCTGACGCCCCGCGCCGCTCGCTGAGCGGGCGCCCGCTATGCTTGACCTCCCGAATGGCGAAGCGTCACCGCACCCGAGCACGTTCGCGACGCGGCATCGAAGCCGCGCGACGGGCGACCACGCCCGAGCGCGCCGAGCGCGAGGAAGCGCCAGCTTCTCGGCCGACGCATCGGCCGTCTCGCACTGGGCGCGCGGGCTCCTCGCGGGCCGTCGGCGCGCCCTCTCAGTCGCTCGAACGTGCCGCCGTCATGGAGCGTGGGTTCATCTTCAAGGACTTCCGCCGTCTCGGGATGGTCGTCGCCGTCGGCGCGGTCGTGCTCGTAATCGCCGGCGTTCTCGAGGGCATGCTCGTCAAATAGCGATCGTGTGGGCTCGGCGGGATTCGAACCTGCGACCCCTCGGATGTGAACCGAGTGCTCTAACCACTGAGCCACGAGCCCGCGGACATCAAGTTTAGGTCACCAACTCCCCCCACCACCGCC
>DASQIF010000280.1:0-4142 GCA_035631715.1 Candidatus Acidiferrales bacterium
CCGGCCACCGATCCCGCGATCGCGGCGCACTATTCGGCCGGCCGCCCCGCCGCGAAGGCGAAGGACAAAGAGGCGTTGCAGCGCGAGGGCGGCCTCGCCGTCGAAGCGCGGGTGCCGCTCTTCGGTGTCGTGGGCCGGCTCGTGGAGCAGAAAGGCGTCGACCTCCTTACCGCAGTCGCCGAGCACCTGCTCGAGGGCGGCGCGCAGATCGTGGTGCTCGGCTCGGGCGATCCGGCGTACGAAGCGAAATGGAGCGTGATCGCGGAACGCCATCCCGGACGGGTGTGGCTGCGCCTCGGATTCGACGCGGCGCTCGCCCAGCGCATCTACGCCGGCTGCGACCTGTTCCTCATGCCCTCGCGGTTCGAGCCGTGCGGGCTCGGCCAGCTCATCTCGTTCCGCTACGGCACCATCCCGGTGGTGCACGCGGTGGGCGGACTCGCCGAGACCGTTCACGACGTCGACCGCGACCCCGGGTCGGGGAACGGCTTCTCGTTCAACAGATACGCGCCGGAGGCATTCGCGGACGCGACCGACCGCGCGATGAATCACTTCACCGCCGACGGCGCGCCATGGGAGGGCCTCGTGATGCGCGTCATGCGCGAGGACCACTCCTGGAACGCGTCGGCGACGCGCTACGTCGAGCTGTACCAGAAGGCGGTGCGGGCACGGCGCGCCTCATGACGTCGATCGTCGGCCTGGCTGACGCGATCGACAGCCTGCCCGCGGAGCCACGCGCCGCGGCGCGGCGGATCTTCACCGTCTCGAACACGACCGGGAAGCTCGTCGCGCCTCCCGAGATGCACGCGTGGATCACGAAGCTGTTCGGCTCCGTCGACGCCGTGTCCGAGCAGCGCATCGTGCGCGTCACGAACAACATCACGTTCGAGGGAGCGCTCTTCAACGACCTGCGTGCCATGCGGCCGATCGAGGTCAAGGGCGACGAGGAGGTCCGGAGCACCATCGAGGGCGCCCGCGACGACCCCTTCGACCATCCGCTCACCGGAACGCCCGCCGACACCTTCGGCCGGATCGAGGGCGAGCACGGCATCACCGCGTCGAACGTGGCGAAGTACGACGGCTATCACGGCGTCCTGGTGTTCGACGAGCACGACCCGCTCGTGACCGAGGACGCCGCGACCGTGCGCGACCACCTCGCGACCTGCCACCGCTGGGGCGAGGCCGCGCTCGCGGCCGACCCCGCCGCGCGCTATCTCTTCGTGCTCTGGAACTGCCTCTGGCGCGCCGGCGGATCCATCGTCCACGGCCACATGCAGATGACCGCGACGCGCGGTTCGCACTATCCGAAGATCGAGCTGCTACGGCGCCAGGCGCTCGCGTACGCCGCGGGCGACGGCCGGGACTACTTCGACGACCTGTGGCTCGTGCACGAGGCACTCGGGCTCGGCGTGCAGGTGGAGGGCGCGCGGATCCTCGCGTCGCTCGTGCCGATCAAGGAGCGCGAGGTGCTGATCCTCGGACGGCCCGGCGCGGACGGCACGTCGCTGGCTGAAGCGATCTCCCGCGTCGTTACGACATTTCATGCGGCGGGCGTCGTCGCGTTCAACATGGCGCTGTACCTGCCGCCGCTTTCGCCCGACGGCGAGGATTGGCGCCGCTTCCCACCGATCGCGCGTCTCGTCGACCGCGGCGATCCCGCGAACAAGACGTCGGACATCGGCGCGATGGAGCTCTACGCCGCGTCCGTGATCGCGACCGATCCGTTCCGACTTGCCGACGCGATGCGGGTATAGTCTGTCGTCCGCCTGCTCGCTTTGACCACCTTGCCACCGCACGACCTATTGACGACTTGCTCGCCGTCCTGCTTACTCACGCAAACGATGGCCGATCTCACGTTCGTCTCACGCCGGGATTCGAGCTTCAAGGAGTTCCCACCGGCCTCCGCGCAGATCGCGATGGTCGTTCCCTTCTATGGCGACCTCACCGTGTGGGTCCGTTCGCCCGACGCCGGCGGCTGGCACTTTCCCACGAGCGCGCGTCGTTCAGGTGAAACGATCCTCGAGGTCGCGCGTCGCGAGCTCTGGGATTCCGCGCGGGTGGTCGCGAGCCGGCTGGACCTGCTCGGCGCGATCCGCTACGAGCTGCCGAAGCCGACGACGGCATACGTCTACATGTGCGAGCTCCAGCACCTCACGTGGTGGTACGACATGCCCGAGAAGGAGAAGGTCGCCGAGGTCGGCGTCTTCACCCGGCTCCCTCGCCCGGTCGCCTCGGAGGCAGTCGAGCTCGTCCTCGAGGCCGCGACCCGCGCCCGCCGCACCGGCCTCCGCTAACCGCTCCCGCATCACGAACGCGTAACGGTCGTATCGACTTGTCTCCGTTCGACCGGTACAGGCCCGCTAATTGCGGCGTGGCGAAAGCGTGATCGACGAAGAGACCGAGCGGGCTGTCGCGTCGTGGGTCCGGCTGGCCGACGAAACGGCGGGCAAGCGCCCGGACCAGCGTTCGCGATGCGTTCGCTGCGGTACGACCTACCGGGTCCTCGGTCGTGGTGAGGACGCGCTCTGCGCGCACTGCTATCTCGAGCGCGGGGAAGTGGCGGTGGCCGCGCACTAGTCGAACGCGGCGGTGACCGCCGCGACGAGCGCGTCCCCCGAAAGCCCGTCGCCGAGATAGCTCGTGCCGATCCGTACCTCGAGATGCAGGTGCGGACCGCCCTCGGGATAGCCGCTGCTGCCGACCGCGCCGATGACGTCACCCGCCGTCACGTGGTCGCCCACCGCGAGCTCCGCGACCGTCGACAGGTGCGCGTAGCGGGTCACCACGCCGTTCCCGTGATCGATCCACACCTGCCGGCCGCGGATCAGATCGAGCGTTCGCGCCGGCGTGTATCCGAGCTGCACGGCCTGATACAGCGCGATGCGTTCGCTCTCGGGGTCCCAGTCGATGAAGTCGTGATCGATGCGCAGGATCGTTCCGTCCGCGACGGCATGAACGGGGGTGCCGGGCGGAGCGGGGAAGTCGATCCCTTCGTGGTAGCCGCCGCGGTAATCGCGCGGCGCGTTGGGCAGGAGGTCGGGGTCGTCGGGGAGCCCGACGCCGTCGATGGGAAGGCGCAGCCCGCGCACGACGATCCGGCGACGGTCGGTGCGGTCGTCGCTCGCGACGCGACCGCGTTCGACCTGTGCATCCACCCGGGTGAAGGAGGCGGGATCGGCCGTGACGCGCGGCGCCGGGACCGCCGCCGCGGCGACGCTCTGCGCGTCGGGTGACGACCGCGCGGAGGTGGCCATCACCGCGACGGCGGCGAAGGCCGCGACGCCGGCGATCGCAAGCACCACACGCACCCCGACCACGCTAGGACCTGCGCGCGCGCTCATCACCGTCCCGCTAGACTCACGCAAGCGCTTCCACCTTTAACGACCGGTCCTGTGAGGCCGGGAAGGGGCAAGGCGTATGCCTGACACGCGCACGGTCCTGCTCGGCGCCGACGACGTCCGTCGTGCGGTCTCCCGCATCGCTCACGAGATCGTCGAGCGCGACCACGACCTCTCGCACCTCGCCATCGTCGGCATCCGCTCGCGCGGCGACGTGCTCGCGACACGCCTACGGGACGCGGTGCAGGCGCATGAGCACGTCGCCGTGCCGCTCGGCTCGCTCGACATCACCCTCTACCGCGACGACCTGACGCGCATCGGCTACGCACCGGTCGTGCACGAATCGGCGATCGACTTCTCGGTGGACGACCGCGTGGTCGTCCTGGTCGACGACGTCCTCTTCACCGGCCGCACCATCCGCGCCGCGCTCGACGCGCTCGTCGACTACGGACGCCCGCGCGCGATGCGGCTCGCGGTCCTCGTCGACCGCGGCCACCGCGAGCTCCCGATCCGCGCCGATTTCGTGGGGAAGAACGTGCCGACGAAGCCGACCGACGACGTCCGCGTCCACCTGGTCGAGGTGGACGGCCGCGATGAGGTCGAGCTCGTGACGAAAGCTGAGGCGGGGGCAGGGGCCCCCGTTCAGGCGTCCGAAGGGAGCCGCGCATGAAGTGGTCGAGACGCCACGTGCTGGACACCGACGACTGGTCGCGCGACGAGGTCGAGGCCGTCCTCGAGACGACCGGCGCGATGGTCGAGATCCTCCAGCGGCCGGTGCGCAAGGCGCCGCCGCTTCGCGGCAAG
>DASQIF010000281.1:0-2344 GCA_035631715.1 Candidatus Acidiferrales bacterium
CGCACCGCGGCCATGCCGAGGAGCGCGGGCACGAGCACGTATGCGACGAGCTCGACCTGGCCGGACATGATCCCGGCGTGCAGCGCGCCCGCGATCTGCGTGGCGATCGCGGCGCGTCCCGACACGAGCACCGTGAGCGTCATCGCCGTCGCGGCGTACGGGATGAGATAGACGAGGAGCGTGTGGCCCGGGACGAAGGCGCGCGTCACGACCGTCACCGCGAGCAGCGCGAGCGCGATGAGGATCAGCCGGCGATCGTCGTTCCAGGCGTCGGTCGCGTAGCGCTCGACGAAGAGGCCGAGGACGCCGGCGACGAGGATCGCCCAGATGATGAGCCCGACCGCTCCGGGCCAGTCGATGCCGGCGCTGACCAGACCGAGCGCGCGCAGCTTCTCGACGTCGAGGGCGGACACGACGCTGCCCTCGCGGATGACGGTCTCGCCCGCGACGACCTGGACCTGCACCGGCGCGACCGTCGCGCGCGCGGCCTGCTGCGCGACGGACGTCGCGACGGTATCCGGCACGACGTTCGCGTCGAGGTATTGCTTGACGATCTCCGTCGCGACGCGTTTCTGACGATCGCTCCACGCCGGTGGCAGCGCCTTACCCGCATCGGCCTTCACCAGGTCGAGCTGCTCGGCGCGGATGCCCTGCCCGTACAGGCTGCGCAGCGTGTTGTCGAGCTCCTTTGAGACGGCGTCCCACTCCGCGGCGGTCATGTCGATGACGTCCGCGGCGACCTGCGGCGCGAGCGTCACCTCGGACAGCCGCTGTACGGCCGCGACCTTCTGATCGCGCGACAGCGTCGGATCGCCGCGCACGCGCGAGATCGACGCGATCCCCTGGGCGAGGCGGTCGCGCGAGTTCGCGAGCACCGAGGGGTTGGGTGCGTACTGGACCGGGACGGCCTTCGCGGCGCGGTCGCGCTCGGCCTCGGTGAGGGACTCGGAGACGAACGACACCGAGCGCGCCGCCCGCACCGACTGCGCTGCGACCGCGCCGACGTTGTACGTGACGACCGAGGGCGGAGCGAGCAGGAGCGCGATCGCGGTGAGCAGCCCGGTGGCGATGACGAACGTCCACATGCGGGTGCGCGACTGCCCGAGCGCGGCTCGGAAGTCCCGCACGCGTGGCGCCGGAGTGAAGCGGCGGATCACGGCGTCTGCCTCTTCTCGAAGCGATCGTACGCCCGGACGATCCGCGCCACGAGCTCGTGCCGGACCACGTCCTTCTCGTCGAAATCGACGAACACGATGCCCTCGACGCCGTTCAGGATCTCGCGCGCGGCGATGAGCCCGGACTGCTGGCCGCGCTCGAGGTCGATCTGCGTGACATCGCCGTTCACGACGGCCTGCGACCCGTAGCCGAGACGCGTGAGGAACATCTTCATCTGCGCGGTCGTGGTGTTCTGCGCCTCGTCGAGGATGATGAACGCCTCGTTCAGCGTGCGGCCGCGCAGGAACGCGAGCGGCGCGACCTCGATCTCATTGCGCTCGCGCGCGCGCAGGAAGCGCTCCATCGGCATGAACTCGTAGAGCGCGTCGTACAGCGGGCGCAGGTACGGATCGATCTTCTCGGTGATGTCACCGGGGAGGAAACCGAGTCGTTCGCCGGCCTCGACCGCGGGCCGCGTGAGGATGAGACGCGCGACCTTGCGGTCGCGGAGCGCTGCGACGCCCATCGCTGCGCTCAAAAAAGTTTTTCCCGTGCCGGCAACGCCGACACCGAAGACGAGATCGTGTTTGCGGATCGCGTCGACGTACGTGCGTTGATTGACGGACTGCGGCGCGATGCGCTTGCCCCGGACCGTCGTCGCGACGACGTCGCGCAGCTGCTCCGGTGTGCCGACGGACGAGTCCTTCGCGTCGCCGATGAGCCGCTCGAGGGCCGGCTTGCGCAGCGGCTCGTCTCGTTCGGCGATGGTGCGCATCGCGCCCACGAGCTCGCCGACACGCGCGACCGCCGCCGGCGCCCCGCTGATGCGCAGCTCCGCCCCGCGCGAGACGATCTTCACCTCGAACTCGCGCTCGAGGCGCTCGATGTTCGTATCGCTGGGCCCGGTGACGAACATCATTTCGTCGGGGTCGGGTATGAGGATCGTGATCTGCGCGGGGCTGGTCACCGTTCTACGCCCTCCTTGAGCGCGGCCTGCACGATGCCCGCGACCTGCTTGCCGTCGGCGCGGTCCTTCGTCTCGGCCAGCACCTTCGGCATGACCTTGCCCATGTCGCGCGGGCCGGCTGCACCGGTCTCGCTCACGACGCGCGACACGATCGCGCGGATCTCGCCCTCGTCGAGCTGCTTCGGCAGGTACTCGGTGATGATCGCGAGCTCGCGCTCTTCC
>DASQIF010000282.1:0-3028 GCA_035631715.1 Candidatus Acidiferrales bacterium
GCCGGCGCCCCGCGCCGTACCGACAGCGGGACCGTCCGCGCTCACGCGCTCCCACGTGACGAGATCCGGGCTCCGCGCGAGGCCGCAGCGCTCCTCGTAGTTCTCCGCGATCGACGCGGCGCCGTCGTAGTACGCCGACCATCCGTCGCCGGCGCGCCACGCCGTCGTGAGCCGCGCGGTCGCCCTGTCCCATCCGCCCTCGCTCGGCGAGAACACGATGTTGCGCCACCGCCACGCGATCCCGTCGGCGCTCGTCGCGAGACCGCTCTCCGATCGCACCAGGCCCGTCGCCAGCGCGTCACCGGTGGCATGCAGCGCCGGATCGTCGACCCGGCGTGCGCACGACACGAACATGCGCCACTCGTCCCCGACGCGACGAAGCCACGGATCCTTCACCGCGGACATGCCGGCGGGGCCGGGATGCAGCGCGATCTGAGCGTCGGCAGCGTCGAAGCGATCGACGGCTGCCGCGCGAAGCAGCAGGATCCGCCACTTGCGATCGGCCTTGTCCACGCAGCTGACATAGAGACGCCACTCGTCCTCGACGCGCACCAGAGCGCTCCGCTCGATCGACTCGGCTCCGAGCGCGTCTTTGTTGATCGACGCGAGGCGCTCGAGACGGTCGCCCCGCAGGACGGCGACGTGCATCTCGTAGCCGCGCAGCGGCGGCGGGCGGCGAACGCGGTACGTCACGAAGAGATCGCTCCCCTCGCGCCATGCGCCGGGCGCGCCGGCCCAGCTCCCGCGTCCGCTCAGGGGTGGCGCTGCGATGACGCGGCCGCGCCCGGGATCGAAGCGCATCAGCGCGCGGGCGTCGTCCCCAGATGCTTCGCGACGAAATCGATCTCCATCGCGACCTGGTTCAGCGATTCGTCGATCTTCAGTGAGCCGTGCCCCGCGTCGTAGCGGTACTCCTCGTACGGCTTCCCCAACTCCCGCAGGCGCTCCTCGTACACGTCGACGCTGCGTGACGGGCAGCGCGGGTCGTTCTGTCCGACGAGCAGGAACATCGGCGCGCGTACGTTCTCGGCGTAGGTCAGCGGGTTCGAGCGGCGGTAGCTGTCGGGGACGTCGTTCGGGTAACCGCCGAAGAGCGCCGCGTCGTAACGCTTCAGCGGCTCCATCTCGTCCTCGAACGCGGCGATGTAGTCGCCGATCGGCACGATGCCGATCCCGAGGGCCCATCGCTCGGGCTGCGTGCCGAGCGCGAGCAGCGTGAGATAGCCGCCCCACGAGCCGCCGCCGAAGAGCGTCCGCTTCGGATCGGCGATGCCGCTGCGGACCGCCCAGTCCTGCACCTTCGCGATGTCCTCGAGCTCGGTGAGACCTGGCCGTCCGACGATCGCGTCGCGCCAGGCCTTCCCGTACCCGCTCGATCCGCGGTAGTTCACCATCACCACCGCGATCCCGTGGTCGACCCACGCCTGCACGGTCGGCGAGAAGGAGTCGCGGTCGTGCGCCGACGGTCCGCCGTGGATGAAGAAGTACGTCGGATGCGGACCCTTCCCAGGTGGCTCGGCCACGAACACGTGGATGCCCTCGACGTCCGCGTCGCGGTAGGCGACGCCACGCGGCGCGGGCGCGCCGGTGGGACGAAGGACGACGTCACCGCCGACCGCGCGAACCACGGGCTGCTCCGACGAGCGGTCGAGCATGTACCAGACCTGTCCGTCAGGCCGCACGCGGGCGCCGGCGATCGTGCCGCGCTCGGTGTCGAGCCTCGTCGCCGCTCGCGTCGCGAGGTCGTAGCGATAGAGCTCGGTGCGGCCACGGTGGTCGTGCGAGATGAGCAGCGCTTTCGCGTCGGGATACCACTCGGCGCTCACCTCGCCCGGCAGGTCGAGCGCGACGTCCGTCTCGCGGTCGTTCGGCACGTCCCAGACGATCGGACGCGCGACGCCGGTGCGCTCGTGCAGGACGATGAGCCGGCCGTCACCCTTCACCGGCGACCAGCGGCCGGACTCGAGACCCTTCTTCTCACCGTCCCACTTGTCCGCGATCGTCTTCCCCTCGAGGTCGAGCACGCGGAGCGCGCGATTGCGTGAGTCGCCGTGCTCGGAGTGCGAGAGGACGAACCACCGCTCGTCACGTGAGAGGTCGCCGATGCTCGCGCTCTGCGGGTGCGCATACAGCTTCACGAGCGGCTTCCCCTCGCGACGGAGATACGCGGTCGTGCCCTCATCGCTCCGTGAGCGCCCGATCACCGCGAAGCCGGTGCCGAGCGCGAGCCACGCGCTGTACGCCGGCTCGAGCTCCGGGGTCATCTCTTCGGGCGCGCCGCCCTCGAACGGCACGCGGACCCAGCGGCCGAGCTCGTTTCCCTTCGCGTCGTCGAACCACCACACGCGCCTCCCGTCGGGCTCGAGGCGCGCCGGGACGCGGTAGCCCGTACCCTCGCTGCGGTCGGTCAGCTGCTTCGTTGCTCCCGTGCGACGGTCCCAGGTATGGACCTCGAACTTGCCGCTGGCGTTCGTGAGGAACAGGAGGCGGTCGGCGTCGTCGCGCGCCCAGGACGGGAACATGATCCGTGGCGCGCGGAAGTGCTGCTTCCACGGCGGCTCGAGCGCGGCGCGCTGCGGTGCGGCGATCGTCTCCGTCATGAGGGAATCATCCTAAGCCGGTCGGTGTTCGGACGATGATGGAGATCGGCCTCTACACCTTCGGTGAGCTCACACCCGAGACGAGCGGCGGTCGCATCACCGCCGAGGAGCGCATGCGAAACCTGCTCGAGGAGATCGAGCTGGCCGACCGCATCGGCCTCGATGTCTTCGGCGTCGGCGAGCATCACCGGCCCGACTTCATCGTGTCGGCGCCCGCGGTCGTGCTCGCGGCGGCCGCGGCCCGGACGAAGCGGATCCGCCTCACCAGCGCGGTCAACGTGATCTCCTCCGACGATCCGGTGCGCGTCTTCGAGCAGTTCGCGACGGTCGATCTCATCTCCGGCGGACGCGCCGAGATCATGGCCGGCCGCGGCTCGTTCATCGAGTCGTTCCCGCTGTTCGGCTACGACCTCAAGGACTACGACGCG
>DASQIF010000283.1:0-1973 GCA_035631715.1 Candidatus Acidiferrales bacterium
GGCCGCCATCACCTTGGTCTGCTCTTCCTTGGACTCCGGCATCTTGCCGCCGTGATACGCGAGCAGGTATGCGGGCATTGCTACGCCTCCTTGGAATGTGAGGACCGCGCCGTCGCGTCCGGCCTCCACTGGGTACGACGCTCGGCGTCCGCCCTTCTCGACACGCCCCCGCGCTCAATCGCGCGCGGTGGCGAACGGCGTGAACGGCAGCGCTGGCACGGCCATACCGGCCGCGAGGGCAGCGCCTCGGCCGATGAGCCCCAGGACGTGGTCGGCCGCGAGGTGATCGTCGACGTCGCTCGTGAACACCGCGGCGCACACGACACGCGCCGGCCCGCGGAATACCGCGACGTCGTTACGTGAGTGCTCCAGCGTGCCGCTCTTGCTCGGGACCTTCGCGTCCGGCGCCAGGTAACGGCGCAGCTTGGTGTCGTCCTGGCAGCGCTCCATGAGCGCGAGCACGCTGTCCGACGCGGCGCGGCCGCCGGATCCACCGGCGACGAGCCGCTCGAGAAGCATGACCATCTCTCGCGCCGTCGCGACGTTCTAGAGCCCGCGCTTGGCCGCTTCGAAGTCGTACATCCGCCGCCGCAGCGCGGTCTTCTGGCAGCCCCACTCCTCCAGGCGCGCGGCCACGCGCTCGACGCCGACGACCTCGATGAGGCGGTTCGTCGCGGTGTTGTCGGAGAGGCCGATGGTGAGCGCCCCGAGGTCGCGCAGCGACAAGGCAGCGACGTCGCGCAGATCCCGCAGGATGCCGGAGCCGTCGACGCGCTCCCCCACGTCCACTTGACGCTCGACGTCGATGCGGCCCTGGGCGGCGTCGGCGTACAGCGTCATCAGCAGCGGCACCTTGATCACGGACGCCGACGGGTACGCGGCGTCGGCGTCCTGCTCGAGAAGCGTCTCGCCGTCGGTCGAGCGGACGAACACACCGGCGCGGAAACGCGCCGACGCGAGCGCGTCGCGAGCGGGACCGAAGTGATCCTGCACGCGGCGAGGCTAGCGCCTAGGCTCATCGTGTGATCGGTCGGAGCGCGCGATCGCGCGCCGCGGTCCTCATCATCGCGGCGTTCACGTTCACCGGGTGCTTCCTCCAGCAAGCGACGCCGTCGCCGTCACCGACGCCGACGCCCACGCTCACCGCGGCTCCGACGACGACGCGCCCACGTTTCGAGCTCAGCACCTATGAGTACGCGCTCCAGACGAAGGGGAAGATCCGCAGCGCGGTGCGCGACGACGCCGCGCCGATGAGCTCACGCAGCGGCGCGACCTATCAGGGCCTGGAGCCGGACATCGCGCGCGAGATCGCTCGGGCGATCTGGGGTCCGAACGACGATCCGGAGACGCACATCGAGTGGGTCTCGGTCGACGCGTCCACGCGCGTCTCGGCGCTCACGAGCAACCAGGCCGACATCACCCTCGCCGGTCTCGTGATCACCGACGATCAGAAGAAGGTCATCGACCTGTCGGATACGTACCTCAAGACGGGCCAGCGTCTCCTGGTGAAGAAGACGAACGATCAGATCAAGGATCTCTCCGACGTCGCGAGCGGCGAGCAGACCGTGTGCGCCGTGCGCGGCTCGACCGCCGTCGACAACATCCGCAAGATCACCAACAACGGCGCGAAGATCCTGCTGCTCGACACGCTCGAGTTCTGCCAGCAGGCGCTCGCATCCGGAGCGGCCGACGCGATCACCGCGGACGAGCTGGTGCTCGTCGCGATCGTCGCGAAGGATCCGAGCATGAAGGTCGTCGTGAAGCCGTTCACCGACGACCGGCTCGGTATCGGCATCAAGAAGACGGCGGCGGGCGACCGCACCGGATTCCTTGACTTCGTCAACACCGCGCTGCTCAAGATCGTCGCCGATCGCACGTGGGCCAAGATCTACACGCAGCGCCTTGGGTCGCTCACCGGCGACACGAAGCAGATCCCGACCGACTGACTAGCGGGTGAAGCCGCCTTCCATGCG
>DASQIF010000284.1:0-9293 GCA_035631715.1 Candidatus Acidiferrales bacterium
CCGGCGAAGAAGACGCGGCGCTGAGCGGCGCCGCCGCCGCTACTTGCGCTTGCGGGGTGTCGGGGTCGGCCTCGGGGTGATCGCGGGCTGCGTCGGCGGTACCGTCGGCGACGGCGAGGCGCTCTGCTTCGCGAAGCCGCACAGCGTCCAGCTGTAGCGCCCGTAGCTCTGGCCGCCGGCGGCCGCGGACGCGGCCCAGCGGTCGTAGTCCTTCTGCCAGTCCGCGAACGGCGCGACGAGCTTGATGCCGCAGCTGGTGTAGAAGGCGCGGTCGTCGGTGGTCGGCTGCGTGCCGTCGACGTAGTGCTCGGTCATGCGGAAGCTCGCGGGGCAGTTCGGCCCGGGCAGCTCGCCGGAGCCGTTGCCGCCGTAGAGGCTCGGGTTCACGCACACCACGCGGTCGACGATACCCGCGGGTCGCGGGTACCAGTCCGGCGGAAGGCCGCCGACGACGGTCTTCATGTAGTCGCGCCACAGGACGCCCGGCCCGAGCGCCGACGAGATGCCGGTCATCTCGGTGTTGTCCGAGTTCCCCATCCAGATCGCGGTGAGGCGCGTGGGTGTGAAGCCGATCGCGAGCACGTCCTGGAGGCTGTCGGTCGTGCCGGTCTTCAGCGCGGCCGGTCGGCCGATGTTGGTCCACGGCCCGAACACGAACGAGCCGTTCGGATCGGTGTTGTCCTTGAGGATGTCGGTCATGATCCAAGCGAGCCGCTGGTCGATGACGCGGCGGCCTTCGGGTCGCGAGAAGTCCCGCACGACCTTCCCGTCGTGGTCGGTGATCCGCAGGATCATCGTCGGCTCGATGCGGACGCCCATGTTCGCGATCACCTGATAGGCGCTCGCCATGTCGGTGAGGCGCATCTCGCCCGCGCCGATGCCGAAGGCCAGACCGAGCTTCTCGCGATCCCAGTCGCGCTGGATGCCGAGCTGATGGACCATGTCGATGATCGAGTCGACGCCCACGGCGCGCGTCACCTGCAGCGCCGGCAGGTTCAGCGATTCGCGCAGCGACTGGCGGAGCGTCACCGGTCCGTGCTGCTGCAGCGTCGCGTCGCGGGGGTGGTATTGCGACGAGGTGCCCGCGTCCTGCGTCCACTCGATATCGAAGAGGCGCGACGACGCGGTGAGCCCGAGCTTTTGCATACCCGCCAGATACGTGAAGAGCTTGAACGTCGAGCCCGGCTGACGGTAGGCGATCCCGGCGTGGTCGTAGTCGCCCTGCATCGTCGGCGTGTGGCCGTAGTAGTCGTACGAGCCGACGTAGGCGAGCACCTCACCGGTCGACGGATCCATCGTGACCAGCGCGGCGTTGTTCACGTTGTTCGCCTTCAGTCCGTCGACGTGGTCCTTCACTTCCTTCTCCGCGAGCTGCTGCATGTTCCAGTCGAGCGTCGTGAGGACGGTGAAGCCGCCCTGGTACGCGGCCTTCTGCCCGAGCTCGTTCACGAGCTGCTCGCGCACGCGGAAGACGAAGTGCGGCGCGGCGATCGCCGTTGATGCGGGCTTCACGACGATCGGCTCTGCGTCGGCCGCGTCCGCGGCCTCAGGGGTGATGACGTCCATGTCGACCATCGCGTCGAGCACCGCGCTGCGACGCGCCCGCGCCGCGTCAGGGTTCTGCGTCGGGTCGTACGCGGAGGGCTGCTGCGGCAGGCCGGCGAGCAGCGCGATCTGCCCGAGCGTCAGCTGCGAGAGATCCCCGACGCCGAAGTACGTGGCGGCGGCGGCGCGGACGCCGTAGGCCTGCTGGCCGTAGTAGATCTGATTCAGGTACATCTCGAGGATCTGGTCTTTCGAGAATGCCCGCGTGACTTCGATCGCCAGCAGCGCTTCCTTGATCTTCCGTGTGAGCGTCGGCTCGTCACTCAGCAGCCGCGTCTTGATGAGCTGCTGGGTGATGGTCGAGCCGCCCTGGCTGATCCCGCCGCTGCGCGCGTTCGCCGTGGCGGCGCGGAGGATGCCGCCGACGTCGATGCCGGGGTTCGACCAGAACGAGCGGTCCTCGATCGCGATCGTCGCCTGCTGGAGCTGCTTGGGGATCGACGCGAGCGGCGCGAGGTCGCGGCGTTCGTCCTCGAGGGTGTAGAGCAGATGCTCGCCGGTGCGGTCGTAGATGCGTGTGGTCTGCGGCACCGGGATCGTCGCAAGGTCCTGCGCCGATGGCAGGTCGGCCGCGAACGCGGCGATCACGGCCACCGCCGTGACACCGACCGCGGCGGCGAGCCCGAGCAGCACCGATGCGAGGCCGCCCGAGAAGGGAACGAGTCGAGACGCCCGATGCCGCGCGCGCTGGACCGGCCCAGGCATGCGCCGGGCGCTCATGACCTGGTGGGCGTGGCGCCGCGTGGCCGCCTTCCGAGGGGTCATCCCCTGCTCTAACGTGAGTTCGGGCGTAATCGATTGGCCAGCGACCGAACAAGCGAGCTAAAGCGTTCCGGGGCCACCGGACCGGTCGCGACCGCCCAAGAGGTCGCGCGCGAGTGGGGCCTGCGGCTCGGCGAGCCGTATCCGGTGCGCCATTCGTTCGTCGCGCCGGCCGGTGATGACGCGGTCCTCAAGGTCTCTCTCCCTTCAGACGATGAATCGCTGTTCGAGGCGGACGCCCTGCGACTCTGGGACGGCCGGGGTGCGCCACGACTGCTGCGCCACGACGCGCGGCGCCGTGCGCTCCTCATCGAGCGCGCGCGCCCGGGTCACGACGTGACCGATCTCGATGACGACGACGCGCTGCGCGCGGCGTTGGACGTAGCGCGACTGCTCTGGCGACCGGCGCCGCCGTCGCCGTTCGAGCGCGTCGCGGATCGCGTGCCGACGTGGCTCGCGCACGTCGCGGGACATCCGCTCGTCGCCGAGGCGCAGCGTCGGTACGCCGCGCTCACGCCGCGCGACGACGTGCTCGTGCACGGCGATCTCCACCACCACAATCTCCTGCGGCACGACGTGCGTTGGATCGCCATCGATCCGAAGCCGATGCTCGGTGAGCGCGAGTACGACGTCGTGACGCTGCTCTGGAACCCGATCGGTCACGTACCGGACCGCGCGAGCGTCCAGCGACGCATCGCGCTGTTCGCGAGCGCTGGGCTCGACGCGTCGCGCGTCCGCGACTGGGCCATCGTGCGCGGGAGCTATCTCGGCTTCCCGCTTCGTGCGGCGGGCGAGCGACCCCAGCACACCGTCGTGCGGATCCTGCTCGAGTCTTGACCGCGCAGCGACGCGTCGCCACGAAAGCGTCACACTGGCCGCGATGCCCGTGAAGATCGAGACGGTGAAGCCCGGGACCGGCGACGGTGCGAAGGACGGTGACCGCCTCGTCGTCCACTACACCGGCACGCTCACCGACGGAAAGCAGTTCGACTCGAGCCGCGGCCGTGCGCCCTTCGAGGTCACGCTCGGTCAGCGCCGCGTCATCGCCGGATGGGAGCAGGGGCTGCAGGGCATGAAGAAGGGCGAGACGCGCCGGCTCACCATCCCGCCGGAGCTTGGGTACGGCGAGCGCGGCGCGGGCGGCGCCATCCCGCCGAACGCGACGCTCCTCTTCGAGGTCGAGCTCCTCGAGATCCGCCGCTAGAGGGAGCTCTTGTCCTTCGCGGCGACCGTCTCCGCGTGGAACGGTCCGCGCTCGGTGCGCTGCGCCAGGATCACATCGGCGATCTGCCGCTGCGTGGCGCGCTGGGCGTCATCGACGTCGGCGAGGAGCACGAGGCCGTCGGCGAAGCCCCACAGGATGAGCGCGAGGATGAGGGCGAGGACGACGGCGAACGTCGCGACGGCGACGGCCACGAGCGGCTCGATCGAAAGGTTCTGCGCACCCGGGATGCTCGACAGGTTGAAGAGCGCGACCGCCCCGCCGATGGTGAGGAGCGCGACAAGGAACGCGGCGACGCGCATCGCGCCTGCGGCGAACTTGACCGCGAAGTGGATGCGGTCGCGCGGCTTCGGTGCTAGCGCAGCCACGGTGGCGGTTCCCAGCGGTCCGGGAGCACGGTGACCTTAACGGGCATCTCGGCCGCCTGTTCCGACACCGATTGGATCTGGTTGATGAGCATGGGTCCGTATGGGCAGAAGGGGGTCGTTAGTACCATCCGGACCTCGGCCTCCTCGGGCGTGAACTGCACCTCGCGGATCAGGTCGAGGTCGATCACCGACAGCCCGATCTCGGGGTCGAGCACCGACTGGAGCGCGTTCAGGATCGCCTCTTGCTTCTCCGCCTCGGCGACGATCGGCGTCCTCGCCTTCTCGTCCTTCTTGGTCTCTTCGGTCATGTCGGTCCTCCTAACGCGTCCGCCTCAATTGTCTCACTACCGTCGGTGCCGCCAGGCGTCGAGATCGGCTGTCGAAAGTGCGGGCGATATGACGAATCCCTGCACCTGATCGCACCCCGAGTCCTGGACGCGGCGCCACGCGAGGTCGTCTTCGACACCCACGACGGTCACCGTCCGACCGAGCGCGTGCGCTGCCGCGGTGATGGCGCGTGCGTCCTGCACCGCGCGGTCGTCGAACGCGAGCCGCGCGGTGAGTGCGCGGCCGATCTTCACCAGGTCGGCGGGGACGTCGTCGAGGTTCGCCGGCGCGACGAGGTCGTCGATCGCGACGCGGATGCGCTTGTCGCGCATGCGCTGCAGGCTCTCGAGCTGTTCCGGCGACGTGAGCGTGGCGGCGGGCAGCTCGGCGATGAGGAGATCCGGCGCGCCGACGGCGCGCAGCGTGATGTCGAGGAAGCGGCGGAAATGCGCGTCGCGCAGGTTCTCGGGTGAGAGGTTCACGCCCACGACGAGCGGCTCCCCGTCGCGGCGCCACACCGCGGTCTGAAGGATGGCCTCGCGCAGCACCCAGAGCGTGAGCTCGCGCGCGAGCCCGGCGCGCTCGATCGCCGGCACGAACTCGGACGGCGGCAGGATGCCGCGCTCGGGATGGCGCCAGCGCACGAGGGCCTCGACCGCGACGAGGGCGCGATCGGAGACGCGAACGATCGGCTGGTAGTGGAGGACCAGCTCGTTCTCGACGATGGCGCGCCCCAGCGCGAAGCGGCCACCGTCCGCGCTCACGACTCCGGTCCCTGCGCGTCCTCCCAGAGACTGGCCGCGGATGTCGACGGCGTGCGACCGAGGTGCTTGTACGCGCGCTCCGTCGCGACGCGGCCGCGCGGCGTGCGCTTGAGGTAGCCCTGCTGGAGCAGGTACGGCTCGAAGACGTCCTCGATGGTCTCGGCGTCGTCGGACACCGCGGCCGCGAGCGTCTCGAGGCCGACCGGCCCGCCGGAGAACTTGTCGATGATCGCGCTGAGCAGGCGGCGGTCGTCATCGTCGAGACCCTGCTCGTCGACGTCGAGCGCGGCGAGCGCCTCCTTCGCGACGGCGACGCTCACCTTGCCATCGTGCTTCACCTGCGCGAAGTCGCGCACGCGCTTGAGCAGGCGGTTCGCGATGCGCGGGGTGCCGCGCGAGCGCCGTGCGATCTCGTGCGCCGCCGCGGCGTCGATGGTGACGCCGAGGATGCGCGCGGACCGCGTCACGACCCTCTCGAGCGAGGCGGCATCGAACAGGTCGAGACGGTAGATAGCGCCGAAGCGGTCGCGCAAGGGCGACGAAAGTCGTCCGATGCGCGTGGTCGCGCCGATGAGCGTGAAGCGCGGGAGCGGGAGGCGAAGCGTGCGCGCGCCGGGGCCCTTGCCGATGACGATGTCGAGGTGGAACTCCTCCATCGCCGGGTAGAGCACCTCCTCGACGATGCGCGGCAGACGGTGGATCTCGTCGACGAAGAGGACCTCGCCCGGCTCGAGGTTCGTGAGGATCGCGGCCACGTCCGCCTGGCGCTCGAGCGCGGGACCGCTCGTGACGCGAATGCCAACGCCGAGCTCGTTCGCGATGACGTTCGCGAGGCTCGTCTTACCCACCCCCGGCGGCCCGTGCAGCGCGACGTGCTCGAGCGGCTCCTTCCGCGCCTTCGCGGCCTCGATGAGGATCCGCAGATTCGCCTTGACCTTCTCCTGGTTGATGTACTCGTCGTCGGAAAGACGGCGCGGCCGGAGCGACTGCTCGAGCGACTGCTCCGGCTCGCCCTGGACGGCCGGCTGCACCTCGCGCGTCTCGACCTTCTTCGCGGTCACGGGCGACGCCGCTCCCCGATGACCGCGCGCATCTTCTTCGTGATCTCGTCGCGCGGGACGAGCGTGCCCTTCTCCTCGATGCGCGCCTTGAGCTCGACCGCGTTCTCCTTGAGCGTGCGCTTCGAGACGGTGAGCCGGAACGGGATGCCGATGAGATCCGCGTCGGCGAACTTCACGCCCGCGGACTCGTTGCGGTCGTCGTACAGCACCTCGAGGCCGGCCGCCTCGAGCTCCTGCACGAGCGCGTCCGCGTGCGCGCGGACCGCGTCGTCGTTCGTCGCCAGTGCGAGGACGTGCGCGTGGAACGGCGCGACGGCCGGCGGCCAGACGATGCCCTTGTCGTCGTGGCTGGTCTCGATGATGGTCTGCACGGCGCGGCCGATGCCGATGCCGTACGAGCCGAACATGAGCGGCTTGCGCGTGCCGTCCTCGGCCTCGAACGTCGCGTTCATCTTGTCCGCGTAGTAGGGGCCGAACTTGAAGATGTTCCCCACCTCGACCCCGCGGCGGATCGTGACGGCCGTGCCGCACTTTGGGCAGGCGTCGCCCTCGCGCACGTCGTGCACGTCGACGACCTTGTCCACCGTGAAGTCGCGGTCGAACACGACATCTTTGAGATGCGTGTCGACCTTGTTCGCGCCGGTGATGTACGGCTTGCCCTTGATGACGCTCGTGTCCAGCAGTTTCTGGCTCGCGCTGAAGTCAACGGGCCCGAGGAAACCTGCGATCGGACCCATGGGCTCGAGCTTCAGCGCGCTAACGCCAAGGATCTTGCGGAGCTTCGGCTCGTTCACTTCGCGGTCGCCCGGAAGCGTCACGAGAACGCGACCGCCGGAGCTGTCGCGGTACACCATCGTCTTGAGGAACGAATCCGCCTTCAGCCCGAGCGATGAGACGAGATCGTCGATCGTCTTTGCCCCTGGAGTGGCGATTGCCGATCGCGCCGGGACCGTGGCAGTGGACGTCTGGTCCGGGATCCGCCGCGTCGCCTTCTCCATGTTGGCCTTGTAGTCGCATTTCGGGCAGATGACGATGCGATCCTCGCCGACCTCGGTGAGGACCTGGAACTCGTGCGCGACGTCGCCGCCCATGTTGCCGGTGTCGCTCTCGACGCTGATCGCCTTGAGCCCCATCCGCTCGAACGTGCGCGTGTACGCGCCGTGCTGCGCCCAGTACTGCTTGTCGAGACCCTCCCAGTCGCGGTCGATCGAGTACGCGTCCTTCATCACGAACTCGCGGACGCGCAGCAGGCCCGCGCGCGGCCGCTCCTCGTCCCGACCCTTCTCCTGGAAGTGATAGACCATCGTCGGCAGCTGGCGGTACGAGAGGATCTCGTTGCGCGCGTGATGCATCACGAGCTCCTCGTGGGTGTATCCGATCATGTACTCGCGGCCGCCGTGATCCTTCGTGCGGAACGTGACCGGCTCGAGGGCGTCCCAGCGCCCGGTCTCCTTCCAGTACTCGGCCGGGGTGATGACCGGGATGCGGATCTCCTGCGCGCCGATGCGGTCCTGCTCCTCGCGGATGATCTGCTCGACCTTGCGCGCGACGCGGAAGCCGAGCGGCAGCCAGGTGTAGAGGCCAGCGGCGAGGGGCCGCGCGATCGCGGCGCGCAGCATGAGCTGTGTCCCGGGTGTCGTCGCGTCTGTTGGCGCCTCGCGGAGCGTGCGCCCAAAGAGGTTCGTCTGTCTCATTTCAGGAACTCCGAGGGTGTATTTGGACCGCGCTGTCGCACGCCGACGTCCTGCGGACGCCGGCTAGCGCGGGATTCGGTACGTGGACCCTCGGCTGGAGCGCATCGACGCGATTGTACGGTCAGAAGACGAACGGCACGAGCCCGCGGACGCGGCGCGCGTAGTCGTCGTACTCGGGTCCGAAGCGCGCCTTGAGCATGCGGTCCTCGGCGCGGACGCGCAGGGTGTAGGCGCGCACCGTCACGAACACGATGACGACCACACCGAGCACATCCCCGGACGCGATCGCCGCGCCCGTCCACATCAGGATCGAGCCGGCGTAGCCGGGGTGGCGGACGACGCGGTAGGGCCCGGCGCGCACCAGACGCTGCGTCGCGGCCACACGCAGCGTGCGCGTGTACGACGCGCCGAGCACGCGCGCCGACCATAGGCGGAGCGCCATCCCGGCGAGCATCACCACCACCCCGGCCCGCGCGATGCCCTCGTCGAACGCCCCGATGCCGGTGACCGCCAGGAGCGACGAGATGATGAACGCGTTCGCGGAGAGCACGAAGGCGATCCCGATGCGACGCGTCGACCCGGCGTCATCGCCGCCCGCCGCGAGCGAACGCGCCGCGTCGCCGACCCGCGAGCGGCCCTCGAGCATGATGAAGAGGAAGAGCAGCGCCGCCGCGACGAGCGCTGGGTTAGCGTTCATGCGGATGCCGACGATAGGCGTGATCATCGAGCGCGGCACCAAGCGCGTCTTCGCGAGCGCCGCCGACTGGCCGGGTTGGGCGCGCTCCGGAAAGGACGAGGGCGAGGCGCTCGCCGCGCTCCTCGCGTACGCGCCCCGCTACGCGCGGATCGCGAAGAAGCTCGGCTTCGCCCCGCCGAAGGACATATCCGACCTGCACGTTGTCGAGCGCACCGGCGGCAACGCAACGACCGACTTCGGCGCTCCCGGCGTGCCGGCCAAGATCGACGCGGCGAAGGTCGGCGACGCGGACCTTGCGCGCCTGTACGCGGCGCTCGACGTGTGCTGGCGCGCGTTCGACGCGACCGTCGCGAAGGCCAGAGGCAAGGCGCTGGCGAAGGGCCCGCGCGGTGGCGGCCGGACGCTCGACAAGATCGCGGCGCACGTCTACGAGGCCGAGCTCGCGTACCTCTCCGGGCTCGGCGCGCCTTTCAAGAGCAAGGGCAGCGATCTTACGGCCGAGCGCGCCGCCGTCCGCGAGGCGCTCGCGGCGTCAGCGCGCGGTGAGATCCCGGCGAAAGGGCCGCGCGGCGGCCTCCGCTGGAAGCCGCGCTACTTCGTGCGCCGCGCGATGTGGCACACCCTCGATCACCTCTGGGAGATCGAGGACCGCAGCTAGAGCGGGCGCTCGAGGACCGTCCACACGCGTACCTGGATGCGTGCCGACGGACCCCGCTTGGAGACGCGCTGCGAGATGATCTCGTCCTGTTCGCGGTAGCGCAGGTCGAGCGCCCGCAGCATCTCAAGCCCGCCG
>DASQIF010000285.1:0-11028 GCA_035631715.1 Candidatus Acidiferrales bacterium
GCGGCCGGCCCGTGGTGTGGGAGTGGATCGTCGCGGCGCTGTTCGCGGTCCCGAGCCTGGCCTACCTCGCTCGCTTGATCCTCGTCCACGGCGACGACATCGTGGCCGCGGTCGGCAATGTCGTCGCAGCCGCGTCGACGGACACGACCGACGCGTTCTTCTTTGTCGATGGGCTCACCGTCATCGCGCTCGCCCTCCTCGGCGTCGCCTGCGCCTTCGCGGCGCATGCGCTCGTCGTGAGCACACCGGACACGAGGCGCCTCGCACGATGAGCCGCCGCGACACCGCCCTTGTCCTCGGCGCGCTCGTGCTCGCGCTCGGCCTCTCGGCCGTTCTATACGTCGGGACGATGGCGTCCGAGCCGACGAGTGCGGCGAACGTCGCGCCCGCTCGACCGCGCGTCTTCTTCGACTCGCGCGGCAACCTTCCGCCGGCGCGCACCGTCGCGGATGTCCAGGACCGCGTCGGGCCGTTCGCGGCGATCGTGCCGCTGCAGCGGAACATGTCGGACAACGCGCGCGACGCCGCGGGCTTCCTCCTCGTCATCCTGGTGACCGCGACGACGCTCGTCGTCGCGAACACGCGCGTCGTGTCCGCGTATCGCGCCTCGCTCGGTGGATGGCGCACGCAGCTGCGCGTGCTGCTCACCGGAGCGGCGGTGCTCGGTCTCGGGTTCTCCGCCACCGCGCTGGCGTGGGTCGTCTATCTCGGGTACGTCGCGACGAACGCGCGCGGCGCGCCGTTCGGCGTGCCGATCGCGCTGCAGCTCGGCCTCGCGGCGTTCGGCGTCATCGTCGTCGTGCTGCTCGCGATCCTCGCGGTCGGCTTCTCGGCGACGGCGTGGCGTCTGGGCGACACGCTGTTCCGTCCGCGCGCGCTCGCGCGCTACCAGCACAGCATCCCGGCTCCGATCGTCGCGCTCATCGGCGCGACGGTCATCTACATCGCATGGCAGCTCCCCGCGATCGGCGCCGTCGCCGTGGCGGGGGTCGTCGCATACGCTCTCGGCGCGGTGGTGACCGCGCGGCTCGAGGCACCTGGTGGAGGGATCAGCGCATGAATCTCGCGTTCTTCGTGACGAGTTGGCCCGGCCGGATCGTGGCGCTCGGACTCGGGCTCGGGATCATCTTCGGGGCGACGCGGGTCGCCGGCGTCGGCCAGGCCACGCCAAGCGTCGCACCGCGCACGGCGACGGTCACGCGCGGCAGCGTGACGCAGACGGTGAGCGTGTCGGGCTCGGTGAACGCGTCGGGCCAGGCGCGCCTCGCGTTCAAGACCGGCGGGCGGCTGACGAACGTCATGGTGTCGGTCGGCCAGAGCGTGGTCGCCGGGCAGGCGCTCGCGCAGCTCGACACGACCGATCTCCAGAGCACGCTCGCGACGGCGCAGCAGAGTCTCGCGAACGCGCAAGCCTCGTACCAGAAGCAGCTCCTCGCGGCCAACGACACCAGGGCGCAGCTCGCTGAGACGCAGCGCCAGAACGCGACGGACATCGCGAACGCGCAGCAGACGCTGACGAAGGTACAGACGAACTACGCGACCGCGAAGAGGAATTTCTCGTCGATCACCGGCAGCTTCTCGACGGACCTCGCGACATACCGCGTCGCGATCAACACCGAGCGGTCCGAGATCCAGCAGACGCTCGTGGATCTTCCGACCAGCGCGACGAGCGACGTGAACAGCGCGCGGAACGCCCTCAATTCGGCGGACGGCACACTCGCGAGCGTCCAGGGATACGCCGACAGCATCCTCTCGGGCGCACTCACCGACTACGCGAGCTCGCGCGACGCGATCACGCGTGTGCTCGGCGATTTCGACGCGGCGATCAACGCGGGCGCCGACACGAACGCCGCCGTCGCGGCGTATCAGAACGCGCAGCTCTCGTACAACCTCAACGCGACGAAACTCCAGAGCGCGATCGACTCGGTCACGAGTCAGGTCGGGAGCGCGCAGGGGGGTGTGAGCTCGGCCGTGTCGAGCCTTAACACCCAGTCGAGCCGGTCCGTCAGCGCGTACGACGCCGCGCGCACCGACCTCGCGACCGCGCAGTCGACCTTCGCCGCGCAGAGCGTCGCGGCGAGCACGATCAAGACCGAGCTATCTCAGGCAGGCACGACGCTCTCCACAATCACCGACGCCGTGACCAACGGCATCGCGAACGCGATCACGACGCTCGCCTCGACGCAGGAGCGCGCGGCCTCGAGCCTGCGCAGCGCTCAGAGCGCGGTGGCGAACATCCCGTTCAACCTGCAGTCCGCACAGGTGAATGTCGACAACGCGTCGACCGCGGTGCAGACGGCGCAGTCCAACCTCGACGCTGCGATCCTCACGGCCCCGGCGCCTGGCATCGTCGCGTCCATCGCGAACCAGGTCGGGGAGTTCGTGAACGGTGGCGGCAACACGAATGCGGCGTTCATCGTGCTCACGAACACGACCGCCCTCGTGCTGCATGGCACCGTCGGTGAGGCCGACGTGTCCAAGCTGAAGATCGGTCAGGTCGCGAACATCACCATCGACGCGCTCACCGGACAGAAGATGACCGGCAAGGTCACCTCGCTCGACCCGGTCGCCACGATCCAGCAGGGCGTCCCGGTTTACGGCATCGACGTGACGATCGACGTACCCGCGACGACGGTGAAGGCCGGCATGAGCGGCACGGCGTCGGTGATCATCGCGAGCAAGCAGAACGTGCTCATCGTCCCCAACACCGCGATCCGCACGGTCAACGGCCAGCGCGGCGTCCAGGTGCTGAAGGACGGCGAGGCGGTCGACACCGTCGCGCAGTTCGGCCTCTCGAACGACACGAGCACCGAGGTGGTCAGTGGCGTCGCCGAGGGCGACGTCATCGTCATCCCGCAGGCGCGCACCGGCACCGCGACGGCGCGGCCGGGCGGCGGCTTCGGCGGCGGTGGTGGTCCCGTCATCGTGCCGGGCCGCGGAGGATGACCATCGCTGGCCGTCTGCCCCCGGCGGCGCAACCGGTCCTGCATCTTCGTGGCATCACGAAGACCTACCACATGGGCGCCGACATCGAGGTCAAGGCGCTGCGGGGGGTCGATCTCGACGTCTACCCCGGCGAGTTCGTGGCGATCATGGGCCCGTCGGGCTCCGGCAAGTCGACGCTCATGAACATCCTCGGCGCGCTCGACGCGCCAGACGCCGGCACGTACGTGCTCGCGGGCGAGACGGTCGGGAAGCTGAACGACGACCAGCTCGCCGCGATCCGCAACAAGCGCATCGGCTTCGTCTTCCAGACCTACAACCTGCTCCCGCGACTCAACGCCATCGAGAACGTCGAGCTGCCGCTCATCTACGGCGGCGACCGGCACGAACGGCGTCAGCGCGCGATCGGCGCGCTGGAGCAGGTCGGCCTCGGCGATCGCATCACGCACAAGCCGAGCGAGCTGTCCGGTGGACAGCAGCAGCGCGTCGCGATCGCGCGCGCGCTCCTCAACGACCCGGCGATGATCCTGGCCGACGAGCCGACCGGGAACCTCGACTCCCGCTCGAGCGCGGAGATCCTCTCGATCTTCCAGCGCCTCAACGAGCAGGGCAAGACCGTGATCATGGTCACGCACGAGCCGGACGTGGCCGCGCACACCAAGCGCATCGTCCGCATGCGCGACGGCGTCGTCGCCCACGACGACCGCGTCGCGAATCCGCGCCGGGCCGAGGAAGAGATCGCCGCGGGCATCGGCGCCGGCGAGGGCGGCGAAGAATGAGCCGGGAGCCGATCGCATGAAGATCTACGACTCGTTCCGCTCGGCGCTGCAGTCGCTCGTCTCGAACAAGCTGCGCTCGGCGCTGACGATGCTCGGCGTGATCATCGGCGTCTCGTCGGTCATCGCGATGGTCGCGGTGGGCAACGGCGCGTCAGCCCAGGTGCAGTCCGCGATCCTCTCCCTCGGCTCGAACATCATCACCGTCACGCCGGCGAACCTTTCCGACCAGGGCCTCAAGGGCGCGGGTGCGCAGTCGCAGAACCTCACCGAGGCCGACATGCGCGCGCTGCAGGACCAGCTCGGCGATTCGATCAAGGCCACCGAGGCCGAGCAGGGCGCGGGCCGCTGGCAGGTGACCGCCGCGGGGAACAACTGGAACACCCAGGTGACCGGCGTGACCGAGGAGTACCCCTTGGTGCGGGACTGGACGGTCGGCGCCGGCGAGTTCTTCACCCAGTCCGACGTCACCATCAATGCCCAGGTCGCGGTGATCGGCTCGACGACCGCGACGAACCTGTTCGGCGACGCCGACGCGGTCGGGCAGACCATCCAGCTGCGCCAGGTCTTCGGCAACGGCCAGAACGCGCGCGCGCGGATCATCAACTTCAAGGTCGTCGGGGTGCTCGACACGAAGGGCTCGACGTTCGGCTTCAGCCGTGACGATCAGATCCTGGTACCGCTCACGACCGCGCAGAAGGTGCTCACCGGACGGCGTGACGTTGTGAACTCGATCGTCGTGAAGGCCGTGGACAGCGAGGCGATGACAGAGACGACCAACGACGTCACCGGCATCCTGCTGGCGCGGCACAAGATCACCGACCCCGCGAGCGCCGACTTCACGGTGACCAACCAGAACGACACGCTCGCGGCGCTCTCGTCGGTGACCGGCACGTTCACGCTGCTGCTCGGCGCGATCGGCGGCATCAGCCTCCTGGTCGGAGGCATCGGGATCATGAACATCATGCTCGTCACGGTGAACGAGCGGACGCGCGAGATCGGCATCCGCAAGGCCGTCGGCGCGCGCCGTCAGGACATCGCGGTGCAGTTCCTCATCGAGTCGGTCGCCCTCACGGGCCTCGGCGGTGTCCTCGGGATCCTGCTCGGCTGGAGCATCACGCAGGCCGTCGGCCGTATCCCGCAGGCGGCCCAGCTCAACCTGCTCATCACACCCGGCACCGTGATCATCGCGGTGGGTGTCTCGGTCGCCATCGGGATCGTCTTTGGTCTGTATCCCGCGATGCGCGCGGCGCGTCTGCATCCCATCCAGGCACTGCGCTACGAATAGCAAAGGAGCACACACATGAACCCGCGTACGACACAGATCGTCATCGCCGCCCTCATCGGGCTTCTCCTCTTGGGTGGCGGCTTCGCCGCGGGCATGACCGTCGGCAGAGGACAGACCGAGACCGCGGCGAAGGCCTCACCATCGGGCGCCACCGGCGGCTCAGGCGCGGTGCGGTTCGGCCAGGGCGGCGCGGGCGGTGCGGGCGCACGCGGCGCGGGCGGTCAAGAGGTCGTCGCCGGACGCGTCATCTCGGTCAACGACGGCTCGATCACGGTCGAGGTCCGGCAGCCCGGCGCGCAGGGCGCCTCACCCACGACGACGAGCCAGATCGTCCTCGTCGGGTCGAACACCCAGGTCGTGAAGACGACCGAGAGCGCACTCAAGGTCACGGATCTCAAGGCAAATGACATCGTGCAGATCGTCGGCGCGGTCGACGCGAACGGGAACCTCTCCGCGACCGCGATCATCAGCGGCGGCAACGCGCTGCAGCAGCTCTTCGGCGGCGGCGCTGGCTTCGGTGGCCCCGGCGGCGGTCGCGGCGCGAGCCCGAGCCCTAGTCCAACGCGGTAGCGGGTCGCGACGATGAGCGCCGGCGGTACTCTCGCTTGATGAACGCCGGCGCGTAGGGAAGGTACGCGCGCTGCCGCGCCGGCGGCAGCGCGAAGAAGTCGCCGACGACCTCGCCGCTGCAACTCCGTGTTCCGCAGAGGCACCGCCAGCGTCCACCGCCGAACGCGTTCAGGCGATAGTCGATGGTGATCTCCTCGCCTCGCGGGATCCGCCGCCATGCGAACACCTTCACACCACTGCGCATGGCGTTCGGTTCGCACGAGTGGTTCAGGTACGCGCCAGGCGGAAGGACGAGCGCGCTGCGCTCGTGGTCCAGCTCGGTGAGGTGCATGCGGTCCGCGCGTGAGAGGCGATGGAGGTCCGAGTTGCGGTACACGCGCCCATTGCGGCGCCGGAAGATGAACTCACCCCTGGCGAAGTCCCGCAAGGCGAAGACGCCCTTGCCCTTCGCACCGGCGTCGCGCACCGCGACATCGCCGATCACATCGAGTCGGGCGCGTTCACACCGATGAGCCGCAGCGTCTGACGCAGGGTGGCCTGCACCGCCTGCATCAGCCGAAGCCGAGCGCGCGACAGTGGCATGTTGGCGGCGTCGACGACGCGGTGGTCGCGGTAGAAGCCGTGGAACGCGCCCGCGAGCTCGAGCGCGTAAACCGTGAGCAGGTGCACGCCGCGGTGCTTCGAGATCTCGGTAAGGAGCTCGGGCAATTTCTGGCAGAGGCGGATGAGATCGCGCTCGGCCGGCGCGACCAGGAGCCGCAGGTCACCGCCATCGGCCGTGACGCCGCGCTCCGCCGCCGTGCGGAAGATGCTCGCGATGCGCGCGTGCGCGTACTGGACGTAGTAGACGGGATTGTCGTTCGACTGCTGGACCGCGAGCTCGAAGTCGAAGTCGAGCTGCGAGTCCGCGCCGCGCTGCAGCAGGAAGAAGCGCGTGACGTCGGCGCCGACGGCGTCGAGCACATCCTCGAGCAGGAGGTACTCACCGGTCCGCCGTCCCATCCTGGTCAGCACACCCTCCTTGAGGAAGCGCACGTACTGATAGAGCACGACCTCGAAGCGCGACGGATCGATGCCGAGCACCGGCAACGCGATCCGCATCTGCGCGAGGTGGTACTGCGTATTCGCGCCCCACACGTCGAGCTTGATGTCGAAGCCGCGATCCTCGAGGGCCTGACGGTGGTAGGCGATGTCGGTGCCGAGGTAGAGCGGATCGCCATTCGCATGCTTCAGCACCCAGCCCTCCGAACTCTCGTCCCGCCGCAGAGCTGCAGCCTCGGGCGTCTCGAAGAAGATCTCGCCATCGCGTTCGACGATGACGCCCTTCATGCGGAGGACCTCGATGGTCTTGTCGAGATAGCCGGACTCGATGAACGACGACTGGCGGAACCAGTTGTCGAAGCGGATGCCGAACTTTCCGGTTACGCGCTGCGCGTCGGCCACGACCCAGTCGATGGCCATCGGCGCGAAGACCCTGCCCTGCTCCTCGAGCGGCAGCTCGCGGTAGCGCGCGCCATGCCGCTCCTTGATCTCCGCGGCGATGTCCTTCACGTAATCGCCCTGATAGCCATCGGCGCGCAGCTCGATCTCCTCGCCGAAGAGCTGGCGGTAGCGGACCGCGACGGATTCGCCGAAGCGCTTCACCTGGCCGCCGCCGTCCTCGACGTAGTACTCGCGCTGCACGTCGGCCCCGGCGAACGCGAGCACGTTCGCAAGCACGTCGCCGAGGGGACCGCCGCGCGCGTTCGCGACCGTGAGTGGACCGGTCGGATTCGCCGAGATGAACTCGACCTGGATCCTCTTCCCGGAGAGCGTGTTCGATCGGCCGTAGGCCTCGCCCTCGCTCACGATCGCTGCCACCTGATCACGCAGCCACGTGTCGTCGAGACGGACGTTCACGAACCCGCCACCGGCGACCTCGGCCGAGGCGATCGGCGCTTCGGGCCGCACCTCGGCGGCGATCGCGGTCGCGATGTCGCGCGGCGGTCGGCGCGCGGTCTTCGCGAGGCGCAGCGCGACGCTCGTCGCATAGTCGCCGTGCGCCGGGTTCGCGGGGACCTCGACGTCGACATCCGCGCCCGCGGCCCCCTCCCACCCGTTCTTCGACGCCGCGCGCACGAGCGCGTCACGCAACGCGGCGCCGACGAGGTCACGGGCAGGGGTCAGCACCGGACGAGTGTCGCCTAATCGGCTGGCGCGGGCCACGCCGGCGCGACCGGAGTGTCGCCCGCCGGTTCGTGTCCTCTGAAAAGGAGCAGGACGAGCAACGCGCCGAGCGCGTAGCAGGCGACGAGCACGATCATGTTCACGCTGAAACCCTCGGGTCCGAGCGCGCCACGTATCGCACCGGACATCGCCGACGAGATCGCGGCGCCGATGCTCCACGTGAGGGCGAGGGTGGCGTTCACCGCCGCGCGCTCCGCGGGCCGGAACGACGAGAGCGTGTACGAGGACCACGTCGGCTGCGCGCCGTACATGAGCAGCGCGCGGAGCGCGAGGAACGCGACCGCGAAGATGACGTCGCCGCTCAGGATCGCGGCGAGCGCGAACGGCAGCGATGAGAACTCGACCGCCGCCGTGCCGCGCACCGGTCCGAGACGCGAGGCGACGACTCGACCGTGGAGCAGCGCCCCGAGGCTGCCCGCGACCGCGATCGTGCCGAGAGCGAGACCGATCGGGCCATAGCTGAGGTGGAAGCGATCGGCGAAGAACAAATTGGTGAACGGGATGAACGAGCCCGCGCCGAAGCCGAACACGATCTCGATCGGCGCGAAGCGCAGCAGCAGGTGTGACGCACGCGCCGTCGTCGCGGTGGGGACCGGCACGTCCCGGATCAGGATGACCGGCACGACCGAGATAGCGCCGACGACGCCGCCGAGGCCGACGAGCGCGCGGAGCGTCAGCGGATCGGACTCGCGAGCGCCGAGCAACGATGCGACCGGCGCCGCGAGCGCGCCCGCGAGCACCGACGCGGTGAACGCGGCCATCGTCCCGAGAGCGATCTGCTGACCGAAGCGTGATGAGCGCGCGTGCGCGGCTGTCGCGTCCGCGAGAAGCGCGAGGCCGCTCGAAGACGCGACGATGCCACCGAGGCCGACGAGGGTCGCCGAGATCGCGAGCGGCACGAAGGCGTCGAACACCAGGATGCCGCCGATGCCGAGCCCGACGACCAAGCCGCCGCCGATGATCACCAGACGGCGCGAGCGGCCCGGTGCGACGAACCGCGCGATGAGGACTCCGCCCGCCGCGCCGAGCGCCTGCGTCCCGACGAGCATGCCGAGCGCGAGGCCGTCGTATCCGAACGCGCGGTACAGGAAGTTCAGGTAGAAGGACGTGACGCCGAGGCCGAAGGAGCCGAGGGTCGCGGCGACGATGTAGAGGTAGGCGTCGCGGTGCCCGAGGCCGGTGCGCGCGGCCGGCCGATCCGGCTCGGTCAGGACTGGCGGCCGAGGGTCAGCTCGATGACCTGCGTCTGTCCGCCGCGGATCACGGTGAGCCGCACCTTATCGCCCGGCCAGGTCTTCAGCATGATCGACGTGAGCGGATGGTCCTGGTCGACGGCCTGATCGTTCACCTTCGTGATCACGTCGCCGGCGCGCAGGCCCGCCGCGGCGGCGGGCGAACCCGCTACGACCTGCTGCACGGTGATGCCGGCGGCCGCGGAGAGGCCGAGCGAGATCGCCTGACGGGGCGTGAGCGGGAGGTACGAGATGCCGATGAAGCCGCGGACGATCTGGCCGTTGTGGATGAGCTCGTTCGCGATGTCGCGAATGGTGTTGCTCGACACGGCAAAGCCGAGGCCCTGCGCGATCGTGTCGGTGTTCGGGTCGACCTGGACGAGCGTGTTCATGCCGACGACCTGTTTCGCGGCGATCCAGATGAGCGGACCGCCCGAGTTACCTGGGTTGATCGCGGCGTCGGTCTGCAGAAGGTCCTCGAGGAACACGTCGGCGGTCTCCTGCACACGGCGTCCCTTCGCCGAGATGACGCCCTCAGTGACCGTGTTCTGGAACTCACCCAGGGGGCTGCCGATCGCGAGCACGTGCGCGCCGACCGGCGCCTTGTCCGAGTCGGCGAGCGGTGCCGCGGTGAGGCCCTGCGCGGGTACACGCAGCACGGCGACGTCGGTCTGCGGATCGCGGCCGACCAGCGTCGCGCGCACCGTGCGGTTGTCGCTGAAGATCACATCGAAGGATGACCCCGTCCCCGTGCCACGGACGTTCTCGACGACGTGGTTGTTCGTCGCGACGTAGCCCTGCTGCGCGTCGATGACGAAGCCGGAGCCGCTCGACTGGGGTTGACCGTTCGCGCCGCGGTTCACGACGGTGACGACCGCCGGGAGCAGCGAGCTCACGACGTCGACGGTCGTATCGCTGCCCGGCGAGACGATGGCCGGCGCGCTGGACGGGATGGTCGTCGGCGCGGGGGTGATCGCGACGAGATCGCCCGGCGCGCGCCCTTCGATGACCGTCGCGGTCGCGCCGCCGGCGATGCCGCCGAGGATGACGCCGATGAGGATGAGGCCCGCCGGGCTCACACCTGACGAGCGCGGCGCCTGCGGTGCGTACGGATCAGACATTCACGGCCGTTCTGAGGAAGCTATCTCCGGGGACGCGCCGCAGTTTCGGTGCCGGGCACGGTCGCCTTTCGGCGGCGCGCGGTCGGCCGCGTGACCTCGGGCTCGACCATCTGGCCAAGGGCGGTGCCGCGGACCTCGAGATCGACATGGCCGTCGGGCTCGATCTCGACCTCCCAGGTCATGCTGACCTCGAGCTGCTCGTAGATGCGCTCGAAGCCGTTCTCCGAGTTCGAGACGGCGTACACCGGCTGCGTCGCGACGAGCGCGGGCGGGTCCACCGCGAGCGTGAGATCGAAGTGGTGCGATGCGGAGTGCACCTGCACCTCGGTCACGTTCTTCACCTCGATCGGCTTGCCGGCGTTCGTCTTCTTCGTGCCCATGGTGATGGTGTCGTTCGGATCGTTCTCGTTCAGCAGGCCGAGGTTCGACGTGCTCGTGAACGTGATCTCGATGTTCTCCTCGCCGTCGTTCCGCAGGCGGTAGCGGACGCCCGCCGCGAGGCCTTCGTCCGCGATGCGGATGTCCTTGCGGATGCCGAAGCCGGGCACGTCCGCGAGCAGCTTCGCCGGCGGCTCGAGCGACAGTGCGACCGTGCGCGCCTCGCGCTGCGGCGACAGCGTGTAGTACGCGGCGTGGAGGTTCACCGGGTCGTGGCGGCCGACCTGGAACGAGTCCTGGAACAGCGCACGGCGCGCGACGTCGTAGTCGCGCTGCTCGCCCGCGGCGACCCACCGCTCCGCGAGGATGCGCTCGGCCTTCAGCAGCGAGGCGTACGCGTCGGCGCGCAGATGCGGGAAGTAGATGCCGCCGAACACGCCGTGCCAGTACACGTCGTTGCTCTGCGCGCGCCACAGGTTCTGCTGCGCGGTGCG
>DASQIF010000286.1:0-3762 GCA_035631715.1 Candidatus Acidiferrales bacterium
GGCAGGTCCGGGAGCGCGAGCGGGAACAGCGACGTGAACGTGAGCACGCGCGCGGGCCGCTCGGCCGCGCCGGACAGGTCCCAGAACACGCCGGCCTTCTCGTCCCAGCACTTCGCGAGGAGCGCGTCGAGCGTGCGCCGATAGCATCGCTCGTGGTCGTCCGCGTCGGGCAAGCCGACCGCCGTCGCGAGGCGCGCGAGCGCACGCCAGCCGTCGGCGTAGATCGTGTTCATCATCACGTCCTCGAACGAGAACACGTCGAGCTTCGCCTGCTCCTCGTGCGTCTTCTTCGCGTACACGCCGAAGAGGCGATGCATCCCGCGGCGCCAGTCCGCGAGGGTCCGCTCGGGCGGCTGCGCCTCGACCTGCATCTCGCGGTCGTACTTCGGGCTCGCGTCGAGGCCCGACTCGTCGGGCTGGATGATCGTGACAAGGGCGTCGCGATCGACGTCGCGCACGCGGTCGAGCCACTGCATGAACGCGAGGATCTTCGGGAACAGCTCGCGCACGTACGCCGCGTCCTGCGTCGCGTCGTAGATCCGCTCGAGCGAACGCGCCACCACCGGCGGCTGGATCGTGCCGGTGAAGTGCGGCTGGTCGAGGCGGATGCACGCCTCGGGCGTGAACCACTCCGGGTTGCTCTTCGTGTCCCAGAGGAGCATGTGCGCGATGTAGCCGTCGGGCTGCGCGCCCTGCATGAGACAGCGCAGCTCCTGCTGCGCGAGCTTCGGATCGACCTGCAGCAGCGCGATCGCGTGAAAGGCGCTGTCCCAGAACCACTGGAACGGGTAGTGCGTCGGCGACGGGCACACGAAGTCGTAGCGCATGCCGTCCCAGTCGGACACGCCCTTCCGGCGGTTCGTCGCGAGCACGCGGCGCGCTTCCGCATCGACGCGGCGCGCCGCCTCGCGGTCGATCTCCTGCCTCTTCACCCCGGCGCTTACTTGATCGATCCGGCGAGGAGACCTTGCACGAAGTAGCGCTGCAGGCTGAAGAACACGATGAGCGGCACGATCATGAGCAGGAACGCGCCCGCGGCGAGCAGGTGCCACTCGGTGCCGTACTGGCTCAGCAGGTTCTGGACGGCGCGCGTCATCGGGAACTTGCTGCCGTCCTGCACGAAGATGAGCGCCATGAGCAGATCGTTCCACACCCAGAGGAACTGGAAGATGCCGTACGCGGCGATCGCGGGGACGGACATCGGCACGACGATCGTGCTGAACACGCGCAGGTCGCCGGCGCCGTCGATGCGCGCCGCTTCGATCGTGTCGCTCGGCAGGGTGATGAAGAAGTTGCGCAGCAGGAAGATGCCGAACGGCAGCGCGAACGCGGTGTGCGCGAGCCAGACCGCCACGTAGCTGCTCGTGAGGTCGAGCTGCGGCACGACCTCGCGGAACAGCGTGAGGAGCGGGATGAACGCGACCTGCACCGGGACGAGCAGGAACGCGATCACCGTGAGGAAGAGCGTGTCGCGGAACGGGAAGCGCATCCACGAGAACGCGTACGCGGCGAGCGCGCAGATCGCGAGCGGGAACAGCGTCGAGGGCACGGCGATGAACACCGTGTTCATGAACGCCTGACCCATCCCCTGCCCGTCGAGCACCTGCTGGTAGTTCGTGAGGGTGAGGTGCAGGGCCGCGATGTCCCACCACCCGGTCGACTGGATGTCCGTGCGCGGACGGAACGACGTCACGAGGAGGCCGAGCGTCGGCACGAGCCAGATGAGCGCGACAAGCCCGAGGAAGATGTGGACGATCGAGTGGTTGAGCGCCGTGAGGATCCGGCCGGACGGCGTCGCGGCGCGCGAGCCGGCCATCCGCTCGGCGAGGACGCTCACATGACCGCCGTCGTGCGGAAGCGCCGCACGTTGAACACCATGATCGGGATGAGCACGACGAGCATCACGACCGCGACGGCCGATCCGTAGCCGTACTGGCCCGCCGAAAAGGCCTGCTGGTACATCGTGAAGGCGATCGTGCGGCTCGCGGTGCCCGGGCCGCCGAACGTCATCACGTAGATGAGGTCGAACAGCTTGATCACGTTGACCACGAGCGTCACGGCGAGCACCGACATCGGCAGGCTCACCATCGGGACGATGATGCGGAAGAACACCTGACGCTCGTTCGCGCCCTCAACGCGCGCGGATTCGATGATCTCGTTGGGGATGCTCTTCACCGCTGCGGAAAGGATCACCGTCGCGAAACCGACCGACCCCCACGCACCTACGGCGATGAGCGCCCCGTTCACCACGGCCTGATCGCCGAGCCATGAGATCGGCGACACCTGGAAGACGCTGAGGAAGGCGTTCAGCAGTCCGATGCTCGGGTCTGGCGCGTACACGAACTTCCAGATCACCGCGAGCGCCGTGGCCGCGATGGCCATCGGGATGAACACGATCGCCTTCAACACGGCCTCGTAGCTCACACGTGCGGCGACGACCGCGATGACGAGCCCGATCGCGATGACCACGGTCACGTAGAAGATGATCCAGAGGATGTTGTTCCAGAGCGCGCCGGAGGGCGGGAACGTGCTGAGGTTGATGAACGTCGGGTCGCTGAGGAGTCGTATGTAGTTGTCGAGCCCGACCCACTCGCCGAACACGCCGCCGCGGCCGCGGTTGAAGCTCAGCAGGATCGTGTAGATGGTCGGATACAGCAGGAACACGATGAGGAGGAGGGACGCGGGCAGGAGGAACAGCGCGGCACCAAGGAAGTTCGGGGCTTCCGGGCCTCGCGCGCGACGCGCCCGTGATCGCTCACGTGCCGGTAGCTGTCGCGGTACGGCTGGCGTCGGCGCGAGGCCCATCTTCGCTCTCTAGATCACTTCTCCGCTTTCCATTTGGCTTGGATGTTGGTCTCGAACTTCGCCCAGTCGACGGTCTTGCCCTGGAGCGCGTCCTGGAGCGCGGCGCCCATGTCGTCGCCGCCACCGGACGGAAGCAGGTCGGAGCCGTCGAACCGCACCGCAGTCGCGCCCGCGACCTGTGCGGCCTCACGCTTCGCGGCGTCGTTCGGATATGCGCTCGCGGGGACGGACTTCACCGGCGAGATGATCGCGCCGGTCCCGGCCCACACCGCGCCCGCGTCGGAGGTCGTCATGTACTGGAGGAACTCCTTGACGCCCGGCTTGGTCGTGAACGCCGCGATGACGTCCCCACCGATCTCGACCGAGTTCGAGAACTTGTTCGCCGGGAAGTCGAACCAGTCGATCGTGTCGCCGAACTTCAGCGCCGTGTTCGTCTGGCCCGTCGCGATGCCGCCGACGAACCCACCCTCGTAGTAGATGACCGCCTGTGGCGACGTGTTGAACGCCTGGGCAATGCCGTCCGTGAAGGTGCGCCCGAGCGCGGCCTTGATCCCGCCCGCGACGTAGTTGTCATTGAGCGCGGCCTTCATCGCGTCGACGGTCTGCTGCACGGTCGGGTCGGTCCACGGCAGCTTTCCGCTGAACAGCTGGTCGTACTTCTCGGGGCCGCCGACCTGGCGCAGGTACAGCTCCTCGAACCAGTCGGTGAGCGTCCACGAGTCGCCGGCGCCGAGCCCGAGCGGGGTCTGGCCCTTCGCCTTAATGTCACTCAGCAGCTTCGTGAAGGCGTCCCAGTCCTTCGGCGTCGAGACGCCGAGCGTCTTGAACTTGTCAGGCCGGAACCACGTCGTGGACTTGCTGTTGAACTTCACCATGATCGCGTACTGCTGTCCGTCGACCTGGCCGGTCTCGAGGATCCCGGGCGGGTACTGCGACTTCAGCGCGTTCACGTCGACG
>DASQIF010000287.1:0-2539 GCA_035631715.1 Candidatus Acidiferrales bacterium
CCCGGCCATCACGGCAACAGCATCGTGAAGTACTTCTTCCAGCTCGCGCAGCAGCGCGGTCAGGACCCCGACGAGACGAAGTTCCGCTATCCCGGCCCTCGTCCCCGGGCGAAGGCGGCGGCGATCGTCATGCTCGCCGACGGGACCGAGGCCTCGGTCCGCTCGCTCGCCGAGAAGAACCCCGAGACGATCCGCGCGATGGTCGACAAGATCGTCGGCGAGCGACTCGAGGACGGACAGCTCTCCGACTCGGACCTCACGCTGCGCGACGTGCAGCGCATCAAGGACGCGTTCTGCGAGCTGCTCCTCGGCGTCTATCACGAGCGCATCCCGTATCCGGAGGACCGCATCGCGCGTCTTCCGACGCGCGACGCCGCCGCGCGCTGAGGATCTCGGTCCGGGGCACGGCGCCCGCGGACCTCGCGCTGACCCGTCGCGCTATGCGCGCAGCAGCGCGCCCATACGACCTACCCGCCGGCGCGGTCGTGACCCTCGCGTTCGTCGATGACGATGAGATGCGCGCGCTCAACAAGCGCTACCGGCGAAAGGACCGCACCACCGACGTCCTGTCCTTTGGCGAGGCGCTCCCGCGTGGCGTGCGGGGCGCCGACGCGGCGGCGCGCCTGGCGCCGGACCCGGACGGCGTCCTTCGCGTCGGCGACGTCGTGATCTCCAGCGCCCAGGCGGGGCGGCAGGCGCGCCGGCGCCACACCCCGTTGGGGGAGGAGATCGCGTTCCTCGCGGCCCACGGCGTCCTCCACCTGCTCGGGTTCGACGACCACACCACCCGCGGATACCGCGAGATGGTGGTCCTCGGGCGTGCGGCGCTGGCCGCGGCGGGCGTATCGCATCAACAGCGTGTAAATCGCTGAAACGACCCGTTCACTGTCGCGTTCCTTTGGGCGAAGATGCGCAGCCTGAACCGCTTCCTCGCGGCCATCCTGGTCGTCGTGTCGGTCCTCGCCGGGCGTCCGGCGGACGCGAGCACGGCGGACCTCGTCGCCCATCTCGACGAGCTCGCCGGTTCGTTCCCCGGCGGCGTCGGCCTCTGGATCGCCGACCCGAACACGGCGAAGCCGCTCTACACGCGCAACCCCGACGAGCCGGTCATCGCCGCGTCGCTCTACAAGCTGGGGATACTCGCCGAGGCCGAGCGTCGTGTCGACAGCGGCGAGCTCAAGTATTCGGACATCATCACCATCGAGCCCGAGGACATCACCGAGGACGGCTCGTTCGAGGACGCGGGCGTCGAGCTCACGCTCGACGAGGCGCTCGAGGCGATGATCACGATCTCCGACAACGGCGCCGCGCTCGCGCTGTGGCATTTCCTCGGGCCCGAGAACATCGACGCGACGCTCACGAAGATCGGTCTGGCGGACTTCCACGTCGCGCTGAACGACGAAGAGGACAACGTCGTCACGCCGCGGGCCGTCGGCACGTACTTCACGATGCTCGCGAAGCGGCAGCTCATCTCGCCCGCCGCGTCGGACCGGATGCTCGCGCGACTCGAGCGTCAGCAGATCAACAACCGCCTTCCGGCGGACCTGCCCGATGGCGTCGTGATCGCGCACAAGACCGGCAACCTCGTGGGCGCGGTGCACGACGCCGGCATCATCTACACGCCGTTCGGTCCGCGCGTGGTCGTCGCGATGACGTGGGACGCGTACGACGACGAGGCCGATCCGTTCATCGCGAGCGTCGGCTCGATCGTATACAGCGCGGTGCTCGAACCGCCGGCCAACGCGCGCTACGCGGTGCCGCGCACCGCGGTGTCCGCCGATACCGACTCGCACGTGCGCGTGACGATCACCATCACGAACGCGGGCACGAACACCTGGGCCGCGAGCGGTGGCGGCTCGTTCGGCCTCATCTGGGAGATGCGCGACGACAACGACGCGCTGGTGTCCTCATCGGCGACCCAGACGCGGCTGCCCGCGCTCGCGCCGGGACGCTCGACGAACATCGGTCTGCAGCTGCCGACGCCGCTCATCCCGGGGACGTTCCACGTCACGCTCGGACTCGTCGACTCGAACGGCCGCGCGCTCGCCGCGATGGGGGCCGCCACCGCGCAGTTCGACATCACCACGCATCAGCCGTTCCTCGTGAACGCGACCGTGTCCGTGCCGACCCTGCTCCACCGCGGCGAGGCGTCGCTCCTCGTGACCCAGTACGCCGCGCTCGGCACCGCCGGCATCGTCGACCACAGCCTCCTGCTCGCCTGGCGCGCGATCGACACGCGCAACGGCCGCGTCGTGGATCAGGGGTCATCGCCGGTCGGCGTGATGAAGCCCGGCAGCGACGGCTTCTTCTACTCCGCGCTCGTCGCGCCGAAAGTGCTCGGCACGTACAAGCTCCAGTACGAGCTGCGTGAGGCCGACGTCGCGGTGAGCGACACGGCCACGACGACGGTGACGGTGGGCGGCCCCCGCACCTATCCCGACGACAACGGCGGCCGCACGCCGGGTCCGATCACGGTGCCGCCGCGCGCATCGCCGACGCGCGCGCCCTTCGGCTCGCCGTCCCCGAGCCTCATCCCGCG
>DASQIF010000288.1:0-5263 GCA_035631715.1 Candidatus Acidiferrales bacterium
CGCGCCCGCCGCCGTGCCGGCAGGCGGCCCGGCTCAGGGACTTTTGGCCCTACCCGGGCCTTGGCGCAGCCCGGACCATGCCCGAATGCCGCAGCTCGACATCGGGACGATCCTCTTCGCCGGCGCGGGGCTTGGTCTCGCCGTCTCGTTCGCCGTGGCCGCGGGCGTCGTGACCGCGCGGGTGTTCTTCCACGCCACGAGCGGGCCAGAGGACAAGCGGCTCTAGCGCGCGACCGGCTCCCCGGGCGCCGCGATGGCGCAGACGACCTTCGGGCGGCGTGAATCGAGATCGATCTCGACGAGCTTCTCGCAGCCGTAGCACGTGATCACGTCGACGACGCGCCGTTGCTGGGCGCAGTAGACGCTGCCCTCGTCCGTCACACCGTGCGTGACCTTCACCGTCACTCCAGCAGGCCGTGGCGGAGCGCGTAATCGACGAGCTCGGAGCGACGATGTAGATCGAGCTTCGCCATCACGCGCGAGCGATAGGTATCCACGGTCTTCGGACTCACGAAGAGCCGCTCGGCGATCTCGAGGTTCGAGAAGCCGCGCGCGGTGAATCGCAGGACCTCGCGCTCGCGCGGCGACAGGGCGGGCTCGGGCCGGCCCGCTTCGCTCTGCTGCGTCGCGAGCAACAGGCGCACCGCGGCCGGTGTGAGGTACGCCTCGCCCGCGGCGACCGCGCGGATCGCCTCGATGAGCTCTTTGTCGGCGGCGCGCTTGAGAACGTAGCCCGCGGCACCAAGACGGACCGCCTCCATCACATAACGCTCCTCGGCGTACATGGTGAGCACGACGATCTTCGTCGGCAGCTCCATCTCGTGGATCCGCCGCGCGACCTCGAGCCCACCGCCGCCGGGCATCGAGATGTCGAGGACGAGGACGTCCGGCCGGTATGCGCGCGCGGCCTCGACCGCTGACGCGGCGTCGTTCGCCGTCGCGACGACCTCCATGTCGCCTTTCGCATCGATGAGGCGACGCAGGCCATCGAGCAGGATCTGGTGGTCATCCGCAAGGACGATGCGGATCATGTGAGCACCCCCACGCGCACGGGGACGCGGACGTGGATACGCGTGCCCACGCCCGGTGTCGAATTGATATCGAACGTCCCGCCGACGAGCGCGACGCGTTCGGCCATACCGAACAGGCCGATGCTCGCCACTGGTCGGGAGCGCGCGAGTGCCACATCGAAACCGGCGCCGTCATCGATGATGTCCAGACCGAGCAGCCCGTCGTCGCAGCTGAGCCGGAGCTTCACGTGCGTCGCCTTCGCGTGGCGCACGATGTTCGTGAGGGCCTCCTGGGCCACGCGGAAGATCGCGACGGCGAGCGGCGCGGGGATGCCATCGTCATCGCGCGGCAGCGCCAGGTCGACCCGCAGACCAGTCTCCTCGCGCACGCGGTCGACGAGCCACTCGAGACCTGGTCCGAGACCGAGATCCTCGAGCACGCTCGGGCCGAGCTGCACTGCGAGTCTGCGGACGCCGTCGAGCGTGTTGACGACGAGCTGACGAAGCTCGACGAGCTCGCGACGAACGTCGGGATCGCCTGTGATGTCCTCGATCAGCTGAAGCCTGACCAGGATGAGGGTGAGCGCTTGACCGGTGTCGTCGTGGAGCTCACGCGACACGCGGACGCGCTCGGCCTCCTGGGCTGAGAGGATGCGGGCCGCGAGAGCGCGCGCGCCGCTCCGATAGGCCTCGAGCTCGGCGACGTGTCCGGCCATGCTGAGAACGTAGGCCGGTCGGCACCCTGAGCAATCGGCCTCTCGGCCTCATCTCGGGGTCCGTTCGACCCGGAGCGAACGTCCGGCTCGGGCGACCCGCGGTCGTGCCGCGTGCCGGACAGACCGGGGCACCGCCGCCGGCGATGCTGACGGCATGCGGATCGTCTTCGCGACGGACGGATCGCGGGGCGCCGCCGTCGCTGAGGATTTCCTGTTCGCGCTCCCGCTGAGCTGCGCCGACGCGGTCGTCGTGGCATCGGCCGTCACCGCGGGCGCGACGGAGGCGCTTGGGCTCGTCTCGCGCACCTGCCGGCGGTTCGCGGCGCGGAGCATCCCGACGACCTCGTCACTGCGCAGCGGCCATCCCGCCGACGTGGCCGAGGCGGTCGCCTTCGAGCAGGCGGCGGACCTCGTCGTCATAGGCTCGCGCGGCCTCGGCCAGTGGTCGGGCACGCTCCTCGGGAGCGTCGCGCGGACCCTGGCGCGCGACGGGATCATGCCGCTCCTCGTGGTGCGTTCACGCCGCGACGCGCCGCGACGGGTGCTGCTTGCGATCGACGGCTCGAGCGACGCGCGCGCGGCCATCGATCTCCTGTCTCGACTGCCACTGCCGAGCAGCGCGACCATCGCCATCGCGCGCGTCGGACTGGCCGGAGATCCGCGGGTCGCGCTCGTGCTCGAGCGTGCCCGCGCCGTGCTCGGCGAGCGCGTCAAGGACATCGACTTGGTCGGCGAGGAGCGGATCGGCGAGGCGGTGGTGCGACGCGCGCTCGCCGGGGATGCCGACCTGGTCGTGCTCGGCACGCAAGGGCAGACCGAGGGAGATCTGCTTCACGCGAGCGTCGCCGATCACGTGCTCACGCACGCGCACTGCGCCGTGCTCATCGCGAAGGCGCCCGTGCGAACGTGCGACGTCCGAGCGCCGTCGCGCGCCGTCGCGGCGGCGCTTACCTGAGCGGGCGGTAGTGGTCGGCCGCGCGCTGACACGTGATGCACCGCGCCGCCGCGGGTAAGACCTCGAGCCGCTCGGGAACGATGGAGCCGCCGCAGTCGACGCAGCGCCCGTATGTACCGTGGGCGATCCGCGCCAGTGCGTCCTCGACATCGCGGAGCTCGCTCCGCAGCGTCGCTTCCGCGACGACGAGCTCCTCGCGCGCGTACAGATCGGAAGCGACATCCGCGGGGTGCTGCGAGGGCGTCGTGTCCTCGCCCTTGTCGTCCAGGTCGCGCGCGAGGACTGCCACGTCGGCCTGGACCTCGGACCGTAGCTCGCGCCGTATCGTTTCGAGACGCTGCTGTGGTGTGTTCATGCCCTGAGGCTGCGCTGGCGATCCGCGCGGGCGAAGGGCCGCATGTCCCCGACACGGTGGACGTCCGGCTCTCGCGCTGTCAGGCGCTCGCGGCATAGCCTGGGAAGCCCCAGCGAGATCGAAGGGAGAACGACATGGCGACACAATTCAAGGACACGATCATCGAGACGTTCAAGCTGGATCGTGAGAACGTCGACAAGATCATCGCGAAGACCGAGGCGCTGATCCACGAAGGAAACGTGCGTCGCGTCATCGTGAAGGGCGCGGACGGCGCCACGGTGATCGAGGCTCCGCTCACGGTCGGCATCGTCGGCGTGGCGCTCGTTCCAGTGTGGGCCGCGATCGGCGCGATCGCCGCGATCGCGGCGGACTTCACCATCCAGGTCGAGCGCAGGGACTAGTTCGCGCGCCAAAGTCGCGTGCATGAAACGGCCGCCGTCGCTTCGAGCGCCGGCGGCCGCAGTCGTAGGCGAGACTTGCGTCAGGCTGGCTGGATCTCGGGGCTGCTCCGCATGCCGAGGTCGGCCACGACGGCGATGATCAGCGCGCCGATCACCGCGGGGATGATCACGAGCCCATCGATCGCCGGGCCCCAGTCCTTGATGCCCGCGAAGACGTTGCTGCCCGGGAAGCTCTCACTCGCGAAGTAGCCGCCGAAGACCACGGCGACCGCCACGATGAGCCACTCGAGGCCGATCCGCGTCCTCGTCAGGAACTGCACTCCGAAGCCGGCGACGATGCCGGCGACCACGAGTAGTCCGAAACCAATGAGACCCATCGAAGACTCCTTCTCCGCCACGGTGCGCGTGTGGCGTCCCTGTTCTCAGGGAACCTAGTCCGCTGGCACCCTCTGGGGACAGGGTCCTTCGGACGGCCGTGAGCGGACCGTTCGCCTCACGCCTCGTCAGGGTCGGCGGCGCACGCTGGAACACGCACCGGAGGTGCTGAAATGCGGATCCTCCTCGCCACTGATCTGTCGCCCGAATCGGAGATCGCTCAGACCCTCGTCATGGGCATGCCGCTGCCGGCCGGGTCGCACATCCGCGCCGTCTACGCGATCGAGCAGCTGAGCGCGGCCGTGACCTTCGGGGTCATGCCGGTGCCCGAGATGCCAGACGACATCGCCGACGACGCACGCCGTGAGCTCGCCAAGATCGCGCGCACGTTGCAGCGCGCCTGCGTGACGATCGAGACCGCCGCCCGCATCGGTCGCGCCGCCGACGTCATCGTCGACGAGTCCGTTTCGTTCGCACCAGATCTGATCGTCATGGGAAACCGCGGACGCGGCGCGATCGCCAGCACCATCCTCGGTTCGGTATCCGCCGAGGTGATCGACCGCGCATCAGCGCCGGTGCTCATCGCGCGCCGGCCGACGCTCGCCTCCGTCGTGCTGGCCGAGGACGGATCAGACAGCGCCGCCGCCGGTGCCCGCTTCATCAGCGCGTACGCGCCGTTCGCCAACACCGCCGTCCACGTCGTGAGCGTCACGGACGTGCCGTTCCCGGTCGTTCTCGCGGATCCGACCGGCACGAGCACCGCCGTCGATGCATACGAGACCTACCAGATGTCCGTCGAGGCCACCCGCGCGCGCCAGGAGGCGGTCCTCGCCGCTCGCCTGCTCGCGCTACGCGGGCTGCGCATCGCGACGACCGGCGAGCGTCGCGAGGGCGACGCCGCGTCCGAGCTCATCGCCGCCGCGGCCGCGCGACGCGCGGACTGCATCGTCATCGGCAGCCGCGGGCAGACCGGGCTGCGCCGCTTCGTGCTGGGCAGCGTCGCGCGCAGCGTGCTCCACCACGCGCCCTGCTCCGTGCTCGTCGCCCACGCGCCTGTGATCACCGAGCCCGCGGATCGCGAGCTCGTGTCGTCATCGGGAAGGGAGGTGTTGGCGTGATCCAGAACCTGAGCCCGTTCGACCGCGACATCCGCATCGCCATCGTGGTGCCGATCGTCCTGCTCGTGGCCATCGCCGCGGGCCCGCTGAGCGCGATCGGGATCGCCGCATTCATGGTCGCAGCCGAAGTGGCCGCCACGGCCTTCGCCGGCTACAGCCCGTTCAAGGACCTCTTGCAGGGCCTCGCCTAGACACCATCGCGTGACGAGGCGCCGCGCGTCCTTCAGGATGTGCGGGTGATCGAGCCGTCCGTCCCGGTGTGGGAGATCATGTTCCGCACCGCCGTCGTGTACGTCGTCGTGTTCGGCCTGCTGCGCATCGCGGGCAAGCGCG
>DASQIF010000289.1:0-6945 GCA_035631715.1 Candidatus Acidiferrales bacterium
TTCATACACCTCACGACGGTGCATGATGCCGACGATCACGAGGTCTGTCCCGACGAGCGCAAAGATCACGCGATGATCGCCAACGCGCAGCTTGCAGTATCCGCGCAGTGAGCCGGCGAGCGGCTCGCTATATCGCTCGGGCTCATCCGGCAGACGCGTCTCGACGGCGCGAGCGATGCGCGCCCACTGCCGAGCGCTGAGTTTTCTCTTGTCTTCGTCCAGGACCCTCGGGTGGAACCTGAGGGCGTACGCCATTCAGCGCCCGCGGCGCTGGCGGCGACCGAAGACCTGCTCGAACGTCAGCGCGGTCTTGGGATCGAAGGTCCGCATTCGTTCCTCGGCGATCTCCAAGAGACCCGCATCTTCCCGGCGTTCGAGCGCGTCACGCAGGAGGTCACGAGCCTTCGTCGAGAGCGACGCGCCATCCTGGCGCGCGACACGTCCGAGCGCCTCGTATAGCGGGCGCTCGAGGACGACGTTCACGCGTGGGTTCTTGGCCGGCATTAGGACTAGTGTACCACTAGTGCGTCACTTGATGCTGACGCCCGCGATGTACCGCTCGGCGTTGCGCTCCGGCGAGAGCAGACGCCGCAGGATGCCGACGCTGCGCTTGTACTTCGCGTAGACCTCGGGCCGCTGCATGTCACGCATCGCGTCGCCGAGCTCGCCGGTGTCGTGCGCGACGATCCCTGCGCCGACGTACGGCGCGAAGCCCTCGGCCGACGAGAAGATGCACGGTAGGCCGGCCCACACCGCCTGCGTGACGACCGCGCTCTGGAACACGTCCTCGTAGAAGAGGACGACGCAGTCGGATGCGGCGACGTAGTCGCCCATGGTGTCGTAGTCGGTGTTCACGATCACGTTCGGCCGGTCCTTCGCGACCGCCATGACCTCGTCGAAGTAGCGCGGCTCCCAGTCGCTGCGCGTGCCGGAGAGCACGAGCACCGCGTCGTCAGGCAGCGCGCGGATCACCTCGATGTAGCGCTTGCGCGCGAAGAAGAAGCCAGGCGACACGAACACGAACTTGTCCGGCGGCAGCCCGAGCTGCGCGCGGAGGGCGCGCTTCGCGCTCTGGTCGGGCGGCAGCTCGGTGTCCTCGAGCGGCATGACGACGAGCGGGAACTCGTCGCGCTTGGCCTCGCTGCCGGTCAGGAGCTCGAGCCAGCGCGCCGAGCGGCGGCTGTGCACGATGAGCCGCTCCGGCATCGAGCCCATGAGCGCGAGCACGGTGCGGTAGCGGATGAACCAGTCCGACATGCGCAGCGCGACCCACGGCAGGCGCAGCCATTCGAGCAGCCCGAAGTAACGCGGGCGGTAGTGGAGCGCGGCGGAGAGACGCCGGTAGTGGTGGAACTTCTCCGGCTCGAGCTCGTGCATCGAGAGGACGAGCGGGAAGCCGCGGCGCCGCAAATCGAACAGCGCGCGCACGAACGGGACGTCGCGGAAGATGCCGGCCTCGTGCTCGATGAGGATCGTCTCGACGTCGTCGCGGATGAAGCGCAGCTTGTGCTGCAGGTCCGCGGTGTCGAGGTGACGCACGCCGACGAACGTGACCTGGTGCCCGTTCTTGCGCAGGCCGTCGCACACCGCGAGCGAGTAGTGGTGGATGCCGCAGCGCTGGTCGCTCGACAGCACGACGATCTTGCGCTTGCGCTCGTCGGGCAGCTCGTAGCCGCCCTGCGCGAGCGCGTCGACCAGGCGCGCGCGCACCGCGGGACGCGAGAAGTCCTCGAGGCGGCGGCGACCGCGCGCGACGAGATCCTCGCGGGTCTCGGCGTCGGAGACGGCGCGCTCGAGCGCCTCGGCGACGCGGTCCGGCGACTTGTCCTCGAGCAGGATGCCGGCGTCGCCAAGCGTCTCCGGGATCGCGCCCGCGGCGTTCGCGACGATCGGCAGGCCCGAGCGCATCGCCTCGATGAGCGGCACGCAGAACCCCTCGTGGTCGGAGAGCGTGACGAGCGCGGTCGCGCCGCGGTAATACGCGACGAGATGCTCGATGTTCACCGAGCCGGTGAACGTGACCGCGTCGTCGAGGCCCGCCTCGCGGACCTGCGTCTCGAGACGTCCGAGGTACGAGGCGGACATCGCCGTCGAGCCGACGAGATACAGACGCGCGCCCGGATCGCTCCGGCGGTAGCGCTCGAAACCGGCGATGACGTCGTGCACGGCCTTCTGCGGGAGGATCTGCCCGACGACGAGGATCGCGGTGCGCTCGTCCGCGAGGCGGCGGGTCACCGCCGGATCGGGGGTGACGTCGAACGCCTCCCAGTCGTACAGGATCGGGACGACCGCGGTCTTCGCGACGCCCGCGGCCTCGAGCTCCTGCCGGTTGAACTCGCTGTCGGCGAATCCGAACTCCGCGACCTCGGCGAGCTCGCGCAGCTGCGCGCGGCCGAGCTCGCTGTAGCGCCTCGCGTGATCGTTCAAGCCGGCGAAGTACTCGGCCGGGGTGATGTTGTGGTAGACGATCGCCTTGCGCTGCGGGAGCTTCGCGACCTCGCTGATGACGTCGTTCCCCATCGAGTGGTGTATGAGGAGCAGCGCGTCCTTCGGGAGGCGCTCGAGGTCGCGCCAGTCGCGCACCAGTGCGCGGACTTCGGGCTTCGCCTCCCAGGCGAAGAGGTCGCTGCGCACGTCGGACGACCAGAACATGCGCCGGAGCTCGAACGCGTCGTTCCCCACGGCGTCGCCGTACGCGATGACCGGATGGAACTGGTGCGCGGTCCGGAGCTTCACCACTGACCCTCGCGTTTGAGGTCGTCGACGAGCTCGCGACCGGCCGAGAGCGGGCGTCGGAACCACCACCAACGCACGCGATCGACGTGAAGGTGTTGGATGGCCGCCTCCGTTGGAACGGTCGCGGCCTGGAGTCGCGCGTCAGCCACTTCGACTCTCGCTGCGACTTGAGACCGCACCGTCTGAGATGTGTCGATCGCCTGCGCAAGCATGTCGCGTCGCGACAGCTCATTCGTGTAGTCATAGACGCCCGCCCTGTAACCAGCGGCGACATCGAGTGAGAACGCCTCCCACGCGCTGACAAGGCCTTCGAGCGTCACCCGATGCCGCGCGCGTCCCGACCAGTGCTGCTCGAGCGCCTTGATTTCTTCTGGCACGGAGTTCTCGAAACCCGGCGTCATAGGCCGAGGACTTCCTTCGTCTGGGCCGCGACGCGATCGGGATCGAATGCTTTCACCCGCGCGTGGCCCGCGTCGATGAGCGCGCCGCGCCAGCCGAGATCCTCGTTCACGAGCGCGCAGGCCTCGGCGGTCTCGGCGAGGTCCTTCTGCGGGATGAGCACGCCGGCGCGCCCGACGGTCTCGGAGACCGCAGCTGCGGCGAGCGCGACGACCGGCGCGCCGAGATGCATCGCCTCCAGCAGCGGGATGCCGAAGCCCTCGTGCTCCGACAGCGAGACGTACACCGACGCGCTCCGGTAGTAGCCGACGAGCTGCGGCATCGAGACCGGCCCGGTGAAGCGCACCGCGCCGCCGAGGCCGAGCTGCTCCGCGAGAGCGCGCAGGCGCGCGTAGTACTGCGGCTGGTCGCGATGCGACCCCACCAGCACGAGCAACGCCTCCGGGTCGATGCATCGGCGGTAGTACGCGAGCATGCGGATGAGCTCATCCTGGCGCTTGTTCGGCGAGATGCGCCCGACGAACACGAGCTTCGAGTGCACACCGGCGAGGAGCCCGCGCACCTCAGGGTCTGGCTCCACGGCGTAGCGCGACCAATCGATGAGGATCGGCACGCACGCGGTGTTGTCGTACCCGGCCTCCTCGAGCGCACGGCGGTTGAACTCAGAGACGCCGATCGCGAGGTCGATGGCCGGCGCCAGACGCCCGAGCTGGCGCACGCCGAGCCGCGCGTGCGCGGCGGCGTGCGAGTTGATCCCGACGAAGAACTCCGGGGGCGTGATGTTGTGGAACACAAGCACGCGGCGCGCCGAGAGCTTCGCAAGCTCGTCGAAGACCTCGTGGCCCATCGAAAAGTGCAGCACGAGCGTGTCGTCGGGGCGCAGCGCGCGGAAGAGCTCGCGGTACGAGCGCGCGTCGACGCCGTCCTTCGCCTCGACCGCGTAGGCCTCGGACTCGTGGCCCCATTCGCGGAAGCGTGCGCGGAGTGCGAACACGTGGTCCGACATCGCATCGCCGGGCGCGAGCACCGGATGGAACTGATGGACCGCGCTCACTCTTGTTCGAAGTCTGCCAGACGGCGGTGAGTCCACCGCGCCCGGCCCGATCGCGACCGGCTTCCGAACCGTTGGGCGCGCCGCAGGCATCATTGCCCCGTGGAGGTGGCGTCGTGGAGTTCGATCTTTCCCTCGCTCTTCAGATCATCACCACGCTCACGGTGGTCGGCGGCTTCATCTTCGGCGCGATCAATCTCCGTCAGTACGGCCGTGAGCGGGACGAGCGGGCAGCGTTAGCGGCGGTCAACGCGCTGGCTGTGGATTCGGCCTCACATATGCGCCGCGTCCTCACCACACCAGTGGATCGGCCGTTCACAGACTTGGTCGCGAGCGATCGCGCGCTCGAGGAGTCGGCGGGGATCTTGTGCGCGCAGTACGAGCAACTCGGCTACCTCGTGTATCGCAGGATGGTCACACTTTCGATGATCGATGACACAGTCGGCGGCTCGATCCGTGCGAGCTGGCCACGGCTCCGGCCGTGGATCGAGGCGGGTCGCACGAGGGCAGTGAATCCGTACCTCGAAGAGTGGTTCGAGTGGCTGTACCTTGAGCTCGATCGCTACCCGGGAAAGAAGACCGCCCCCGCCGCCTCGGCGCACCTCGATTGGCGCGCCTGACCGAAGAGACGTCTACGAGGCGTCGCAGGGCAGCGCGTTGCGCTGCGCGACGATCGACCGCACCTGCGCCGCCTGCGCGTTGTACTGATCGATCTGCGCGTTGACCTGCACGACCAACGCGTTGTGCTGTGAGATGAGCGTCTGGTAGTTGGCGTACACCGCCGGCGGCATGCCGTTCGGGTACTGCGCCTCGAGGCTGGAGATCTGCGTCTCGAGCGTCGCAAGACGCGTCTTCCCGGCGTCGATCTGCGGCCCGAGGACATCGAGCTGGGCCACGAGTCCGCTCTGTTGCGTCTGCAGCGAGAGCGCCTGGCTCACGCACGGGTCGGGCACCGCCGCCGGGAACGTCGCGAAGCCCAGCGCCCGCATCTCGCGGTCGCTGAAGCGGTTGGGGCAGCTGAGCACGGCGCCGAACGCGAGGCACAGCACCGGGTCGGTCATGAGCCCGTACTTGTCGACGCCGTAGAGGCCCGGGTCGCGGAGCTTCACCTGCCAGTGGCCGCCCTGATCCGCCTCGGGGCCGAAGCAACACCAGATGTGTCCGAGTTCGTGCAGCGTCGTGGCCACCGCGTTCTCGGGCGTCGTCTTCCCGAGGTCGTCCTGCACGAAGATCTCGATGTCCTCCGATTCGTCGCGGGGGCTCTGGCGGTGGACGGAGGTGCCCTTCGCCCCGACGACGAAGATGCTGATGTCCTGGGACGCGTCCACGATCCGCAGGTGACCGAGGCCGCGGGTCGCCTTGCCCCACTCGTCGCTGAGCGTCGCGGTGATCCGCGCGACCACCGCATCGCGCAGCGGCACGAGGGCGGGATCCGGCTGGAACTCCGGTCGCGGTGGTGTCGCGGTCGTGATGTGGACGGCGATATCCGTGGCGACCATCGGCGGACGGGCCGTGTCGATGCGCCCGTACACGCTCCCTGACGACGTGCCGCTCTGGCAGTGCACGTCGTATGAGCCGGCGGAATTGCCGACGCGCGGAGCCGGATACGTCCAGCGCACGATGCCCGATGGCCCGGCGACCTGATCGGGGACGACGCCGACGTTCGGTGGTTCGCCGAAGTCGCCGGGCGTGATCCGGATCTGCGCGGAGCAGCTCGCGCCGGCTGCGGTGAGGACCGCGAGCGAGCCGTACGTCGCGTCGGTCAGGCTGACGGCGAGCGCGGCCGCGCCGGTGACCGCCGGGGTCGCTGCGGCCTGCGTCGCCTGCGCCGTCGCGGTGACCGCCGGCGCGCGGCTCGCCGTGCACGAGAACAAGGTCGCGCCGATGAGCAGCGGGACGAGCGAACGGCCGGCCAGGGTCAGCACGGCTCGGGTCAGTCGGGCTGGAACCCGACGACCGCGTAGTCGCGGTCGCCGAAGAGCGTCGCGTTCAGCAGGCGCACGTTCTCGCGCACCTTCGGATCGCCGACCTCCTCGTTCAGACGGCGCTCGCTCGGCGCGAACGTGCGCACGCCGACGCCGGTGAAGCCCTCGACTTCCAGATAGAACGTGAAGAGCTCGGGCGGGATCGGGCGCACGTGCGCGGGATCGTTCCAGAAGGTGTGACCGGTCACGCCGATGTTCGCGGCGTTCGGGGTCACGAAGATGACCGGCGCGCCCGGCTGCAGCGCGCGCCGCAGCGAACGGAGCAGCGCGACGAGGTCGCCCGGCAGGACGTGCTCGGCGAGGTGGCGCGCGTACACGCCGTCGATCGACTTCGCGGGGAGGCTCTCGAGGTGCGCCATCGCGTCGGCCTCGAATGCGTCGAGCCCGCGCTCGCGCGCCTGGGCCACCATCTTCGGGTCGAGGTCGATGCCGTACCCGCCGATGCCGCGGTCGCGCAGCAGCGTGAGGAACACGCCGCGGCCGCAGCCGAGGTCGAGCACGCGCTGCCGGCCCATGAAGAGCCCCACGAACTGCTCGGACTGCTCGCGGATGACGTTCTCGTCGCCGCCGAAGCGCGCCTGGAAGTAGACGGAGTGCAGGTTCGCGGCGGTGGTGTGCTCGCGCCACTCCTGCCACTCGCGCTCGAGACGCGTAAGGCGCTCGCCAAAGCGCGGCGCCAGCCGTCCCTCGACGTCGTACGTCGCCGCGAGCAGGCGATTGATGCGCTCCTGACGATCGACGATCGCCGCGATCCACCAGCGCGTGAGGCCAATG
>DASQIF010000290.1:0-4177 GCA_035631715.1 Candidatus Acidiferrales bacterium
CGAGCGGCACAAGGCCGACCGCGTGATCATCGAGGAGTACAACGAGCTCGGATTCAACTACCGCATGACCGACATCCAGGCGTCGATCGGCCTCGTGCAGCTCCGCAAGCTCGACGCGCTGCTCCGCATCCGCCGCAAGAAGGCCGCGCGGTACAACGAGGAGCTGGCGGAAGTGAAGGGCGTCGAAGTGCCCTACGTCCCGCCGTACGCGGAGCACACCTATCAGTCGTACTGCCTGCGTCTTACGAAAGAATGCCGGCTCGACCGTGAGGACCTCATGACGAACCTGCTCCGTCGCGGCATCGCGACGCGGCGCGGCGTCATGGCCTCGCACCTCGAGAAGACGTACACGTCGCGCGGCAACACGCAGCGCCTGCCGATCACCGAGGAGGCGACGAAGACGACGATGCTGATCCCGCTCTTCGCCGACATGACCGACGAGCAGCAGGACTGGGTCATCACCTCGCTGCGCGAGGAGCTCGGCACGAAGTGATCCGCGACCTCGATGGCGCGCCCGCCGCTCATCGGCGCAGCACGCTGCCCGCGGTCGTCTCGACATTCCTGGCCGTTGCCGCGATCGCAGCGTGGCTGGTCATCGCGACGCCGCGGTCGATCGCTTCGACCGCTCCCGCGAGCGCGCCGGCGACAGTCGCGGTCGTCGCGGCTCCGATCGCGACGCCCATCCCGGCCGCGAGCTTCGACGCGACGACGGCGTTCCAATTCAAGCTCGTTGGCTGCTGGCCGGGCGGTACGCAGCACCTCGTCGTCGGCGACCAGGTCGTCCTGCTCGCGCAGCTCCCCGGTGCGGCGTGCCTGAACACCCGCCGCCTGTCCTACGAGCGCTAGACCAGCACACGCGCTGACAAGCCAGACAATGGACTCGTGATCGAAGACCTCGACGGCGCCTCAGGCGGAACGAGCCATGTCATGTTCCTCCGTGTCGTCTCGGTCATCCTCGTGCTCGCGGCGCTCATCGGCTGGGCGATGCTCCAATCACCCGCGCTGCGGGGGCCCTACGCGACGCCTGATCCGTCCGGTGGCGTGACCTTCAGTCAACGGACGCCGATCACCCCAGCACCCGCGGTCGTCCAACTTGCCGTTCCGGTGAACTTGGCGACGTCACCGTTCGCTTGCATGCAGATCCAGCAAACCCGCACCGGTTACGGATTCGTCGGCGATCGTCCGGTGACGCTCACGGTCGTCTTCCCTTCTCCGCCTCCGGGTGTGGAGACGTTCACCGTCATCTGGGGCAACGGTCCCGCAATCGCGTGGCGGACGTGCTTGCCCGAATCGCCGACGCCGACCTGGCGCCTTACGCCCTAGAGCTCCTTCAGGTACTGCACCATGTCCGGCCGGCGCCGGTAGCCCATGGTCTCGTTGATGTGCAGGATCGGCGTGTTCGTTGAATCGTTGTCCGTGCGCACCTTGTCGACGCCGAGCGCGATCGCCTGCATGAGCGTCTCGCACTTCAGCGCTCGAGCCACGCCGCGGCCGCGGACCTTCCGCGCCGTGCCCGTCCAGTCGGTCGACACGACGCCGCGCACCGGCGGATAGGCGAGCTGCGAGATCCCGACGATGTCATCGCCGTCGCGCGCGATCCAGATGCGGTCAGGCCGCAGACCGGGTGAGTCGAACCACTTCTTCCATTCGTCGAGGCTCTCCATGGCGACGTGCGGCACGGTCGTCGGGACGTCCGATTCCGCCTCATCGCTCATGCGCTTCAGCTTCTCCCACCGCTGTGGGTCACTGTCCTCGGACCACGTGAGGACGCGGATGCCCTCGCGCCTCATGCGCTCGCGTGACTCGGCGGCCATCGTGGCGATGCGCTCGCGCTCCTTCGACAGGTCGAGCTCCCAGAAGCGCTCGCGGCGCTCCTCGCGGTAGTCGCGCCCGGCGAGCATGCCGATGCGGAGCGCGTCGTACTCCCATGCCCAGGTGGTGACGCGCCGGGCCTCGTCACGGCGTGCGCGGTCCTCGAGCGACGCGTAGAGCGCGTCCAGTCGCTGCGCGGTGCGCGCCGCCGGACGAAGCTCACCGTTCAGGCGGGCGAACCGCTCGGGCATCTTCGACCACTGCGGGTGCCGGAACATCGTGTAGCCGACTGGCGTGCCGCCCAGCGACGCGATCTGCCGCACCGCCACGTCGTCCGTCGCGAGGCCCCACCAGTGGCGCTCGAGCTGCGGGTCGACGGGGTCGCCCGGGTGCACTTCGGTGTCGATGTCCGCGACGAGCGCAGCATCGTCGACCGTTGCGTCACGAAGGTCCATGTCGCCGACCTTCATCGCAGCCGTCCCATCGCCTTGTCGCGACCGACCTGGCCGAGCTGGATCAGGTACTGACCGATCTCGCGCCGTCCGAACTTCGACTTGCCGAGCTCGCGATCCCGGAACACGTACGGGACCTCCACGACCTTCTTGTACCGGCCGCGCGCCATGACCTCGAAGCCGATCTTGAAACCGATCGGGTTCAGCGTCACGCCGTCGACCACAGTCCGCCGGACCGCGAAGAATCCGGATGTCGAGTCGCGCACCGGCACGAGCACGTTGCCCATGAGGCACGCGACGCGGGACACGACGCGCCGCGACATGGGCCAGTCCATCGCGCCGCCACCCGTGACGTAGCGGCTGCCGATGGCCATGTCCGCGCCGCCTGCGAGCGCGTCGAGCAGCTGCGGCACGACCTCCGGCGGATGGGAGAGGTCGGCGTCCATCACCACGAGCGTGTCGCCGCGCGCCGCGGCGAAGCCCGCCAGGACCGCCGATGCGAGGCCGAGCTTCCCGGCGCGCCGCACGACGCGCACCGGCTGCGTCGCGCCGAACCTCTCCGCGATGTCGGCGGTGCCGTCGGGCGAGCGGTCGTCGACGATGACGAGCTCCCACTCGCGGCCGCCGAGCGCCGCGGCGAGCCGCGGGATGAGAAGGGGGAGCGATCCGGCCTCGTTGTACGTCGGGACGACGACCGATGCGAACACCGGCGCAGTGTCGCACCCACCGTATCTTTGCGCGATGCGCGTCACGTTCGACGCACGTCATCTGCAGACCGCGTCGCGCACGCGCGGCATCGGTCGCTATTCACGCAACCTGCTCGCCGCGTTCGCGCACCTTGCGCCCGCCGACGTGACCTGGACACTGCTGCGACTGCGGAACTTCGCGCCGGCGGATGCGCCGGCGCTGCCGCCGCATCGCGATCTCGCGACGCTGCGCTTCCGCCGGCCCGAGCTCTCGATGTTGATGGTCGATCCGTTCGCGCTCTCGCTCGAGCTGCCGTTCACGCGTCCCGACGTCTATCACTCGGTGCAGCTCGGCCTGCCGTTGCTCTCCACGAGCCGCACGGTCGTGACGATCCACGACCTCGCGCCGCTTCGCTGGCCCGACGCATATCTGCGTCTGCCGCACGCGCGGGTGGGTCACGCGTGGCAGTACGCGCTCGCGCGACGCGCCGACGCGGTCATCGCCGTCTCCGAGGCCACCAAGCGCGACATCGTCGATCGTCTGCGCATCCCGGAGTCGCGCGTGACCGTGATCCCCGAGGCGGTCGACCCGGCGTTCGCGCCGCCGCGCCCCGAGCACGCGCGCGCGCTCGTGCACCGGATGCTCGGCTTCGACGGACCCTTCGTGCTCTACGTCGGACAGTTCGATCCGCGCAAGAACATGGATGGGCTGGTATCCGCGTACGCGCGCGCTGCTGAGCGCCACGGCGACCTCCGTCTCGTCGTCGCCGGCGAGCTCGGAAAGCTCGCGCCCTTCCTGCACGACGCGCTGCGGCGCGGCAACGCGCCGGTGCAGCGGGTCGCGATGATCGGCCACATCTCCGACGCCGAGCTCGGAGCGCTCTACGCGGCGGCCGAATGCTTGCTCCACCCGGCGCTGCTCGAGGGCTTCGGCCTCACGCCGCTCGAGTCGCTCGCCGCGGGGACGCCGGTGGTGGGCTTCCGCGCCGGCGCGGTCGAGGAGGTCGTGGGCGACGCGGGGCTGCTCGTGGACGCGTCGCGGCCCGAGGCACTGGGCGACGCGCTGCTCCAGTACCTGGACGACGCGGATCTCCGCGAGCGCCTCCGCGCCCGCGCGAAAGCGCGCGTCGCGCTGTTCTCGTGGGACCGCGCCGCGCGCGACACACTGGCCGTCTACCGGGGTATTGCCGGTTAGACTGAAGACTCCCGTGGCACGACGAATCGCGC
>DASQIF010000291.1:0-8331 GCA_035631715.1 Candidatus Acidiferrales bacterium
CTACGTCGCGCCGCACCACTCCGACGCCGTCTACGCCGCGTTCAAGGACGGCACCGTCGACATCATGGCCACCGATCACGCGCCGCACCTGCGCGAGGAGAAGGAGCCGGGCTGGACCGACGGATGGAAGGCGCACACCGGTACGCCGTCGGAGCAGTTCTACCTCTCGCTCCTGCTGACCGACGTCGCGGCGGGGAAGCTCACGTACGAACGGGTCGCGGACGCGACCGCGACGCGTCCGGCCAAGATCTTCGGCCTCTATCCGAAGAAGGGCGCGATCCGCGCCGGCGCCGACGCCGACATCGTGCTGGTCGATCCGAAGCAGAAGCACACCATCACCGACGCCGAGGTCACCTCCAAGAGCGGCTGGACGCCGTACGACGGGCGCGCGGTGCAGGGCGTCCCGCGGTACACGTTCCTCCGCGGAAGCGCGATCTACGACGACGGCACGGTCACGGTGCGCGAAGGCTTCGGCCGCCAGGCGACTCGGGTTGGCGTCGCGGCCGCGCGATGATGTGGGTATGACCGCGACGACCCTCGACGACGCGCGCTACCGGACCATCCTTCCGCGCGCGCGGCGAAGCCGCTCCCGGATCACGCGCTGGTACCGCCGCAATGAGCGGACGATGCTCGGTCTCCTCGGGCTGATCGGCTTCTTCGCGCTCTGGCAGCTCGGCGCGATGGCCGGCGCCATCGACCCGCTGTTCTTCAGCTCGCCGACCGCGATCCTGAGCGCGGCGATCACCGAGGTGCAGGTCCCGCGCTTCTGGAACGATGTGCGGTACAGCCTGACCGAGGTGACGGTCGGCTTCGTCGCCTCGCTGGTTCTCGCCGTACCGGTCGGCCTCGCGATCGGGTGGTACCGGCGACTCTCCTATGCGTTCGACCCGTGGCTGAACTTCATCAACGCGATCCCGCGCCCTGCGCTCATCCCGCTCGTCGTGCTGTGGGTCGGCCTCGGCATCGAGATGAAGACGGTCATCGTGTTCATCGGCGGGTTCTTCTCGATCATCCTGCCGACGGTCGAAGGGGTCCGCACCGTCGAGCAGCAGCTCCTCGATGTGGGACACAGCTTCCGCGCATCGCAGCGCCGCCTCTTCACCTCGATCGTGATCCCCGCGACGATCCCGTTCATCGCCGCCGGTGTTCGTCTCGCGCTCGGCCGGCTCCTCATCGGCGTCGTCGTGGCCGAGCTGTACGCGCAGACCGAAGGGCTCGGCGTGATGATCGATCGCGCCGCGGACAACCTCGACAGCCCGCGCATGCTGTTCGGCGTCCTCATCTTCACCCTCATGGGCGTGCTCACGACGGAAGCGTCGGGCCGCATCGAGCGGCACTTCCAGCGCTGGCGTCCCAGCGCGAACCTCGAAGTGGAGGAGGGCGCATAGATGGCCGAGCTCGCGCTATCCGCGCGGGGCCTGCGTATGGAATACCGCGACCGGCAGTCCGACACGCGGCTCGTCGCGATCGAGGCGATGGACCTCGACGTCGCCGATGGCGAGTTCGTCAGCCTGCTCGGCCCGAGCGGCTGCGGGAAGTCGACGTTCCTCAAGATCGTCAACGGACTGCTGCGCGCGACCGCCGGCGAGATCCGACTGCGTCGCAACGGCAAGGGCCGTGAGGACGCCATGGTCTTCCAGGACGCCGCGCTCTTCCCGTGGTACTCGGTGCTCGACAACGTCGCATACGGTCTGGTCTGCGCCGGCGTGCCCAACGCCGAGGCGCGCAAGCGGGCGGGGCCGCTCATCGATCTCGTCGGCCTCTCCGGCTTCGAGGCCAAATATCCGTACCAGCTCTCCGGTGGCATGCAGCAGCGGGCCAACCTCGCGCGCGCCCTGACCGTCGACGCGCCGATCCTGCTGATGGACGAGCCCTTCGCCTCGCTCGACGCGCAGACCCGGGAGGTCATGCAGGCCGAGCTGTTGCGCATCTGGAACGCGGCGCGAAAGACCGTCGTCTTCGTGACGCATCAGATCGAGGAGGCGGTGTACCTCTCCGATCGTGTGGTCGTGATGTCGGCGCGGCCGGGCCGGATCCTCGCCGACATCCGCATCGAGCTGCCGCGGCCGCGCGCGCTCGAGGTGAAACGCACCGCCGAGTTCGCCGCCTACGCGGATCAGATCTGGAAGCTCCTCTCGACGCAGCGCACGAGCGCGGCGGCGAGCTGAGCGTGGCGAGCATCTCGATCAGTCCCGCGCCGCTCGAGGCCACGGCCCCGCGGGTTCAGCGCTTCATCCGCTCGAACGAGCGGCTGTTCTACGGGATCCTCGGCTTCGTCATCGTCGCCGCGCTCTGGGAGACCGCGGGTGACATCGGGCTCTACCGGAAGTCCTTGCTGAGCACGCCCTCCCTCGTGCTGCTCGCGGCGTGGCAGGACTTCAGCAGCGGCGCGATCTACCCCGACCTGATCGCGAGCGGACGGGAGTTCTTCCTCGGGTTCATCGCCGCGACCGTGGTGGGCATCCCGCTCGGGTTCGCGATCGGTCTGTTCCGTCGCGTGGAGTACCTGACCAGCTACCTGATCTTCGGTATCTACTCGACGCCCAAGGCGGCGATCGCTCCGCTCATCATCCTCACCGCGGGCATCGAGCTCGAGTCGAAGGTCATCCTCGTGTTCCTGCTGACCTTCTTCTCCGTGATCGTGAGTACGGTCGCCGGCGTCCGCGCCGTCAACGAACGCCATCTGGACATCGCGCAGAGCTTCGGCGCCTCGCGGTGGCTGCGCTTCCGCTCGGTCGTCCTGCCAAGCACGTTCCCGTTCATCCTCACCGGCATCCGCATCGCGACGGGCCGCGCGCTCGTCGGTGTGATCGTCGCCGAGGAGCTGGCCGCGAACGAGGGGATCGGCCATTACATCGAGCTGTACGGGACCTTCCTGCAGACGAATCGCGTGATGCTCGGCATCGTCCTCCTCGGCCTCTTCGGCATCATCCTGGGCGAGGGCGTGCGCCGCATCGAGAAGCGCTACGAGGTGTGGCGCCAGGAGATCCACTGATGGGTACGCGGGTCGCGATCGTCGGCGCTGGTAGCGCCGGGCTCGCGGCCGCTCAGGCGCTCGCCGCGCGCGACGTCGACTTCGTCGTGTTCGAGGCCGGCTCGGGGGTCGGTGGCAACTGGCGCTACGAGAACGACTCCGGCATGAGCTCCGCGTACCGCTCGCTGCGCGCGAACACCTCACGGCGACATACCGAGTACCGCTGTTTCCCGATCGGCAAGAGCCGGTCGCTGTTCCTCGACCACACCGAGATGCTCGACTACCTCGAGCGCTTCACGGACCACTTCGACCTGCGACGGCGGATCCGCTTTCGCACCCGCGTGACCGCGGCGACGCCGGTCGACGGCGCGTGGGACGTCACCGCCGATGGCACGACGGAGCGGTTCACAGCGTTGACCGTGGCGACCGGGTACAACAGCGTGCCCCGCTATCCGAAGTTCCCGGGCCGATTCGACGGCCTGCAGATGCACACCCACGACTACCGGACGCCGGAGCCGTTCCGCGACCGCGACGTGGTCGTCGTCGGGATGGGCTGCTCGGCCTCCGAGCTCGCGGCCGAGGTGCGTGCGGTCGCGAGATCCGTCGCCCTGGCCGCCCGGTCCGGCTCGTGGGTCACGCCGCGACGCTGGGGCCCGATCCCGATCGACTGGTTCGAGACGAGTCTCACGAGCCGGCTGCCGATCGAGGTGCGACGGCCGCCGTTCGCGCTGCTCTTTCGCCTCGCCGCCGGCGGTCGCGGCCGCAGCGGGCTGCCGGCGCCCGACCACCCCATCGGCCATAAGCCGATCACCGTGAGCGACGACTTTCTGCCGGCGGTCCGCAGCGGCCGCATCGTGCCTGTCGCGCCGGTCGTCGAGCTGCGCGGCGATCGCGTGCTCCTCGCGGACGGCAGCGAGCGGCGTGCGGACGCGCTGCTGTACGGCACCGGCTATCACACGCGCTTCGATTTCCTGCCGCCTGAGGCGGACGCGCCGACGAACGAGCGCGCCGCGCTCTACCGCGGCGTGCTGTCGCTCGCGACCCCGAACCTGTTCTTCATCGGTCTCGCGTTCGTCCACGGCGCGCTCATTCCGGTGATGGAGGCGCAGGCGAACTGGGCGGCCGACGTCGTCGCCGGCCGGCTGGCCCTCCCGTCGGCGGCGGAGATGCGCCGTTCGGTCGAGCTCGACGACGCGGTCCGCGCGCGCTACTTCGATCGGCGGTTCGCGTTCCTGTGGGATCGGCTGCCGTACTGCCGCGCCCTGGAGTCAGAGAGCGCGCACGCCCGCCGTCAGCCGGGACGCACGGCCACCGGAGCGGTCCGCCCGACGGTCGCGTGATCCCCACCACCCGCTACGCGGTCGCCGACGAGGTCCACATCGCCTACCAGACGTTCGGCGACGGGCCCCGCGACCTGCTCTTCGTTCCGGGTTTCGTGTCGAACGTCGAGCTGTGGTGGGAGGAGCCCGCCGCAGCGCGCTTCCTGCAACGCCTCGCGTCGTTCGCGCGCGTGACGATCTTCGACAAACGCGGCACCGGTCTCTCCGACCGCGTCGCCGACGTCGCCGTGCTCGAGCGGCGCGTCGACGACATCGGCGTCGTCGCCGACGCGATCGGCGCGCGGAGCATGGTGGTCGTCGGGGCGTCGGAGGCCGGGCCGACGGCCGCGCTCTTCGCGGCGACGCACCCCGACCGCGTGTCGGCGCTCGTCCTCGTCGGCGCGATGGCGCGCTGGACCTCGACCCGCGGCTATCCGTGGGCGCGCAGCGAGCTCACGTATCGGATGGCGATGCGCACGATGCGGGCGAGCTGGGGAACCGGCATCAGCATGCCGCTCTACGCGCCGTCGCGGTGGTCCGATGCGAACCTGCGGCGCTGGTGGGCGCGTCTCGAACGCACGGGCGCGAGCCCGGGCGCGCTGCGCGCGCTCCTCGATGCCACCATGACGCTCGACGTGCGATCGGTCCTGCCGGCGATCCGCGTCCCCACGCTCGTCGTGCACAGCGTCGGGGACCGCGCGGTCAAGGTCGGCGGGGCCCGCTTCATCGCGAGCGCGATACCGAACGCGAAGTACGTCGAGCTTCCCGGCGGCGACCACATCTTCTTCGGATCCGACGCCGATGCGCTCGCGACGGAGATCGAGGCCTTCGTCACGGGCGTGCGACCGCAGGTGCAGCCGGACCGCATCCTCGCGACGATCCTCTTCACCGACATCGTGAGCTCGACGGAGCAGGCGGCGCGGCTCGGCGATCGCGAATGGCGGCAGCTCTTGCTGCGCCACTACGACCTCAGCCGCGAGGAGATCGAGCGGCAGCACGGCTCCCTCGACGAGACCACCGGCGACGGCGTCAAGGCGCAGTTCGACGGACCGGCTCGCGGAGTGCGCTGCGCGCAGGCGATCGTCGACCGGGTGAAGAGCCTGGGGATCGAGCTCCGGGCCGGCGTGCACACCGGTGAGGTCGAGATCCGCGACGGCGCCTACGGCGGGATCGCGGTCCACATCGCCGCGCGCGTCGCGGCCCTGGCGGGCCCGGGCGAGGTGCTCGTCTCGCGGACGGTGAAGGACCTCGTGGTCGGATCCGGCCTGCGCTTTGCGGAGCGCGGCGCGCACACCCTCAAAGGCATCCCCGAGCCGTGGGAGCTCTTCGCCGTCGAGCGCTGACCGCTCGATCGCCGGTCAGTGGAAGGCGCTGCCCCCGTCGACGAGGAAGGTCTGCCCGGTGATGAACGCCGAGTCGTCGGACTGCAGGAACGCGATCGTCCCGACGAGGTCCGCCGGCACCTCGCGCCGCTGGAGCGCGCGCGTCTTGATGACGTCGTCGCGCATCCTGATCGTCTCCTCGGTCGGGTTCTCCTCGGAGAGCGTGCTGCCCGGGCACACCAGGTTCACGCGGATGCTGTCTTTGCCGAGCTCGCGCGCGATCGTCCGGTTGAAGCCGATGAGCGCCGACTTCGCCGCGACGTAGTGCGCGCGCGTCGGCACGCCGCGGAAGATCGTGCTCGAGCCGATGTTCACGATGCTGCCGCCGCCGTTCGCGCGCAGGTGCGGCACCGCGGCCTTCGAGCCGTACCACGCGCTCTTCGTGTTGAGGCGGAACGACTCGTCCCACTCGGCGTCGGGGATGTCCTCGAAGTTGCAGCGCGTGATCGGGATCACGTTGAGCATGCCGGCGTTGTTCACGATGCCGGTGAGCCTCCCGAACATCGCGGCGGCCTGATCGACGGCGCGCTTGAACGCGGCGAAGTCGCGCACGTCGGTGGCGATGGCGAGCGCGGTGTCGCCCTTGTTGCAGATGGCCTCGGCCACCTCGGCGTTGCGCTTCGCGTCGATGTCGAGGAGCGCGACCTTCGCGCCCTCAGAGGCGAGCCGCTCCGCGTACGCGCGACCGATGCCGTGCGCCGCGCCCGTGACGACGACGGCCTTGTCAGCCAGCCGACCGGACATTCCTTCTCCTCTGACGCGCGGGTCGCGTGCGAGCCAGCTTGCCTTCGGCGTTCGGGCGGCGTTCGCGCTCGGTCATCGTCGCGTCACGCAGGTAGCGTCGGATCAGCACGGCGACGCGGCGGTAGTGGCTCGCGAGCAGCGACGCGGCGCGCTCGGCGTCGCCCTCGCGGATCGCGGCGAAGAACTGCTCGTGGTGCTCCGGGGCGTGCTGCAGCGTGGGCCAGCGCAGGGAGCGCGCGACCTCCTGGCGCAGCCGCGAGATGAGCTTCACCAGGCGCGGTCGTCCGGTGATCGAGTACAGACGGTTGTAGAAGCGCTCGCGCGCCGCGAGCTGCGCGTCAGGCGCCTCGCTCCGCGCGACCTTCGCGTGCAAGTCGTCGAGCTCGCGCAGGTCCTCCTCGGTCATGAGCGGGATCGCGAGGCGCACGGCGTGGCTCTCGAGGAGGATGCGCAGGTCATAGACCTCCTCGATGTCGTCGGCGTCGAGCTCGGTGACGGTGAAGCCGCGGTAGGGGAGCGAGGTGACGAGGCCCTCGTACTCGAGCGCGCGCAGCGCCTCGCGCACCGGGATGCGGCTCGTGCCGAACATCTCCGCGAGCCGCTCCTGGCGCAGCCGCGCGCCCGGCGGGAGCGCCGCGGTGAGGATGGCCTCGCGCATCGACGTGAGCACGAGGTCCTGCGCTGTGAGATTGTTCGCGGACGCGTCGGCGATGATGCGGTCGAGCGGCGCGCTGGCCGTGCCGTCCCCGCCCTTCGTGGCCGTCCTCATCGTTCGCGGATTGTATCCATCATGCGCCGCGGGTTGTGCGGAACGCGCCGAGATGGAGACAATGTCGCAAGTGAGATCGCGCCTCGGTCCATTCGCGGGCTCCGCCTTCGCGATCTACTGGTCGGGCGGCCTCATCTCGAACGTCGGCACCTGGCTGCAGAACGTGGTCGGCTCGGTCTTCGTGTACGAGCGCACCGGCTCGGCGCTCGCGGTCGGCCTCCTCAACTTCGCGACCTTCGCGCCGATGCTGCTGTTCTCGGTGTTCGGCGGCATGATCTCCGACCGCTTCGACCGCCGCCTGGTCGTCGTGTTCACGCACCTGTTCTCGCTCGCGGCCGCGAGCGCGCTCGCCGCGCTGGCGGTCCTCGGCACGCTCGAGCCGGTGCACGTCGTCGTCACGGCGTTCGTGCTCCAGACGTCGTGGACGCTCGCGAAGCCGTCGGTGTCGGCGATGCTTCCGGCGCTCGTCCCGCGCGCGCAGCTCGCGGAGGCGGTGAGCCTCAACACGCTGCAGTTCATGCTGGCCCAGCTCGGCGGACCGCTCCTCGCGACGTTGCTGCTCGCGACATCGGGCTTCGCGCTCGCGTTCAGCATCAACGCGGCGTCGTTCGTCGCGCCGATCCTCGCGGTCACCTACCTGTACGCGCGCGGCCTCGGCGGACGCGCGTCCGCGGCGGAGCGGCGACTGGTCGCGGCGGCGGGCGGCGCGGTCGCGTTCATCCGGCGCGAGCCGTGGATCGCCGCGGTGCTCCTCGGCGTGATCTGCACCAGCGCGGCGCTCGAGGTCGGCCGCACGCTCTCGCCGGTCATCGCGTCGACGCGCCTGGGCGTCGCGGCGAGCGAGGCCGGGATCCTCGTGTCGGCGCAGAGCGTCGGCCAGGTCGTCGGCATCCTCACGTCGGTGCCGTTCGCGCGGCGCGGATTCGCACGGACGCTAGCGCCGATCGGGTTCGTCCTGCAGCTCTCCGGTCTTCTCGCGTTGAGCCAGGCGACGGACGTGGCCATCGCGTCGGTCGCGGTCGCGGCGGTCGGATGCGGCTTCTCGTTCGCGTTCCCCGTGCTCACCGGCGTCATCCAGACCGAGGTCCCCGACGGCGTCCGCGGGCGTCTGCTGGCCTTCCACCAGATGGCGCACCTCGGCAA
>DASQIF010000292.1:0-5957 GCA_035631715.1 Candidatus Acidiferrales bacterium
CCGAACTACAGCGGCCCATACTTCGTGACGTGCAGATGTCGGTGGCGCGTGCCTCGATCATCATGATCGGCGCGCTCATCGCCAGCCGCATCCTCGGATGGTTGCGGCTCTCGGTCATCGGCGCCACCTTCGGCGCCACTCCGCAGCTCGACGCGTTCTGGGCCGCGTTCAAGATCCCGAATGCCCTCTTCGAGCTCCTCGTCGCGGGCGCGCTCGCCTCCGCGTTCATCCCGGTGTTCGCCGGCTATCTCGCGAAGGAGCGGGAGAAAGAGGCCTGGCACGTCGCGTCGAGCGTGATGAACGTCCTCATCCTCTCGCTCCTCGCGCTCTCGGCAGTGATGTGGATCGCGGCGCCGTGGCTCGTGCCGACGATCGTCGCGCCGGGCTTCGACAAGGACCCCGCGCAGCTCGAGCTCACCATCCAGCTCACGCGGATCATGCTGCTCAGCCCGATCTTCATGGGCCTCTCCGCGCTCGTGACCGGCGTGCTGCAGTCGTACCGGCAGTTCCTCGCGACATCGACCGCGCCGCTCGTCTACAACGGCGTCCAGATCCTCTTCGCGCTCTTCGCCGCGCCGTTCGTCGGCATCCACGCGCTCGCGTTCGGCGTCGTCGTAGGCGCGGCGATGATGTTCCTCGTCCAGGTCCCCGAGCTCACCTTCCGCCGCACGAAGTACGAGCTCGCGCTCGACCTGAGCCATCCAGGGGTGCGCGAGGTGTTCCTCCTCGCGGGGCCGCGCACGTTCTCGCTCGCCGCGGTGCAGATCGTCTTCTTCGTCGACACGTACCTCGCGTCCAGCATGCCGAGCGGGAACCTCACCTCGCTCAACTACGCGTTCCAGCTCATGCTCCTGCCGCTCGGCGTCTTCTCCATCGCCATCAGCGCCGCGGTGTTCCCGTCGCTCTCGCAGTACGCGTCGCTCGGCCAGGCCGCGAAGATGCGCGACGCGCTCCAGCAGGCCATCCGCTGGATCCTCTTCCTCACGCTCCCGACGGCCATCCTCATGGTCGTGCTGCGCCGTCCGATCGTGAATCTGCTCTTCCAGTACGGCGCCTTCGACGCGGACGCGCGCGAGCTCACGCAGGCGGCGTTCCTTTTCTATTCCCTCGGCCTCGCCGGCCACGCGCTCGTCCAGATCCTCGCCCGCGCCTACTACGCGTCGCGCGACACGACGACGCCCGTCGCGCTCACGCTCATCTCGATCGGGGCGAACGTCGTGCTCTCGGTCACGCTCGCGCCGCAGATGGGCATCAACGGCCTCGCGCTCGCGAACTCGATCGCGACGCTGGCCGAGGCCGCGCTGCTCCTCGCGCTCCTCGCCCCGCGCGCGCGGCTGCGCCTGGTCGGCCTCGGCTACGCCACGCTGAAGCAGGTGACCGCGGCGCTCTTCATGGGCGTCGCGATGTTCCTCTTCATCCGCGTCACGAACATCCCGCTCGACCTGGTGATCGAGCCGTCGAAGCCGATCCTCTTCCTGCAGACGCTCCTCGCGACGGCCTTCGGCGGCTTCGTCTACATCGCCGCCGCGTACCTGCTGCGGGGCACGGAGCTGCAGGAGGTCCTCGCCTTCGCGCGCGCCTGCCCGGTCTCGGCGTAGCGCACCGCCTCCTGCGTCTGCTCGAACGGGAACACGCGGTCGATCTGCGGCCGCACCTTGCCCGCCTCGATCAGCTCGCGCATGTAGAGCAGGTCCGCCTGCCCGGTCTTCGCGATGAACATGAGTGCGCGCTGCTTCAGGACCTTCGATCGGACGATCAGTGCGGCGATCCGCCCGAAGATGCCGAGCCACCCGCCGCTCTTGGAGGCGCCGACCAGAACGTAGATCCCGCCCGGGAGCAGAGCGCGGCGCAGCGCGCCGATCGGGCGGATCGCCGCGACGTCGACCACGGCGTCGTAGCTCGCTGGACGCTTCGTGACGTCCTCCTTGGAGTAGTCGATGACCTCGTCGGCACCGAGCCCGGCGACAAGATCGATGTTGCGCGGACCCGTCACCGCGGTCACGTGCGCGCCGAGCGCCTTCGCGAACTGCACCGCGTAGGTGCCGACGCCACCACCGGCGCCGAAGATGAGCACGCGCTGGCCGGCGGCCAGATGCGCGTGGTCGCGAACGGCCTGGAGCCCGGTGAACGCGGCCACGCCGACGGCCGCTGCCTGGGCGAAGGTCATGTCCTTCGGCTTCGTCACAAGGCCGCGGGCAGAGCCGAGCGCGTACTCCGCGAATGTCCCCGCAGCCACTCCGAACACCTCGTCGCCCGGCCGCAGTCCGGCCACATCCGCGCCGGCGGCGACGACGACGCCGGATACGTCCACGCCGCGGTAGGGGTCCGGCTTGGAGCGCATCAGCTTGGAGACGATGTCGAGCAACAGACCGCCGTGGATGGTGTGGTAGTCGAGCGCGTTCACCGAGGCCGCTCGCACCTTCACGAGCACGCGGTCGGGCGCGACCGCAGGAAGAGCGATCTCGCGGAGCTGCAGCACGTCAGCCGAGCCGCGTCCCTCCTGGACCCACGCCCGCATCGTCGCGGGCAGCGCCGCGATTCTGGGCGCCGGTGCCCCGTCGCCGATCTTGCCGTCGGTGTCCATCGTCATCGCCGCCATCTTGGTCCTCCCACTTCGTCGCTCACTGGTTTACACTGTAAGCCTGTGGGGGCAACATAGCCATACAACGTAAGGCTGTCAAGGGTGCGACTGTGAAGAAATTGCGGAGGAACGGGCGCCGGTCCGCCGTCCGCGAGCCGCTGAGTCGCGTGCGCGTGCTCCGCGCGGCCATCGAGATCGCGGACAGGGAGGGCATCGACGCGGTCACGATGCGCCGGCTCGGCGAGGAGCTCGGCGTCGAGGCGATGTCGCTCTATCACCACGTCCGCAGCAAGGACGAGATCGCGGCCGGCATCGTCGATCTTCTGATCAGCGAGATCCCGGCCGCGGAGCGGGGCGGCGACTGGAGAGCGGCGATCCGCGGTCGCGCGCTCGCGGCGCGGGAGCATCTTCGCAAGCATCCGTGGGTCTTCCGTCTCATCACCGGTACGCAGGGCCTCAGCCCCGCGCTTTTGCGCCACTACGACTCCGTCATCGGCGACATGCTCCGCGGTGGGCTCTCGCATCAGCTGACCCACACCGCGATGCATGTCCTCAGCAGCCGCACGCTCGGATTCACGGAGGACTTGTTCCTCGGGAACGACCGCGGCCCGGAGGTTGTGAAGGCGGCGTTCGCCGAGATCAACAGCGGGAAGTACCCGGCGATCGCCGAGTCGATCAAGGACATCCATCACGACGACGACGTCGAGTTCGTCTACGGCCTCGATCTCATCCTCGATGGGTTCGAGCGCGCGAGGCACGGACCGCAGCCTCGCTCCAAGAAGTCCGAGATCGATCCACGGCACCTGGCGAAGGCTCACCTCGAGCGATGAAGGAAGTGTGAACGAGGTCCAGAGGCCTGATAGTTAGGGTGTGAGCGATCCCCAGCAGCGCATCCGCAACTTCTGCGTCATTGCCCACGTCGACCATGGCAAGACAACGCTGTCGGACCGGCTCATCGAGCTCACCAAGACCGTGCCGCTGCGCCAGATGAAGGAGCAGATGCTCGACTCGATGGAGCTCGAGCGCGAGCACGGCGTCACGATCAAGGCCCGCGCCGTGCGCATGGCCTGGCCGGGCCGCGACGGCGAGATCTACGAGCTGAACCTCATCGACACCCCCGGCCACGTCGACTTCAACTACGAGGTCAGCCGCTCGCTCGCCGCCTGCGAGGGCGCGCTCCTGCTCGTGGACGCGTCGCAGGGCATCGAGGCGCAGACGCTGGCGAACGCGTACCTCGCGGTCGAGCAGGGTCTCGAGATCATCCCGGTCATCAACAAGGTCGACCTGCCCTCCATCGATCTGGACATCGTGCGCGAGGACCTGCGCACCACGCTCGGCTTCAAGGGCAAGGAGATCCTCCTCGCCTCGGGCAAGACCGGACAGGGCGTCGAGGAGCTGCTGCACGCCGTCGTCGAGCGCATCCCGGCACCGAGGGGCGATCCCGACGCGCCGCTGCGCGCGCTCATCTTCGACTCGCACTACGACGCGTACAAAGGAGTGGTCGCGCACGTCCGCGTCGTCGACGGCGCGCTCGCGAGCCACGACCACGTCGTCGGTGTGGCGACGCAGAAGGCGACCGAGCTGCTCGAGCTCGGCGTGTTCGCGCCGGAGGCCCGTCCGGTGGAGCGTCTCGCCGCAGGCGAGGTGGGGTACGTCGCCACGGGGCTGAAGGCGGTCGCCGACTCGCGCGTCGGCGACACGATGACCCACGTGGAGCGGCCCGCGGCGTCGGCGCTTCCGGGCTACCGGCCCGCGAAGCCGATGGTCTTCGCGGGCTTTTACCCGCAGCGCGCCGAGGACTACCCCCAGCTGCGCGACGCGCTCGAGAAGCTGCGCCTGAACGACGCGTCCCTGGTGTACGAGCCCGAGACGTCCCAGGCGCTTGGCTTCGGGTTCCGCCTCGGGTTCCTGGGCCTCTTCCATCTCGAGATCGTCCAGGAGCGCCTGGAGCGCGAGTACGGGATCGACCTCGTCGCGACGTCGCCGTCGGTCGAGTTCCGCGTCATCACGCAGAAGGGGACCGAGATCGCGATCGACAACCCCGCGATGCTGCCGGACCCGGGCACGATCGTCGAGATCCGCGAGCCCTGGATGCGCGTCACGATCATCGTCCCGACGACGCACGTCGGTCCGATCATGGATCTCGCGCAGGGCAAGCGCGGCACGATCCAGGACATGTCGTACGTCGATCCGACGCGCGCGATGCTCAAGTACGACATGCCGCTGGCCGAAGTGATCGTCGAGTTCTACGACCAGCTGAAGAGCCGCTCGCAGGGCTACGCGTCGCTCGACTACGAGCTCGCCGAGTACCGCGCCGCGGATCTCGTGCGTCTCGACATCCTCGTCGCGACCACGCTGGTGGACGCGCTCTCGGTCATCGTGCACCGCGACCGCGCGCAGCACATGGGACGCATCCTCGTGAACAAGCTGCGCGAGCTCATCCCCAAGCAGATGTTCGACGTGCGCATCCAAGCCGCGATCGGCGGCAAGGTCATCGCGAGCGAGACCGTGAAGGCGAAACGCAAGGACGTGCTCGCCAAGTGCTACGGCGGTGACATCACGCGCAAGCGCAAGCTCCTCGACAAACAGAAGGAAGGCAAGAAGCGCATGAAGATGGTGGGATCGGTCGAGATCCCGCAGGAGGCCTTCCTCGCCGTGCTGCGGATCAAGGACGAGGGATGAAGCAGCCGAGGCTGCAGTTCGAGCACCCGACGCAGCTCGCGGCGTCGTCGTTCCTGCGCGCGGCGCAGCTGGGCGATGCCGCCGCGATGTGGACCGCGCTCTCGCGTGAGACGCGGGGCCTGCTCGAGGGGCTGTACGCGGCGCGCTCGGGCGTATCGCTCACCGTCGCCGCCGGCGTCGAGAGCGACGGCACCGACGCGCGCCTTGGCTCGGTGCTCGCGCCGCTGCGCGCGTCGGTGCTCACGGCGCTCGGCGAAGCGAAGATCGGCGGCTACGGCGTGTCGAACGCGCGCGTGGTCGATCGCGCCACGGCGTACGTCCTCCTGCTGCCGGACTTCGGGGAGGAGCGGGTCGTGTCGCCCGAGGAGTGGAAGCCCTCGCACCTCCTCGCGTTCATCCACGAGTCGCGTGAGTGGCTCCTCGATCTCGGCAAGACCGCGGAGCTGTCGGCGGACGCCGAGCTGCCCGATCCGCTGGGCGGGATCCGCAAGTGATCTCGCTCTACGTGCACATCCCGTTCTGCGCGAGCCGCTGCCCGTACTGCGACTTCGCGACGGCGCCGGCCACGTCGGCGCTGCGCGCGCGGTACCTCGACGCGCTCGGGCGCGAGATCGCGCGCGAAGGCGCCGCGCTCGGCAGCCCCGAGGTGGTCACGGTCTTCTTCGGCGGCGGGACGCCGAGCCTCCTCGAGCCG
>DASQIF010000293.1:0-4332 GCA_035631715.1 Candidatus Acidiferrales bacterium
GCGATCGTCCCGCAGGCGAGCCTCGGCGACCTCAACGGGACCGGTCTCGAGGTGGTCGGCGCGGCCACACTTCGCGACGCGCTCACCCGGTCGGGGATGGCTGAAAGCTAGCAACCGCAGCGCATACTTCCTCGCATGTTCCTTCCATCCCGGCACGCGTCCAGCGCTCGCGGCCACATCTTCATCGGCCGGGCGTCGGCGCGTCCGTTCGTCCAGAACGAAAGAAAGGAGATCGCACCATGTCATTCATCCGTCTCTTCGTCGCACTCATCGGCTGGTTCTTCGGTTTCTATCTCGGCGCCTCGCTGCTCCAGGTCTCGCAGGTCACTCCCGTCTCGAATCAGGTCCTCGTCGTCTTTCTTCTCGCCACGGCCTGCGCGATCCTCGGATGGCTCGGCGCTCCGTATGTCACCATCCTTCCGGCGAACGGGGTCGCGGCGTGGATCCGAGCATCTTCGGCCGGCGACCTCGTCGGCGGCGCGTTCGGCACGGGGGTCGGTCTGCTCCTCGCGCTCTTCCTCGCGTTCCCGCTCTCGTTCCTGCCCGGTGATCTAGGGAGGTACGCGCCCCTGGTCGGCGCGGTCGTCCTCGGTCTCGGCGGCGGCGCGGCGGGCACGATCAAGCGCGCGGAGCTGGGTGCGCTGGCGCGCGACATCCGTCACGGCCGGCAGGAACGGCTGGGCGAGGAGCGCGCGCTCCTCGACACCTCGGTGATCATCGACGGCCGCGTGGCCGACGTGGTGAAGAGCGGCTTCATCCGCGGCACGCTCGTCGTACCACGCTTCATCCTCGGCGAGCTGCAGCACTTCGCCGATTCATCCGACGGCAGCAAGCGCGAGCGCGGCCGTCGTGGCCTCGAGATGCTGCAGAAGATGCAGAAGGAGGCCACCGTCACCATCGAGCTGGTCGACACCGATCCGCCGGGCATCGGCGCTGACGGGAAGCTCGTGTCGCTCGCGCGCATGCTGAAGGTCCCGATCATGACCAATGACTACGGGCTGAACCGCGTCGCGGAGCTGCAGGGCGTGACCGTGCTGAACGTGAACGACCTCGCGAAGGCCGTGCGCCCGGTGGTCCTGCCGAGCGACGAGCTCACCGTCCGCGTGACCCAGGAGGGCAAGGAGCCCGGGCAGGGCGTCGCGTATCTCGAGGACGGCACGATGGTCGTCGTAGAGAACGGCGTGCGTCATATGGGCAGCGGTGAGGTCACGGTCACCGTCATGCGCGTCCTCCAGACCGTCGGCGGGCGCATGATCTTCGCGCAGCCCAAGGGCGAAGTGATCGAGATCCGCAGGCCGAGAGCGCCGAGCCACTAGTGCGGCGGGCGCTCGCCATCCTCGCGGCCGGGAGCGCGACGCGGGCCGGTGTCGACAAGGTCCTCGCGGACCTGGGCGGACAGCCCGTGCTCGCGTGGTCGATCGCGGCCGCGCAGGCCGCGAAGTGCTTCGACGAGATCGTGATTGTCGCGCCCAAGGAGAAGCTTGCGGCGTTCGCGAAGGTCGCGGGCGATCGCGCTCGCGTCGTCGCCGGCGGCGACACGCGCACCGCGTCGTCGTGGGCGGCGCTCGACGCGCTCGCCGCCGCGGACGTCATCGCGATCCACGACGCCGCGCGGCCGTTCGCGCCGCCGAGCCTGTACGCGCGCTGCGTGGAGATCGCGTCGGCGGAGGGCTCCGCCGTCGCCGGACTGCCGCTCGCGGACACCGTCCGCCGGGCCGACGAGGCGGGCGCCGCAACGGAAGAGCTCTCGCGCGAAGGGCTCTGGTCCGCGCAGACCCCGCAGGCGTTCCGCCGCGAGCTCCTGGCGAGAGCGCGCGCCGTCGCGGGCGATCGCGCCTACAGCGACGACGCCGCGGCCGTCGCGGCGACGGGCGCGAAGCCGAAGATGGTGCCGGGCGAGCGCCGCAACCTGAAGATCACCACGCTCGAGGACGTCGCGTATGCGCGGGAGCTCGTCGCCAAAGGCCTGGTGGGCTTTCCGGTGCTCTCCGTCAGGTGAGAAGTGGTATCGGCTACGATATTCACCGTCTCGCGGCAGGTCGCCGGCTCGTGCTCGGCGGTGTCGCGATCGAGCACCCGAAGGGGCTCGTGGGTCACTCCGATGGCGACGTCCTTCTACACGCGCTCATGGACGCGCTCCTCGGCGCCGCGAATCTCGGAGATCTCGGTCGCCACTTTCCGAGCGACGATCCCGCTTATGCCGGGGCGCGCAGCCTGGAGCTCGCGCGCCGCGTAAGCGGACTGATCCGCGAGCGCGGTCTTCGCGTTAGCTCGCTGGACGCGACGGTCATCGCCGAGAAGCCGCGCCTCGCACCTCACGTGCAGGCGATGCGCGAAGCGATCGCCGGCGCGCTCGGCCTGGACGCGGACCGTGTGAGCGTGAAGGCGACGACGAACGACGGCCTGGGGCTCATCGGGAACGCGGAGGCCATCGCCGCGCTCGCCATCGCGAACCTCGAATAAAGAGGGAGACGCCATCATCGCGACCCAGACCCTGACGAAGGTCAAGCTGTACGACAGCGCCACGCGCTCGGTGCGCGAGTTCGAGCCGCTCGCCCCCGGCGAGCTGCGCACGTACAACTGCGGCCCGACGGTCTACGACTACCAGCACATCGGGAACCTGTACTCGTACCTGTCGGCCGACATCGTCCGCCGCACCTTCGAGTACTTCGGCTACCGCGTGAAGCACGTGATGAACATCACGGACGCCGGCCACCTGGTGGGGGATGCCGATGTCGGCGGCGAGGACAAGATGGCCGTCGGCGCGCGGCGCGAGAACGTCGACCCGCTCGTCATCGCCGAGCGCTACACGAAGCAGTTCTTCGTGGATCGCGAGAAGCTGAACATCGAATACCCGACCATCGTGCCCAAGGCGACCGAGCACATCCCCGAGATGATCGCGCTGATCACACGCCTTATCGCGACCGGCCATGCCTACGTCGCCGACGACGGCGTGTACTTCGACACGAGCACGTTCCCCGGGTACGGAACGCGGCTCAACGTCGAGGCCCCCGACGCGCGCAAGGCCGGAGCGCGGGTCGAGGTCAACCCGAACAAGAAGCATGCGGGCGACTTCGCGCTCTGGCGGAACGCGAAACCCGAGGACCTGCAGCAGTGGGACTCACCGTGGGGTCGCGGGAACCCGGGATGGCACATCGAGTGTTCGGCCATGTCCATGAAGTACCTCGGCGAGACCTTCGACCTCCACTCCGGCGGCCAGGACCACCTGTTCCCGCACCACGAGTGCGAGATCGCGCAGTCCGAAGCTGCGACGGGAAAGACTTTCGCGAACTACTGGATGCACACGCGGTTCCTGCGCGTCGACAGCGAGAAGATGGCGAAGTCCGCGGGTCACTTCCTTCGTCTGTCGGACATCGAAGAGCGCGGCTTCGATCCGCTCGCGTTCCGGCTGCTCGCGCTCGGCACCTCGTACCGCAAGGGGCTCGACTTCACGTGGGACGGCATGCAGTCGGCGCAGACGCGGCTCGAGAAGTGGCGCGGCGTGATCGCGGACGCGTGGCAGGCGACCGGCGGCGCGGCCGATCCGCCGACGGAGGACGACCCGATCCGCGTCGCGTTCGCGAACGCGCTGGCCGACGACTTCAACACCGCCGCCGCGCTCGCGCAGGCGGAGTTCGCGGTCGGCCACGCCGCGACCGGCGATGGCGCGACGAAGCGCCGCGCGCTCGGCCTACTGTTCGACATGGACCGCGTGCTCGGCCTATCGCTGCGCGAGCGCGCGACGGAGTCGGCGGATCTTCCGGCCGGAGCGCGCGCACTCCTCGACGAGCGCGAGGCGGCCCGCGCGAAGAAGGACTTCAAGCGATCCGACGAGCTCCGCGACGAGCTCGAGCGGAAGTTCGGCATCAAGGTGAAGGACACCAAGGACGGTCAGCGCTGGGAGCGCGGTAAAGGAGCATGAGCATGGATGAGATAGAAGGACGCCCGGAGGACGATGCGCCGCGCGACGACGCGCCGCGCGATCCCGCCCCGCGAAGCGACGAGCAGGGCGAACGCCAGCCCGACGCGCAGCCGCGCTTTGGCGCGCCGGGTGACTTCCGCCCGCGCCGCCGCGGTCGCCGCGGCCGCGGTGGTGGGAGCCAGCGCTTCGGCCCGGGGCCGCGACCGCCGCTGGCGCCTGGTGGCGCCAATGAGGAGGACTCGCAGGCGCGCGAGCTCGCGGCGTACGAGCGACGCCAGCAGCAGCGCGGCCGTCCGCAGTTCCGCGGGCCGGGCTGGGTCGCGGGCGCGCGTCCCGCGCCATCCGCCGGAGCGCCGCGCGGCGGCGCGTTCCGTCCCGGTGGCGGCGTCGGTGCGGGACCCGCGTATCGC
>DASQIF010000294.1:0-1892 GCA_035631715.1 Candidatus Acidiferrales bacterium
CCGGCGCGCGACCTCGAGGCTCGCGGTGGTCGCGCCGGTCACGACGATCGGCGCGAGCGTGACATCGGTCCAGACCTCGACCAGGCGTCCGCGGTGACCTTCGAGCGACGGCAGCGCGCGCCCGTCAAGCGCGAGCGCGGCCACGTGGTGCTCGAGCTGCGTCGCGGGGACGCCGCGCAGCGCCGCGTCCTCCTCGAGCGCCGCCGAGGCGTGCGCCCGGGCGTCCTCGCCGGCCTCGCGGATCGCGCGCGCGGCTTCGCCCGCGTTCACCGCCGAGCGAGAGTCCTCGCGCTCGAAGGAGGTCAGCCAGTGGAAGGTGCGCATGTCGTCGGAGTCGAGGGCGACGGCGACGCGCTCGGCGCGCTGCGCGTACTCGGCGGCGGCGAACGCTTCGCGGAGGCCGTCGGCGACCGCGGCGCGATCCGCCACGAGCCCTCCGTTCATCGCTCCACCGGCGAGCGGGCTCTCGCCTTTGCCGGTGATGCGCAGGCGAGCGTCCTCGCGCCGGCCCACGATCACGCGGACGGCGCCCGCCGACAGGTCGATCCCCGCCACCCCTGGGCCGCGGCCCTTCTCGGGGCGCGCTTCGCGAGGGTGCGTGGCGGGCCTAGTTGCGATCACTTCCTCCGTTCAAACGCTCGCGGACCGTCGAACGTGCCGCCTCGATCGCCTCGGGCAGCCGGGCCGCGTCCTTTCCGCCCGCCGACGCGCTCTCCGGCTTGCCGCCGCCCCGGCCGTCGATGATCCCGCCGACCTGCTTGATGAGCTTGTCGGCGTCGATCGTGGCGGCCAGGTCCTTGGTGACCGTGATCACCAGGAACGGCTTACCCTCGCGGACGCCGCCGAGCACCACGACGCCCGACCCGATCGTGCCGCGGATCCGGTCCGAGAGAGCGCGCAGCTGATCGATGCCACCGTCGCCGATGTTCGCGGCGACGAGCTTTGTGTTGCCGAGCATCTCGGCCTTCGCGAGGAGACCGGCCGCCGCGGACTCGACGCTGCTCTTCTGCTGCGTCTCGATCTCGCGCTGGATGCGATCGCGCTGTTCATGCAGCTGAGCGACCGCCTCCGGCACGCGCGAGGGCGGGACCCGCAACGTCGCGGCGGCGCGGCCGAGGCGCTCGCGCACTTCACGCACCTCGCGCAGCGCGCCGAGGCCCGTGACTGCCTCGATGCGCCGCACGCCCGCGCCGATGCTCTCCTCCTTGGTGATGAGGAAGAGCCCGATGTCGCCGGTGCAGTGGCAATGCGTCCCGCCGCAGAGCTCGCGGCTCGGCCCGGCCTCGACCACGCGCACGACGTCGTCGTACTTCTCGCCGAAGAGCGCCATCGCGCCGGACGCGAGCGCGTCCTGCAGCGGCATCGACCGCGCGTGCACGTCGGCGTTGTCGAGGATCGCGCGGTTCACCTCGTCCTCGACGCGCTGGATCTCCTCGGGCGTGAGGCCCCGACCCAGGGTGAAGTCGAAGCGCAGGTTCGGCGCGTGCACCACCCCTCCGGCCAGGTGCACGTCCTCGCCGAAGAGCTCGCGCAGCGTCGCGTGCAGCAGGTGCGTCGCGGTGTGGTTGCGCATCGTGTCGCGGCGCACGTCCTCGTCGACCACCGCGCGCGCGGCGCCGTGCAGGCGCAGCACGCCGTCGACGACCTTCGCGCTCATCACGATGACGCCGGGCGCCGCGGTCTGCGTGTCCGCGACCATCGCGCGGCCTTCGTCGGTCGTGATCGTGCCGCGGTCGCCGACCTGGCCGCCGCCCTCGGGGTAGAACGGCGTGCGGTCGAGGACGATCTCGACGTCGCTGCCCTCGTACGCGTGCTCGACGCGCTCGCCGTTCACGACGAGCGACAGGATCTTCGCGTCGGTCGCGAGCTCGTCGTAGCCGCGGAACTCGCTC
>DASQIF010000295.1:0-2752 GCA_035631715.1 Candidatus Acidiferrales bacterium
TCTGGATCGTCCCGTTCGCGGCGATCGTCGTCGGCCTTCTGGTGGCGTGGCGCCGTCTGCGCGCGCCGCCAGTCGCGCTGCCCGAGGCGCCGGCGGCGCAGGTCGCCGCGCTTCGCGAGCGCGTGGCACGCGAAGAGGCGCTCGACCTCCCGATGACGGAGACGCGGTGACGTACCTCCTCTTCACCACGCTCTTCATCGCCGCGCTCGGGCTCGCAGTGCGTCCGTTCCTCGTGCGGCGTGCGGCGCCGTGGCCCGCGGAGACGCCCGACACGCGCGACGACGTCGCACGCGCGGTGAGCGGTCTGCGCGACCTCGAGTTCGCGCGCGCCGCGGGGACGATCGCACCCGAGGATCACGATCGCCTGCGCGCGCTGCTCGAGCGAGGCGCCTTCGCGCGCGCACGAGCAGCCGTGCCGGTCGCCGCGCCGTGGCGGACCGTCGCGATCGCCGCCGCGCTCGCGGGTGTCGTCGCGGTGCTCGTCGCGGTCTCGCTACCGCAGGAGGCCGGCGACCGCGCGCCCGGCGAGCCGATCACCGGCACCGTGCCGGCGGGTCCGAGCCTCGCGGATCTCGAACGGCGCGCGAAGGCCGACCCCAGCGACATCCCCACGCAGCTCGCCCTCGCGGAGGCCTACATCGACGCGGGCCGGGACAACGACGCCGCGGGTGCGTATCAGGTCGTGCTATCGAAGGACGCGAACAACATCTCCGCGCTCGACGGGATCGCGCTGGTGCTCTTCCGCTCGGGCGAGACGCGCGGAGCGTCGCTCGCGATCGATCGCGTCCTGCAGCTGCGCCCGAAGGATCCGGACGCGCTCTTCCTCAAGGGGCTCATGCAGTACCAGGCGCAGGACTGGAAGGGAGCGGCCGCGACGTGGGGCGTGTTCCTCGACGTCGGCCAGTTCGATCCGCGTGCGTCGATGGTGCGACAGCTCTACATGGACGCGAAGACGAAAGCGGGCACGTAGTCAACTGGTAAACTGATGACCCGCGATATTCATCGCGGGCTCCATGGCGGCGTTAGCCTAGTGGTTAAGGCTCCAGATTGTGGATCTGGCTACACCGGTCCGATTCCGGTACGCCGCCCAGTCGCTCGACCTCGCGCGGTCCTATTGACACGCAGCGAGGGATAGTCACAGATAGCGCTTCGTAGAAGAACAAGAGTTCCACTGGCTCGCTGGGATCCTCGAGGGCGAAGGAACATTCCTGCGCCCGTCCCCGTCCCGACCGAACACGCCACAGGTACGCGTCATGATGACCGACCGGGACATCGTCGAACGCGTCGCCGGGCTGTGGCATCGGGCAGTCGTTCCGCTGCGCGCGCGTAAAGCGCACCACAAGCCGCCATTCGCGACCACGATCAAAGGCCCCGATGCGGTCAGCCTCATGGTCCAACTTCGGCCGGAGCTCAGCGCGCCCCGTCAGCGGCAGATCGACGCAGCGGTCGCTGGTCGCACTGCGCGCCCGGCCGGGCTCTTCGCGCACGAACGACCGGATCGGTCGTGCGGACATGACTGTGAGCTGGCGTGGCTAGCCGGCCTGCTGGAAGGTGAGGCATGGTTCGGCATCAGCCGCGTCGGTCAACACGCTTATCCGGGAGTGAGTCTCGAAATGGCGTGTCGTGAGGTCGTTGAGCGCGCGTGTCGCCTCATGGGCGTGACGACCATCCAGGTCCGCCGGCCCGCACAGGCGCACTGGGATGTCACATTCAAGATCGCCCTTACCGGAGACGCGGCGGCGAAATGGATGAGGACGCTTCGCCCACTCATGGGTCAGCGACGAGGAGCGGCGATCGATGCCGCGCTAGCTGGATACGCGCCGATCCGACTTATCGATCCGCCCGAGACCTGCATCGTTCCCGACTGCGGCGAGCCACATCGCTCGCGCGGGCTCTGTCACAAGCACTACATGAGCTGGATGCGCGACCAAGAGAAAGGGCGAAGACCGCGAGTGACGCCGCTGCGTTGAGCTAGGCTCGGCCCGCTAGCCCTCTGCGATCGACTCCGAGGCGCGAGCCACTCCCACCATCGCTTGGCCGGAGCCGTCGTCGCCCGACGGTGGACGCGGAGGCACGGAGCCTTGCGGCGGCTTCGCCGACGGCAGCGATGGCAGCGTCGGCAGAGCGGGACCGCCGGTCGATCCGCGGCCGCCTGCGCTCGTCGGCGACGCCGTCGGCGTCGAGCTCTTGGGCGCCGTGGTCGGTGTCGCGCTCGGGCTCTCGTACTTCTTCGGCGCGTTCTTGCCGATCGCGATGCCGGCCTTGGCGAGACCGGCGAGGCCCCGCGCGGACCCGTTGTTCTCGTTCGCCGTGATCCGCGCGGTCGCGGTCTCGGTGCCGTTGCCCCGGTCCTCGGTCGTCGAGGTGACGTTGACGTTGCCGCCGGACCGGCGCGTGAGCGCCTCGAGCTCACCGTCGGGGATGTTCGGGAGCGTGATGACGAGTGTGCCGTCGACCTTCGTCAGCGTCGCTCCGGGTGTTTGCAGCAGCGTGCGGCCGTTCTTGTCGAGGCCGTTCGCGCGACCAAGCGTGTCGAGGACGAGGCTGTCCTGATCGTCAACTGTGACCGTGACGTTGCGATCCGGAGCCGGTGCCGGATGCGCCGGCCCGACGTCCCGGCCCTTGCTCTGCGAGTGCTGCTGGCCGGCGGTGACCGGCACGTCCGTGGTCTGGCCTGGCGCGCTGCCCGCGACGGGCACGCGGTCGAGCACGGTGCCACCGGTCGTCGTGATCGTCGTCGTGTCGCCGTCGG
>DASQIF010000296.1:0-3976 GCA_035631715.1 Candidatus Acidiferrales bacterium
CGCATGCGCGACGGTCGCGCGAACGTGACGGTGGAGGGGGTGGAGGCCGGTGGCCGAAGCTGAGCCGAGCATCGAAGAGGCGCTGAAGCGGCTCGAGGCCGTCGCCGACAAGCTCGAGGATCCCGAGCTCGACCTGGACGAGGCCGTTCGCCTCTACGAGGAGGGTCTGCGGTTGTACGAGCGGTGTGCCAAGCGCCTCGACGCGGCCGAGCTGCGCATCACGCAGCTCGCGGATGCGCTGCAGAAGCAGGCGAAGGACAGAGCCTAGCCGCGCAGGCCCCGTAGGAACGGTTCGATGTTCTCGAGGAACTGCTCGGGCCGGTAGCCGTGAATGAGGTGACCCGTCCCGGGGAAGCGCTTCACCGTCAATGACTTGACCGCGCGCTTGACCTTCCACTCGGCGGCGTCGTCGATGAACGAGCCGAGACGCACCTCGCCGGCCATGAGCAGCACCGGACAGGTCAGCTTGGGCAGCCACTCGTTCAGCGCGGCCGCGCCCTCCTCGTCGGGGCCCGCGGCGCGCGAGGCGGGGAACGCCGGGTCGATGTCGCGGATGTACGTGATCATCCGCTCCGCGGCGTAGAAGCCACGAGCCTCGCCGAAGGTCCGTTCGCCGCGCGGCCCGGGCGACGACAGCGGCAGTTTCTCGACCGCCCGCAGGAACGCCTTGGGATCCTCGACCTGCTGGAGCGCGTCGTGGATCGCCTGCGGCCGCTTCGGGTCCCAATCCTTCATGAACGCGATCGGCGGCTCCTCGAGGATGAGCGCGACGACCTCGTCCGGTTCGAGCGCGGCGATGCCGATGGCCGTCGCGGCGCCGAGCGAGTGGCCGATGATGACCACCGGACCCTTCACGACCTGCCGCACCATCCGCACCCCGTCGTCGACGAAGTCGGTGAGCGAATAGCGCGACGCGCGGCCGCTCTTCCCATGGCCGCGCTGGTCGTACGCGATCGTCCGGTACCGCGTCGCGAGCCGCGGATAGATGTTCTCCCAGTCCTCGGAGCGGGTCGACGAGCTGTGGATGAGCAGGATCGCGTACTCATCGCTGGCGGTCGGCGCGCTGTCGAAGTACGCGAGCGGTGGCTCGCCCTTCAGCGTTCGGGCGCGGGGCAATCGCTTCGGCATGCGTCGGAGTATGCGAATACGCGAGAATCGCCGCTGGTGACACGACGCGTGCGTCTCGACCAGCTGCTGGTGCAGCGCTCGCTCGCGCCGAGCCGCGAGCGTGCCCAGGCGCTCATCCTCGCCGGCGTCGTGCGCGTCGACGGCGACCCTGTCCGCCGCAGCGCGGACGCCGTGGCAGAGGACGCCACTCTCAGCGTCGACGCCGGCCCGCGATTCGTGTCCCGGGGCGGCGAGAAGCTCGACGCCGCGCTCGACGAGCTCGGGCTCGCCGTCGCGAGCAGCGTCGTGCTCGATATCGGATCGTCGACCGGCGGGTTCACCGACTGCCTGCTCCAGCGTGGCGCGACGCGCGTCTATGCCGTCGACGTGGGGAAGGGCCAGCTGGAGTGGAAGTTGCGGAACGATCCGCGGGTCGTCGTTATGGAGGGCATCAATGCCCGCGAGGGGTTCGCCCTCCCCGAACCGGTCGACCTGATAGTCGCGGACGTCTCGTTCATCTCGCTTCGGCTGGCCGTCCCGCCGTCGTTCCGGCACCTGCGCGACGGCGGCGACGTCGTCGCCCTCGTGAAGCCGCAGTTCGAGGCGGGGCGCGAGCACGTCGCGCGCGGCGGCATCGTGCGCGACGCGGAGCCGCGCGCCGCGTCGGTGGTCGCGGTGGCGGAGCGGTTCGCCGCGGACGGCGTGGGTGTCGTCGCGGTCGTGCCATCCCGCCTTCCCGGCCGCGAGGGCAACCGCGAGATCTTCGTGCACGCGCGCAAGGGCGAAGGGGGAATCCCGCGTGACGAGCTCGCCGCGCAGGCCGAGGCGGCAGCGCGATGAAGGTCGCGGTCTGCTACCGGCCGAACTTCACCGACGCCGGCGCGGCCGCGCGCGACGCGGCCGGGCGCATGCGTGCCAAGGGACACGAGGTCGTCGACATCGCGCTCGACGCGGTGCGCGACGAGCAGCTCAAGGGAGTGGAGATCGCGTGCGTGTTCGGCGGCGACGGCACGATGCTCCATGCCGCGCGCGCGCTGGCGCCGCGCCGCGTCCCGCTCCTCGGCGTGAACCTGGGCCACCTGGGCTTCCTCACGATGGTCCAGATCGGGGAGTTCGATGCGGCCTTCAACGACGTTTCCGCGGGCCGGTTCAGCGTGGAGGAGCGCGCGATGCTCGAGGGACGCCTGATGCGCGGCGGCTCGGAGGTCGTGCGCGCGCTCGCGCTCAACGACGTGGTCGTCGCGCGCGGCGCGCTGGTGCGCTCGATCCACATCTCCGTGGCGGTCGACGGCGACCCGCTCATCGTTTACTGGTCGGACGGTGTGATCGTGGCCACCGCGACCGGCAGCACCGCGTACGCGTTCTCGGTCGGGGGGCCGCTGCTGCTGCCGACGGCCAGGACGATGGTGCTCGCGCCGATCGCGCCACATCTGTCGTTCGCGAACGCCTTCGCGTTCGAGCCCGACCAGCGCATCGTGCTCGACGTGCAGGACGAGCCGGCGCGCATCTCGGTCGACGGGCAGGTGGAGCACGATGTCCGTGCCGGCGATCGTGTCGTGGTGTCGCGCGCGCCGGACGCGGCGAAGCTGGTGCGCACCGCGCACGCGCGCCCATTCCTCGCGCTGCTGCGGCAGAAGATCTTGAAGGAGCCTGGGATATGACCATCGACACGAAGCCGGCGATGGACGCGATCGGGTCGCTCACCAAGAAGAAGCCGTCGGTCGCGATCGTCCTCGGCAGCGGACTCGGCGCGCTCGCGGACGACGTGCAGGACGCCGACCGCATCCCCTACGAGCGCATCCCCGGCTGGAAGCGCAGCACCGTGCCCGGGCACAAGGGGCAGCTCGTCGTGGGTTCGCTCTCCGGCAAGACCGTCGCGGTCATGCAGGGCCGGCTCCACTACTACGAGGGCTACGACATGCAGGAGATCACGTTCCCGGTCCGCGTGTTCAAGGCCTGGGGGATCGACACGCTCATCCTCACCAACGCCTGCGGCGGGCTGAACCCGTCGTTCAAGGCGGGCGACCTCATGGTCATCAGCGATCACATCAACTTCATGGCCGGGAATCCCTTGCGCGGCCAGAACGACGAGTCGCTCGGTCCGCGGTTCCCCGACATGGTCGGCGCCTACACCGAGGAGCTGCGCACGCTCGCGCATCAGGTGGACAAGGATCTGCGCGAGGGCGTGTACGTCGCGGTCGCCGGTCCGAATTTCGAGACGCCTGCGGAGCTGCGCATGCTCCGTCGCTGGGGCGCCGACGCCGTCGGTATGAGCACCGTGCCCGAGGTGATCGTGGCGCGTCACGCCGGGATGCGCATCCTCGCGATCGCCACGGTGACCGACATGGCCACCGGTCTTCCCGGCCTCGTCGATCACGTGTCGCACGAAGAGGTCCTCAAGATCGCGGACATGGCCGGCAAGCGACTGGGCGAGGTGGTCAAGGGCGTCGTGGCGCGGTTGTAATGCGGGCGGTCGAGCTCATCGAGCGAAAGCGCGACGGCGGAAAGCTCTCCGCCCAGGAGATCGACTTCCTCGTCCAGGGGTACGTGCGCACGGAGATCCCCGACTACCAGATGTCGGCGCTCCTGATGGCCATCGTGTTGCGCGGCATGGACGCCAAGGAGACCGCCGCGCTCACCTCGAGCATGGTCGCCTCGGGCGAGCGGCTCGACCTCTCGCGATTCGGCCGCGTCGTCGACAAGCACTCGACCGGCGGGGTCGGCGACAAGACCACCCTCGTCGTCGCGCCGCTCGTCGCCGCGTGCGGGCTCCCGGTCGCGAAGATGAGCGGCCGCGGCCTCGGCTTCTCGGGCGGCACGCTCGACAAGCTCGAGTCCATCCCTGGCTATCGCGTGGACCTCACCACCG
>DASQIF010000297.1:0-21028 GCA_035631715.1 Candidatus Acidiferrales bacterium
CATCATTGCCGCGATCTGGGAGCCGGGCCCCGTGACGCTGACGGTCATCATCGGGTCGCTCTTCTGGACCGGCATCTCGCTCTACTGCCGCGGCCAGACCTTCGCGCTCCGCGAGCGTGAGTTCGTCATCGCGGCGAAGACGATCGGCGCTCGTGACCGCCGCATCATGTTCAGCCACATCCTGCCGAACATCCTTCCGCTGATCCTCGTCCTGGCGGCGATCGACATCGGCGGCATCATCCTCGCGGAGTCGGCGCTGTCGTTCCTCGGCCTCGGTATCGTCCCGCCGACGCCCACGTGGGGGAACATGCTCACCGGCGCCACGAACTATTTCGTGCGCGCGCCGTGGCTGGTGTATCCGCCGGGAGTGATGATCTTCCTCACCGTCCTGTGCCTCTACCTCATCGGCGACGGTCTGCGCGATGCACTCGACCCGCGCGTGCGCGGCAACGGTTAGCGACTAACCTCGGCGGCATGCGCCGCCTGCTGCTCGCGCTCGCGATCCTCGCCAGCTGCACCACCGCCCCGACCGCATCCCCGGCGCCGACCGCCACGCCCGACGCGGTCACGCGCGGCGGCCAGCTGCGCGTGGCGCAGGCGCTCGACGTCACGACCCTCGACCCGTGGACCGCATCGGACCCCGACACGCTCGAGGCGCTCTCGCAGGTCTACGAGCCGCTCGCGCGCCTCGACCCCGTGTCGCTTCGCCCGGTGCCGCTCCTTGCGACGAAGTGGACCGCATCGAGCGACGCGCGCATCTGGACCTTCACGCTGCGCTCCGGTGTGAAGTTCCACGATGGCACGCCGCTCGATGCCGCTGCCGTCGCATATGACTTCGAGCGCGCACGCGACTTCCTGCGGCTGGGCCTCGGACCACTGATCGATTCGGTCACGGCGAGCGATCCGTCGACCGTCGTCTTCACGCTGAAGACCGGCTACGCGGCTCTGCCGGCGACGCTCGCGTCGACGTCGTTCGGCCTGGTGAGCCCGGCCTGCGTGAAAGCGGGCCCGGCGTGGGCCACGCCGGCGACGCGGTGCGCCGCGGGCACCGGACCGTTCCGGGTCGAGCCCGGCGCGTGGAAGACGGGGGACCGCCTGGTCCTCACGCGCAACGCGTCGTACTGGGGCACCGACGCGGACGGACGCCGCCTGCCGTTCCTCGATAGCGTCGCGTTCATCGCGGTGCGCGACGAGAACGCGCGCGTCGGCGGGCTGCACGCCGCGCAGGTCGAGGTCGCCCTCGACCTCGGTCCCGCGACGGCGCGCGCGCTGCGCGCCGACCCGAACCTCGCGGCGCAGCGGCGGCCGTACTACCCGACGGTCTTCGTCGGCATCACACCGGGACCGGGGCCCTTCGCCGCGGCCGAGGTACGACGGGCGGCCGCGATGGCCGTCGATCGCGACGGGCTGGCGCGCTCCGTCTACAGCGGTGAGGCGCGGGCCGCCGCGCAGCTCGTGCCGCCGGGGCTGCTCGGCCACGACGACACGGTGACGCAGTTCGCGCCGGGCGACGCCGCGGCAGCCAAGAAGCTGCTCGCCGACGCCGGTTTCGCGAGCGGCGTGAACGCCGACCTGTGGTACTCGCCAGACGCGTCCGACGCCCTGCCCGATCCGAAGCGCGTCGCCGAGGCCGTCGCCGCCGATCTCGCGCGCGGCGGCATCACGGTGAACGTCCGCACCGAAGACGCCGCGCTCTTCATCGCCGACGCGAAGGGCGGGCGGCTCACGCTGTGGATCGAGGCGCGCGCGCCGGAGCGCGCCGATCCGGACGACTTCCTGGCCGACGCCACGACGAATACGGTCGCGCTCGAGCTGCTGCGGCGCGCGCGGGCCGAGATCGACGAGTCGAAACGTGCCGAGCTTTACAAACAGGCGGCCAAGTTGATCCAGCAGGACGTCTCACGCATCCCGCTGCTGCACACCGGCGCGCCGCTCGGTCTTACGCGCAGGGTGCACGGGCTCACGGCGAGCGCCGTCGGCGGCGAGTCGCTCGCGACGGTGTGGATGGGACAATGAACACGTCGTGATGATCATGGGCGGCGGTGGCGGCGGTCACTTCATGATGTGGGGCGGCCGCGGCCCGGGTGACCAACCCGGGAAGAAGCCGTCGCTCGTCATGTACCGCCGGCTCCTGACCTTCGTCGCGCCCTACAAGGTGAACCTGCTCATCTCCGCGGTCCTGCTGGTGATCTCCACCGCGCTCGGACTGGTGTGGCCGCAGGTCGTGCGGCAGGTCATCGACAAGGGCCTCGGCGACGGGTCGTTCCTCGACATCCTCATCGCCGCGCTGGTCGTCGTCCTGCTGATACGCGCCGTTGTCGACGGCGTGCGTCAGTACGTCATGACGTACACCGGCGAGCGGGTCATCTTCGATCTGCGCATGGCGATCGTGCGCCACATGCAGTCGCTCTCGCTGTCCTTCTTCAACGCGCGCAAGACCGGCGAGCTCATGTCGCACATCACCAGCGACGCGACGCTGGTGCACGGCGTCATCACGCAGACGATCATCCAGATCCTCGGCCAGGTCCTCACGCTCGTCGCCGGCGTCGCCACGATCTTCCTCATGAACTGGAAGCTCGCGCTGCTCACCCTGATCGTGGCTCCGCCCATCGGCATCCTCGGCCAGCGCCTCGGGCGGCGCATCCGCGACCTGTCGCGCGCGACGCAGGACGCGCAGGCCGAGGCCGTCGGCGTGCTGCAGGAGGCCATCGCCGAGGTGCGCGTGGTGCAGGCGTTCACGCGCGAGCAATACGAGGCCGACCGCTTCCACGAGAAGCTGCTCTTCATGTTCAGGAAGTCGATGGAACGCGCGCAGATCACCTCGGTGATGTTCCCGCTCATCGGCTTCCTCGGCTTCGCCTCGTCGATCGTCGTGCTGTGGTTCGGCGGTCACGAGGTCGCGAGCGGCGAGCTCACCACCGGACAGCTCGTGGCGTGCCTTCTCTACCTCGGGATGGTCGCCGGTCCCATCGGCGGCCTCGCGGGGCAGTGGGGACAGATCCAGCAGGCCTTCGGCGCCGCGGACCGCATCTTCGCGCTGCTCGACACCGTGCCCGAGGTCAAGGACGCGCCCGACGCCGTGCCGCTGCCACCGGTCGCCGGTGACATCCGCTTCGACGACGTGAAGTTCCGCTATGGCGAAGGACCGATCGTGCTCGACGGCGTGACGACGCGCTTCCGTCCGGGAGAGACGACCGCGCTCGTGGGGCCGTCCGGGGCGGGGAAGACGACGCTCGTGAACCTCGTCGGCCGCTTCTACGACCCAGTGGAGGGCACGATCCGCATCGACGCGCACGACCTGCGCTCGGTCACGGTGAATTCGCTCCGCACGCAGATCGCCGTCGTGCCGCAGGAGCCGATCCTCTTCGCCGACACGATCCGCGAGAACATCCGGTACGGCCGCCTCGAGGCGAGCCAGTCCGAGATCGAGGCCGCGGCGGCGGCGGCGAACGCGACGGAGTTCATCTCACGGCTGCCCAAGGGGCTCGACACCATCGTGGGCGAGCGCGGTGTGCGCCTCTCGGTGGGACAGCGCCAGCGCATCGCCATCGCGCGCGCCCTGCTGCGCGACGCGCCAATCCTGCTCCTCGACGAAGCCACATCGTCGCTGGACAACGAGAGCGAGTACCTCGTGCAGCAGGCTCTCGACCGTCTCATGCGCGGCCGGACCACGATCGTCATCGCGCACCGGCTGTCCACCGTCGAGCGCGCGCATCGCATCCTGGTCCTGGACCGCGGCAGCATCGTCGAAGAGGGCACGCACCAGGAGCTGCTCACGTTGGGCGGGCTCTATCACCGGCTGTACACGCGCCGCTTCGTCGACGAGGCCACCATCCCGGCGCCGGAGCCCCAGCTCACAAGACGCATCGTTCGCGCGTTGTAACTGCGTGCGGCTCACCGAGGCGACCCTCGCGCAGGCCACGCGCGTCCTGGCGCGCCGCGACGCGGTTCTCGGCGCCATCGTGGAGCGCCATGGGCCGGCGCCGATGTGGGGACGGCGGGCCGGCTTCGCGACGCTCGTCCAGATCATCCTCGAGCAGCAGGTGTCGCTCGCGTCCGGCCGCGCCGCGTTCGCGCGCCTCGAGCGCGCGGCGGGCGACGCGACGCCGGAGCGCATCGCCGCGCTCCGGCCCGCGCAGCTACGTGCCGCCGGGCTCACACGGCAGAAGGCTGAGTACGTCTCGCTCCTCGCGCGCGCGACGGTGGCCGGCACGTTCGACACCGCACGCATCGCACGTCTGGCGGACGACGAGGCGCGCGCGGCGCTCGTCGCGCTCAAGGGCGTCGGCCCGTGGAGCGCCGACGTCTACATGCTGATGGTGCTGCGACGCCCGGACGCGTGGCCGTCCGGTGATCTCGCGCTGCAGATCGCGGCGAAAGAGGTGCTGGGGCTACGTTCGCTGCCGGACGCTCGCGCGCTCGATGCGCTCGGCGAGCGTTGGCGACCGTGGCGTGCTGTGGCAGCGCGCCTTCTGTGGCACCACTACCTCAGCACGCCACGCGTGCGCGCTATTGCACGGTCACCGTCATCTTCATCGAAGAATGGATCGAGCAGAAGATCTCGAACGTCCCGGGCGTATCGAACGTGACCGTCGCGTCGTTGCCGCCGCTGATCTGCTGATCGATCTTTCCGTCCTTGGTGCGGTTCGCGCCGCTGGTGAAGGTGTGCGTGGCGCTGTCCTGGTTCGAGACCGTGACCACGGTGCCCTTGGCGATGGTGAGCGTCGCCGGCGAGAACGCGAAGCCCTTGATCGTGACCGTCTTCGTCGCGGCCGCCGGCGCGGCCGAGCTCGCCGCGGCCGATGCCGTGGGCGCGCTCGCGGTGCTCGCGCACGCCACGAACGTGAGCGCGGCGATCGCGCTGGGGATCGCGAGACGCAGGGCAAGACGCATGACCGACCTCCTAATGGTGTTCGCTGTTGGTACGCGACGACCCGCGGTGCGGATGACTCAACCCGGGTAAAGATCCGTTCTCAGCAGGGGCGCGCAGGCCATGGCCACGAGATCGGCGAAGGCGTCCGTGCGCGAGACGAACCCCTCGCTGAGCAGACCGATGGCGCCGGCCTGCTGCTTCGACAGGTGCACGTCGAACAGCGCGTCGATGACGTCGCCGAGCTCCGCCCCAGCGCGCAGGCGCGCCGCGGCGACCGGCGGCAGGGGCATGCGCAGCCCGCTCGCCTCACCGGTGCGTCCCTCCCGATCGACCACCGCCACCCAGGACACGAGCCACGGGCGGTCGCCCGCGAAGATGACGCCGCCTTCGAGCCCGAGCCCCAAGTCGGCGTCCGCCTGCGTGCGCGCCGCGCGGGCGCGCGCCATCGCGCCACGACGCGTCTCGTCGTCGCCGAACGGCTGCGCGCCGACGCCACTCGCGACGCTGACGCTCTCGATGGCGCAGCCGGGCGCGAGACGCGCCAGGGCGCGATGGACCGCCTCGAGCTTGGCGGGGTTGGTCGATCCGACGGCCGCGCGGGCATAGGGCAGAGGCATGTGGCGCTCGTATCGTGGGCCGCGCTAGAATACCGAGTGAAATGCTCGGAATTGCTCCCCAGGCCGCTTTCCATGTCTCCACGCGCGGCGAGTACGGAATGCGCCTCATGGTCGACCTCGCTCGCCATTACGGCGAGGGCACGGTGAGCTTGCACGCCGTCGCGACGCGCGAGCAGCTGCCGGAGGCGTATCTGGAGCAGCTCGTCGCGAGCCTACGCAAGGCCGGTCTGGTGCAGGGCAAGCGCGGCGCGGGCGGGGGATACACGCTCTCACGCGAGCCGCGGAAGATCACCGCGGGCGACATCGTCCGCGCGCTCGAGGGTCCGATCGAGCCGCAGATCTGCACGGCGGAGGGCCCGGCCGTACAGAACTGCGCGCTTCAGCCGGGCTGCGCGACGCATCACGTGTGGATGACCGTGCAGAACAACATCGCGAAGGCGCTCGATGCGATGACACTCGACGCGCTGGCGCGCACTCCGCGCCCACCGCTGAGGGAGACGAAGCGTGTCTGACCTCGAGATCAAAGACCTCCACGTGCAGGTCGACGGCAAGGAGATTCTGAAGGGCATCGACCTGGTGGTCCGCGCCGGCGAGGTCCACGCGATCATGGGGCCGAACGGATCGGGCAAGAGCACGCTCGCGCTCACGATCATGGGTCACCCGCGCTACAAGGTGACGAGCGGTGAAGTGCGCTTCGACGGCAAGGATGTGCTCGCGATGCCCGTCGACGAGCGCGCCCGCGCCGGCCTCTTCCTCGCGTTCCAGTACCCGGCCGCCATCCCCGGCGTCTCGGTCGCGAACTTCCTGCGCACCGCGATCAACGCGCGTCGCGCGGAGCGCGGCACGACCGCCGCGGCGGGCGAGCGCAAGAACACCGACATCCCGATCCCGCAGTTCCGCAGGATGCTGCAGGAGAAGACGAAGCTGCTCGAGGTGGACGACTCCTTCATCACGCGCTCGGTGAACGACGGCTTCTCCGGAGGCGAGAAGAAGCGGCTCGAGATGCTGCAGATGCACATGTTCACTCCGAAATCCGTGATCCTCGACGAGACGGACTCGGGCCTCGACATCGACGCGCTCAAGGTCGTCTCGCAGGGCATCGAGGCCCTCCGCTCGCCCGAGGTCGGCATCCTGCTGATCACGCACTACGAGCGCATGCTTCGCTACGTGACGCCGGACTTCGTGCACGTTCTCGTCGACGGCCGCATCGTGCGGACCGGCGGCCGCGAGCTCGCGGCCGAGCTCGAGGCGAAGGGCTACGACTTCGTACGCGAAGAGCTCTACGCGGGGAAAGTCTGATGACGCTCGCACCGGCCCGCGCCGCGAGCGCGCTCGACGTCGCGAAGATCCGTGCGGACTTCCCCGTGCTCGCGCAGCTCGTCCACGGCAAGCCCGTCGTCTATCTCGACAACGCCGCGACGAGCCAGAAGCCGCGTCAGGTGATCGACGCGATGCGCGCCGTGTTCGAGGAGTACAACGCGAACATCCACCGCGGTGTGTATGAGTTCAGCGAGCGCACGACCGCTGCGTTCGAGGGCGCGCGCGAGAAGGTCGCGCGCTTCATCAACGCCGGGGAGAGCCGCGAGGTCATCTTCGTGCGCAACGCGACCGAGGGTGTGAACCTGGTCGCGTACACCTGGGGCCGCGAGCACATCAAGGCCGGCGACACGATCGTGTCGACCGTGCTCGAGCACCACTCCAACTTCGTCCCGTGGCAGCAGCTCGCGAAGGACGTCGGCGCGAAGATCGTCATGGTCGACGTCGACGACGACGGGCGGCTGCGCCGTGACCAGTACTCCGCCGCGCTCGCGCACGGGCCACGCCTGGTCGCTGTCACGTACACGTCCAACGGGCTCGGCACGGTGCTCCCGATCAAGGACCTGGTGGCGCAGGCGAAGGCCGCCGGCGCGACCGTGCTCGTCGACGCGGCGCAGGCCGTGCCACACCAGCGTGTCGATGTGCGCGACATCGGCTGCGACTTCCTCGTCTTCAGCGGCCACAAGATGCTGGCGCCACCCGGTTCCGGCGCGGTCTGGGGCCGCGCGGAGCTCCTCGAGAAGATGCGCCCGTTCCTGTTCGGGGGCGACATGATCAGCTCCGTCACCGTCGAGAGGACCACGTGGAACGAGCTGCCGTGGAAGTTCGAGGCCGGCACGTCGTCGTACGTCGACGCCGTCGGCTTGGGCGCCGCGGTCGACTACCTCGAGGCCGTCGGCATGGACAAGATCCACGAGCACGAGCTCTCGCTTGTCGCCTACGCGCTGCCGCGCCTGCAGGAGATCCCGGGCGTCACGGTCTACGGCCCGAAGACGGTCCAGGACCGCGTCGGCGTGATCTCGTTCAACATCGAGGGCATCCACCCGCACGACGTGGCCACGCTCTTCGACCGCGAGGGCGTCTGCGTGCGCGCCGGGCACCACTGCAACCAGCTGCTCATGACGCGCCTTTCGGTGCCCGCCACCACGCGCGCGTCCTTCTACCTGTACAACACGACGGCCGAATGCGACACGCTGGTGAGCGCGGTGCACGCGGCCAAGAAGGTCTTCGGGGTCTAGCCATGGACGACATGTACCGCGACTACATCCTCGATCACTACAAGAACCCGCGGAACGCGGGGGAGCTGCCGGGCGCGACGAACACCTACCGCGACAGCAACCCGCTGTGCGGCGACGAGATCACCATGTCGCTGCTCATCGACGACGACCGCGTGAAGGACGTGCGCTTCCAGGGCAAGGGCTGCGCGATCTCGCAGGCCTCGGCCTCGATCCTCACCGAGGAGATCAAGGGCAAGACCCTCGACGAGGTGAAGGCCATCGACCGGCAGCACATCCTCGAGAACCTCGGCATTCCGATCAGCCCGGCGCGCGTGAAATGCGCGCTGCTCGGGCTCAAGACCCTCAAGGGGGCAGCGTGGGGACTCTCCGAGTGGCCGGGCGAGGCCGCGACGGCGAGCAAGGAGTAAGACATGGCCACCGATATCCGCAAGGACACCGTGCCGGACAACTACAAGTACGGCTGGTTCGACGCCGACGCCAAGTACGAGAACACGAAGAAGCGCGGGCTCGACGAGGCGGTCATCAAGGAGATCAGTCAGACCTACAAGCACGAGCCGCAGTGGATGTACGAGCGTCGCCTGAAGGCGTTCCGCCACTACCAGAAGCGCGCCATGCCCGATTGGGGCGCGGACCTCTCGGGCATCGACTTCGACGAGATCTATTACTACCTGCGTCCGCAGGGCAAGACCGAGAAGAGCTGGACCGACGTGCCGGATTACGTGAAGCGCACGTTCGACAAGCTCGGTATCCCGGAGGCGGAGCAGAAGTACCTCGCCGGCGTCGGCGCGCAGTACGACAGCGAGTCCGTGTATCACAACATCCGCAAGGACCTCGAGGCGAAGGGCGTCATCTTCTGCGACACCGACACCGCCCTCAAAGAGCACGAGGACATCGTCAAGCAGTACTTCGGCACAGTGATCCCGGCGAACGACAACAAGCTCGCCGCGCTCAACACCGCGGTGTGGTCGGGTGGCTCGTTCGTGTGGGTCCCGCCGGGGGTCAAGGTGGAGATCCCGCTCCAGGCCTACTTCCGCATCAACAGCGAGAGCGCCGGCCAGTTCGAGCGGACGCTCATCATCGCCGAGGAAGGCTCGCAGGTGCACTACGTCGAAGGCTGCACCGCACCGGTCTTCTCGACCGCGACGCTGCACAGCGCCGTCGTCGAGATCATCGTGAAGAAGGGCGCGCGCGTCCGCTACACGACGATCCAGAACTGGAGCCACAACGTCTACAACCTCGTGACCAAGCGCGCCGTCGTCCAGGAGGACGGCGTGATGGAGTGGATCGACGCGAACCTCGGCAGCAAGGTCACGATGAAGTACCCGAGCGTCTACCTCGTGGGCGAGCGCGCGCACGGTGAGGTCCTTTCGGTCGCGTTCGCGGCCGACGACCAGCATCAGGACGCCGGCGCGAAGATGGTCCACGCCGCTCCGAACACGACCAGCCTCATCACCAGCAAGTCGATCAGCAAGGGCACCGGCCGCACCTCGTATCGCGGGCTGGTGAAGATCTATCCGGGCATGAAGAAGTCGAAGAGCACGGTGCGCTGCGACGCGCTCATCCTCGACAAGTCGGCCCGCAGCGACACGTACCCGTACATGGAGATCGACGAGGAGGACGTCTCGATCGGCCACGAGGCCACGGTCTCGAAGGTGGGCGAGGAACAGCTCTTCTACCTGATGAGCCGCGGCATGACCGAGGCCGAGGCGACCGCGATGGTCGTGAACGGCTTCATCGAGCCGATCGTGAAGACGCTCCCGATGGACTACGCCATCGAGATGAACCGTCTCATCACGCTGCAGATGCAGGGCGCCATCGGGTGACCGTCGCCACGGAGGCCAGGGCTCTGCTTCCGCTTGCCCGCGAGACGGTCGAGCGCCTCTCCACGGCCCGCGACGAGCCCGCGTGGCTGCGTGACGCGCGGCGCGCGGCCCTCGCGTTCTACGAGCGCACCGCGCCGCCGACGGGTCACGAGGAGGAGTGGCGCCGCTTCCCGCTGAAGGACATGCCGCGCACCGACCTCGCCGCGATCATCGACACGAAGCACCCGCCGAGCGAGTTCGGATCGGTGCCACTGTCCGCGTCGCGTCACGGCCTGATCTTCGAACGCATGCTCAACGCGGCGCGCGAGCACCCCGACATCGTCCGCCGTTGGATCCCCGCGATGGAAGGCGGCGGGAGTCACGCCGCGTTCCGCGCCCTCGCCGCTGCTCTGTTCGCGCACGGCAGCACGTTCCTGTACGTCCCGGCGGGATTGCACGTCGAGCTCCCGCTCGAGGTCCACAAGCGCTGGGCCGCGGGCACCGAGCCGATCGTCTTCCGGACCATCGTGGTGGCCGAGGCCAACGCCAGCGTCACGCTTGTCGAGGAGCTCTCGTCGGAAGCCGGCGGGCCGCGCCTCGCCGTGCCGTCGCTCGAGGTCCACGCCGGTCCCGGTGCGCGCGTGCGCTACGTCGGGATCCACCGTTTCGCCGAGGATGTGTGGGAGGTCGGGCAGCAGCACAGCGTCTCGGCGCGCGACAGCGTGCTCGCGTCGTTCAACGTCCTCACCGGCAGCGCTCGCACGAAGCTCGGTGTCTCGTCGGAAGTGCGCGGCGACGGCGCCGAGGTGAAGCTCTATGGGCTCGTCGCCGGGAACGCGCACCAGCTCATCGACGTGAACACCTTCCAGCGGCTCGATGGCAAGGGGTCGACCTCCGACTCGCTGTACCTCTCCGCGCTGTACGACCATGCCAAGGCCGTGAACTACGGCGTCATCCGCGTCGAGCCGACCTCTAGCGGCACGGGCTCGTACCAGGAGTGCCGCAACATGCTGCTGTCGGACAAGGCCGGGGCCGACCCGATCCCGGTGCTCGAGATTCTCACCAACGACGTCGCGCGGTGTGGCCACGGCGCCACGGCCGGCGCGCTCGATCCGGACGAGATGTTCTACATCCAGACCCGCGGCCTGCCGCGCCTCGAGGCCGAGCAGCTCCTGGTGCGCGGTTTCTTCCAGCGCGTCGTCGCCGCAATCCCCGAGCCGCAGGTGCGCGCCCGCGTGCTCGCGGCGCTCGAGCCGCGCATCGGCCGCGTCGCCGAGCTCGAGACCGTCGCGGCATGACCGACTTCGTCACCGTCGCGCGCGAGGACGACGTGCCCACCGGCGAGGTGCGCGTCGTCGACGCGAACGGGAAGAGCCTCGCGCTGGGCCACTGTGACGACGGCACCTGGGGCGCCATCGACAACGTGTGCACCCACGATGGCGGCGTGCTCGGCGAGGGCGAGCTCGACGAGTGCCTCGTGGAGTGCCCGCGCCACGGCGCGCGGTTCGATCTGGTCACGGGCGAGGTGAAGGCGCTGCCCGCGGTCTTTCCGGTGAACGCCTACCCGGTCCGCGTCGTGAACGGCGAGGTCCAGGTGGACGTCGGCGTCGCGACGAAAGAGCTGGAGATCGGCTAGCGCGGGCTCAGCGCCCGCCCATGACGCGGTCGACCATGTCGAGCAGCGGGCGTTGCCGGAGCGGCTTGCGGAGCATGGGCATGTGCGCGGCCCGGGCGCTGTCCTCGGCCTCGTCGGCGGAGCTCACCAGGATCGCCTTCGGCGCGTGTCCGATGCGTCGGCGGATCGCCTGGAAGATGCCGATCCCGCCGGCGCCATCGCCGAGGCGCAGGTCGAGGATCACCAGGTCCGGGTCCTCACGATCGAACACCGAGAGCGCGTCCTCGCTGCTGCTCGCCGCGAAGACCCGATAGCGTGGCGACAGCATCGCCGCGACGAGCTCGGCGTCGGGCTCGTGGTCATCCACCACGAGGATCTTGCGTTGCGGCGTGACTGCCACCATGCGGTGCGCTTGCGCAATCTGCGTGCCGGGTCCCTGAGCGGACGAGGCGTTGTTTGCCCGCCGGCTAGCCGATGCCGCGGAGCGAGGTCTTGATCGGAGCGGCGATGCCCTCGATCGTGTCGATACCCTCGCGCCAGCTGCTCCGGCCGTCGGTCATGACCGCGATCGCGTAGGGGACGCCGGCTTGCGGTCGCACGATGCCGACGCTGTCGACGCGCCATCCCTCCTCGCCGGGATACCACCCGTTCTTCAGCGCGATCTGGTCGCCGCCGGTCGCGCCGGCCGTCACGCCCCAGCGCTGCTCCGGGACGACGGCGTCCATGAGCTGCAGCGCGAGCGCGCGTGAGGCGGCGTCGAGGATCTCGCCGCCGAGCAGCTTCGCGAGCACCGTCGCCATCGCGCGTGCGGAGACGAAGGACACGCCCCACGAGGTGCCGGGGTCCGGGGTGAACCCGCTCACCCCGACGCTGCGCAGGTATGCGGAGACCGCCTGGCCGCGGCCGATGTCCTCCCAGAGCTCCGAGGTCGCGTCGTTGTCGCTCTCCGTGATCATCGGCCACAGGAGCGCGAGCTCCGCCTCGGACACCGGTCGATGATCCTGACGCGCCTGCTCGAGCACGGTGAGCATCACGAGGACCTTCACCACGCTCGCGGTCGGAACCTGCGTGTCCGCGTTCTCCGCGTACACGACACCCTGCGACGGCACGACGACCGCGACGCCCCACGTCGGGGCGCGCGAGCGCGCGAACGCCTGCGCCTCCCCCGACGCCTGGCCGAGCCCGCGCTCGACCAGACCCGACGGCGGGGGCAGCGCCGCCGGCGTGCGCGATGGCAGCGGGAGCGCCGACGGCGGCAGCGGCGAGGGCGACGCGGCCGCGGCACGCAGCGCGATCTGGAGCGTGAAGGGGAGCTGCTGCCCGGCCAGGCTCACGATCTTCACCGCGTAGTCCTGCTCGCTCGGGAGGGTCACCGAGCGCTGCACGGCGTACTCGCGCCGGCTAACGATGGTGTTCCCGTCGGCAAGACCGGCGAGCGAGAGCACGGCGTTGTCGAAGTCGCTGCGCACCGATAGGTCGAGCCGCTCTCCCGCGCGGCCGTGGACCACGTACGCCGCGATCTGCCCCGGTGCGAGCGAACCCGCGAGGTCACGCGACGCGCCGGCGGCCAGGTCGATGCGCTGCGGCCGGTACTGGAACGCGTCGGCCGGCGCCGTGTCGACGTCGGACTCCGCCTCGTCGAGCAGCACGAGGGCTCCGTTCGCGAGGGCGTAGTGCCGCGTGATCTCCCTCGTCCGCAGGCTCAGCGGATCGGTCGCGCCGCGCGCCCGCATGCGCACCTCGATGCGGCCCCCGGCGATGCCGACACCGCGCACCAGGACGCGGTCGCCGAGCAGCGTCGTCGTGATCGGGCGCGCCGCGCCGTTCTGGTTCCCGACGGCCGACAGCTCGACGAACGTGCCCGTGCCGCCGCCGCTGCCAACGAGGATCACCGCCGCGTCGGGTCTGGTATCGCCATCCAGGTCGCCGAACGCGGCGACATCCGCAAGGCGCACGATCGTCCGCGAGGCCGAGCCCGGCGCCGCCGGCACGTCGTAGAGACCGTCACGCAGCGTCGCGCCGCCGCGCACCAGGCTCGTGGGATACGTCGCGTTCGCGAGCGCCGGCCAGGCGATCCCGGCCGGTGCCTGCGGCCGCAGCAGCAGCAGGACGGCGGCGGCGGACGCGACGACGATGATCGCCACGGCCGCGGCCATCCGCGTTCGGGTCATGCGACGGGGACGCGAGGCACCGGCACCAGGCGCTCGGCGCGCACGATCTCGATCCCGCGCGGCACCGTGCGGATCACGCCCTCAGCACGAAGATCCGCGAGCACTCGCGCGACCGATGTCCGCGGCGATCCGACAAGATCCGCGAGCTCCCGCTGCGTGAGCGCGGCGACCAGCGCGGTGCCGGCGGGCTGGTGGAACGCGATCTCGACCAGCCGCTGGGCGATGCGCTCGCGCAGATCCATGAACGCGAGCATCCGTATGAAGCCAACGGCCTGACGGACACGCTGCGAGATCTGCTCGAGGAGCACCCACGCGACGACGGTGTCGGCTCGCGCGAGCGACGTGACCAGCTCCATGGGGAAGACGTGGAACGTCACATCGGAGACCGCCTGCGCGCACAGATCGACCGGGCCGCCGACGATGAGGTCGGGCCCGATCACGTCGCCGGGATGCGCCCAGAAGATGGTGAACTCGCGGCCGTCGTCGGCCGTCGCGTAGACGCGGAGCGTCCCCTGCACCAGCACGCCGAAGATCGGGCGGTCCCCCTCCCGATAGAGCACCGTCCGCGCCTTGGCATCGAGCCTCACCCCCCGCTCGAGGAGTCGCGCGAGCGCGGGCCGCGGAAGACGCCCCAATGCGCTACGCGCGACGGCGGAGTCGAGCGTGGTCGCGTACGGCACGGCGTCATTGTCCACGGCCTGTCGCATTTGAGACAGGACGCCGCGCATATGTGGCTGAGCGGGAACCGCGCGGCTGGCACAGTCGTTCGTGACTTGGAGGTACGACAATGAAGCTCATGAACACCGCGTACGCGCTCGTCATCGCCGCCGCTCTCCTGATCCTGCCGGGCTGCGCGCCGACCGGCACCGCTCTCTCGGGCGGCGCCACGCCGGTGAGCGCGCCGGATCCGTCCAGCGCGACCTTCACCGTCGACAAGAACACGATCACGCTCGCGAACGGTCGGAGCGAGAAGGAAGCCGCGCCGGGCTCGGCCACGAAGGTCGTGACCGCCCTCACCGACAAACGTGTGACGGGCGACGTCGACGGCGACGGTCGCGCCGACGCGATCGTCGTCCTGACCTATCAGCCCGGCGGGAGCGGCACGTTCTACTACCTCGCCGCTGTGCTGAACGGCGCCAGCGGCGTGACCGCGACGCCGGCCATGCTTCTCGGCGATCGCATCGTCGTGAATGCCGTGCGTCTCGACGGCGCGACCATCGTCGTCGACCTGCTCGACCGCGCGAGCGGCCAGCCGTTCACGGCCTCGCCGTCGGTCTCGGTCACGAAGCGCTTCGCCGTCACGAACGGAACCCTCGTCTCGAGGTAACGACGTCCTGGCATCGCGCCTGCTCTCGCCTCGTCAAGGCGAAGGAGGCACGAAATGGAAGAGCGCAAGATCATCAAGAAGCACACCGAGATCGAGCACGAGGAAGCCGTCGATCCGGCCATCAAGAACATCAACACGGGTGCCGACGGCTCGGTGCAGATCCAGGAATCCGATGACGGCATCCACGACGAGACCGATTCGACGATCGTTCGCGAGGAGACGACGGTCGAGAAGCGTCGGCGGACCTAGTCGAGGCGCGCGGGCTATCCTCGGCGACATGACGCCGAGGGAGGACCGGTAGTGATCAGCAGCGCCGCGCGCGACCGCATCAAGCTCGCGATCGACCAGCTCGAGGAGTCCTTTCACCGCTACGACGAGCAGGCCAGCGCCGACATCAACGACTCGTACGGCGCCGCTCTCGCGCGCGGCAAGGCCATGGGCATGCAGGAGGCCGCGCACCTCGTGAAGAGCGCGCTCCACGACGTGGACCTGAAGAGCCTTTGATCACGGCAGTCGTCCTCATCAAGGCCGAGAAGGGCGCGCTGCCCAAGCTCGGCGAGGACCTGGCCGCGGTCCCCGGCGTCTCCGAGGTCTACTCGGTGACCGGCGACATCGACTTCATCGCCATGGTCCGCGCCAAAGAGCACGACGATCTGGCCGATATCGTGACCCGCCGCATCGCGCAGGTCGCGGGGGTCGCTCACACCGAGACGCACGTGGCCTTCAAGGCGTTCTCGAAGCACGACCTCGAGACGCTGTTCGCGCCCTGACCGGGTCGCGCGCCTAGACTCCTTTCGATGCAAGCCGTCGTGATGGCCGGCGGCGAGGGGAGCCGCCTCCGTCCACTGACGATCAATCGACCCAAGCCGATGGTGTCGATCGTCAACAAGCCTTGCCTCGGCCACATCTTCGACCTGCTCAAGCACCACGGCATCACCGACGCGTTCGTCACGCTGCAGTACCTCGCGTCGCAGATCCAGGACTCGTTCGGTGACGGCGGCGCCGTTGGGATGCGCCTCCGCTACAGCGTCGAGGAGACGCCGCTCGGCACGGGCGGCTCGGTGCGCCAGATCGGCGACGCGCTCGACGACACGTTCATCGTCATCTCCGGCGACGCGCTGACGGACATCGATCTCTCCGCGGTCATCGCGTTCCACCGCGAGCGCAAGGCCGCGGTGACGCTGACGCTTTACCACGTGCCGAACCCGCTCGAGTACGGCGTCGTCATCACGAACGAGGACGGCCGGATCCAGAAGTTCCTCGAGAAGCCGTCGTGGGGCGAGGTCTTCTCCGACACGATCAACACCGGCATCTACGTCATCGAGCCGCGGGTGCTCGAGCGCTACAAGGTCGGCGACAACTTCGACTTCAGCAAGGACCTCTTCCCGCAGCTGCTCGCCGACGGCGAGCCGCTCTACGGCTATGTCGCGTCGGGCTACTGGACCGACGTCGGCTCGATCGCCGAGTACGCACGCGCGAACGCCGACCTCCTTCAGGGCAAGGTGCGGACGACCTCGCTCGGGCGCGAGATCCAGCCGGGCGTGTTCACCAACGGCGAGGTCGAGATCGATCCGACCGCGCGTCTCGTCGGCCCCATCTACCTCGGGAACGGCGTGAAGATCGGTGCCGCGACGGAGATCACCGGCCCGACGATCCTCCGCGACTACGTCTCCGTCGATTACGCGGCCGTGGTCGACCGTTCCATCGTGTGGCGCAACACCTACATCGGCGACCGCAGCGAGCTGCACGGCACGATCGTCGGACGTCAGTGCGCCGTGAAGTCGCGCGTCACCCTCGAAGAGGGGAGCGTCGTCGGCGACCACTGCGTGGTGAACGACGGGGCGCGCGTGCGCAGCCAGGTGAAGATCTGGCCCGACAAGCAGGTCGAGAGCGGCGCGGTGGTTGCCTCGAGCCTCATCTGGGGCGCGCAGGGCCGGCGCGGTCTCTTCGGCCGCTTCGGCGTCACCGGTCTCGTGAACATCGACCTCACGCCGGAGTTCGCGGCGCGGCTCGGAGCCTCGTACGCGTCGACCCTCCCACTGGGCAGCACCGTCACGATGAACCGCGACCAGCACCGCTCGAGCCGCATGCTGAAGCGCGCGCTCATGGGCGGCATCGTGTCCGCCGGCGTCCACGTCGCGGACCTCACGCAGGCGCCGCTCCCGATCGGACGGTTCCACACGCGGCGCATCGGTGCGATCGGCGGCGTGCACGTGCGCATCTCGCCGTTCGACGTTCGCGTGTGCGATCTGAAGTTCTTCGACCGCCAGGCGCTCGACATGGACAAGACCCAGGAGCGGAAGGTCGAGACCGCGTTCTTCCGTGAGGACTTCCGACGGGTCCCGTACGACGACGTCGGCGCGATCTTCGAGTCGCCGCGGGTCGGCGAGGCGTACAGCGAGGCCTTCCTGGCTGAGATCGTCCACCGCCATGAGGTCGCCGCTCGGAAGTTCAAGGTGGTCGCGAACTTCTCGCACGGCACGGCCGCGCAGTTCCTGCCGCAGCTCCTCAACACCCTGGGCATCGAGCTCATCTCGATCAACGGGGTGGTGTCCGAGAACGTCGGTGCGCGCTCGTTCGAGGAGTTCCAGGCGCAGAAGCACGAGCTCGCGGCCATCGTGTCCTCCCTGAAGGCGTCGTTCGGCGTGATCATCGACGCCGGTGGGGAGAAGGCGTTCTTCGTCGACGACCAGGGACGCATCACGAGCGACATGCACTTCCTCACGGCGTTCGCGACGCTCTCGGCGCGGGTGACGCCGGGCATGATCGCCGTGCCGGTGTTCGCGCCGGCCGGGCTCGAGCAGCTCATCGCCGACGCGGGCGGCCGCGTGCAGCGCGTCCGCGCGTCCGCCAGCGCCCAGATGGACGTCGCCGTGCGGGAGCACCCGCTCGTCGTCGGGGACGGCGTGGGCGGCTTCATCTTCTCGCGCTTCCACCCGTCGTTCGACGGGCTCTTCGCGACGGTGCGGCTCCTCGAGCTCCTCGCGGTGACCGACAAGACGCTCTCCCAGGTCATGGACGAGACGCCCGCCGCGAACGTCGCGCGCGTCCAGGTGCCGTGCCCCTGGGACCAGAAGGGCCGCGTGCTCCGGGTGCTCGCGCAGGACCCGCGGACCGAGCGCGTGCGGCAGATCGACGGGGTCAAGCATCAGGAGGACGGCGAGTGGGTCCTCGTCCTGCCCGACGCGGACCGGCCGCTGTTCAACGTCTACGCCGAGGCGCGCGATGAGACGCGCGCGTGGAGCCTGGCGCACGAGTACGCCGAGCGCCTCGAGCACCTGCGCGGCGAGGCCACGTGACGCGGATCGCGATCGCCCAGTGCTCGCCGGCGCTGGGAGCGTTCAAGCGGAATCTCACCATGCACGAGGACTGGATCGGGCGCGCCCGGTCGGCGAAGGCGGACCTCGTGCTGTTCCCGGAGCTCGCGCTCACCGGCTACTACGTGAAGGACCTCGCGGGCGACCTCGCCTGCGCCGCGGACGACGTCCGGCTCGCGCCGCTCGTCCGGGCGTCGCGTGACCTCGACGTGTGCACGGGCTTCGTCGAGCGCGGCCCCGATGCGCGTCTCTACATCGCGCAGGGGTACTGGTCGAAGGGTCGCCTGGTGAACGTCCATCGCAAGGTCTATCTGCCGACGTACGGCATCTTCGACGATGGGCGTTACTTCGGACCGGGCGAGCGCTTCGAGGTCTTCGCGAGCGCCGCCGGCCCCGCGGGCATCGCCATCTGCGAGGACCTGTGGCACGTGTCCGTGCCGTACCTCTACGCGGCGACCGGCGCGACGATCGTGCTCTCGCCGGCCTCGAGCCCGGGCCGCGGCGTCGCCGAGGGCGGGGACCTCGGCACCTCCGAGTCGTGCCGGCTCATGGACCGCTTCTACGCCCAGTACCTCACGCTGTACGTCGCGTTCGCGAATCGCGTCGGCCTCGAGGACGGCGTCGCGTTCTGGGGCGGATCCGAGGTCGTTGCGCCGGATGGCACCGTCGTCGCGCGGGCGCCGGACTTCGAGGAGCATTTGCTCGTGGCCGAGGTCGACCCGACGCTCGTGGCGCGCGAGCGCGACCGCAACCCGCTGGTGCGCGACGAGCGCGCCGACCTCGTCGTGTCGCACCTCGCGCGCGCGAAAGGCTTCGCGGACTAAGTGGCGCTCGCGCACGAGCGGATCGGCGCGATCCGCCCGGAACCGAACGATCCGTCGCCACTGCGCATCGATGAGGCGCTGGTGCGGCGCATGCTCGTCGCGTTCCTGCGCCAGGAGACTGCGAAGTCCGGTCACAAGCGCGTCGTCGTGGCGGTCTCGGGTGGCATCGACAGCGCGGCGGTCGCGGCGCTCGCGACCGAGGCCATGGGCGCGAAGAACGTGACCGCGCTCTTCATGCCCTACCGCACCTCCAGCCCGGAGTCGACCGAGCACGCGCGGCTCGTGGCACGCACGTTCGGGTTCTCGCTGGAGGAGATCGACATCTCGCCCCAGGTGGACGCGTACTTCGCTCAGATAGCGGGGGAGGTCGACCGCGTGCGGCGCGGCAACAAGATGGCGCGCGAGCGCAAGTCCATCGAGTACGACCGCTCGTGGCCCGACGGCCTCGTCCTGGGCACGAGCAACAAGACCGAGCTGCTCCTCGGCTACGGCACGCGCTACGGCGACATGGCCTGCGATCTGAACCCGGTCGGCGATCTGTACAAGGGGCAGCTGCGGGAGCTCGCCGTGCTCCTCGGCGTGCCGGATGTCATCGTCCGCAAGCCGCCGACCGCCGACCTCTGGGTGGGACAGACCGACGAGAGCGAGCTCGGATTCACGTACGCCCAGGCCGATCTCATCCTCTATCACATGATCGACCGTCGTCTCTCGCCCGACGCCCTCCTCGCGGCCGGCTTCGACGCGAAGCTCGTGCACGGCATCCGGGAGCGCGTGCGGCGCAGCCACTACAAGCGCGTCATGCCGCTCATCGCCAAGGTCTCGCTGCGCACCGTCGGCCATGACTTCCTCTATCCCCGTGACTGGGAAGCCGACTGAGGTACGGGCTCGGCTATGCCACGGCGCTGGGTTCCGCCGCGTTCTTCGCCGTGGGCGGGGTGATCGCAAAATCCGCCTTCGACCGCGGCGTGCCGCCGCGCGTGCTGGCGGAGTGGCGCGTCCTCTTCGCGTTCATCGCGTTCACCGCCATCGTCGCCGTTTGGCGTCCGCGAGACCTGCGCGTCGCGCGCGCCGATCTTCCCGTCTTCATCGCCTTCGGCGTGTTCGGCATGGGCGCGGTCCAGTGGCTCTACTACGAGGCCATCCAGCGCATCCCCATCGCCGTCGCGCTGGTGGTCGAGTTCACCGCGGTGATCCTCGTGCTCGTCGTCGCGCGGCTGCAGGGCCGGCGCGTCGGCGCGGCCCTCTGGTACGCCGGCGTGCTCGCGGTCGTCGGGTGCTTCTTCGCGGCCGGAGCGTACGACGCGGCGCTCCGCGCCGTGAACACCGACGGCATCCTCATCGCGGCGCTTGATGCCGTGCTCTTCACGTCGTACTTCGTGCTCGGGGAGCGGCTCGCGCGCACCTACTCGGCGTGGACGATGGCCGTGTACGGCTTCGGCTTCGCCCTCGTCGCGTGGCAGCTCATCCAGCCCGTCTGGACGCTGCCCTGGACGACCACCGACCCCGACATCTGGCAGCGCGTGCTGGGCATCGTGGTGATCGCGGCGGTCATCCCGTTCACGCTCGGCTTCATCGCGCTGCGCAATCTGCCCGGTGCGCGCGTCTCCATCGTCGCGACTTCGGAGCCGTTCATCGCTGCGGTCATCGCGTGGGCCGTGCTCGGCCAGTCGCTCGCGGTCCCGCAGATCCTCGGCGGCGGGCTCGTGCTCGCCGGCATCCTGATCGCGCAGACGCACCGGCCGACGGCGGGGAGCGTGTGATGGGCAAGCTCTACCTCGTCGCCACGCCCATCGGGAACCTCGAGGACGTGTCGCCGCGGGCCCTGGCGATCCTGCAGGAGGCGCACATGGTGGCGTGCGAGGACACGCGCCACACCCAGATCCTGCTGCGCCGCTACGAGATCCGCGCGAAGCACCTGACGTCGTAC
>DASQIF010000298.1:0-6564 GCA_035631715.1 Candidatus Acidiferrales bacterium
TTGGCGCCCCGCCCATCGTGTTGACAATCAGGTCGAGCGTCGGCGAGACAACGCCGCCGGGCAGCGTGGCCACGGTCGCGCCGGTGTTCGGATCGAGGAGGCGCGTCGCGTCGTCGCCCTCGACGATCAGCCGCTGCGAAACCGGCACGAACGAACCGTTCGGTGCTGCTGGCTGAGCGTTGGTGGCGCCGCCGCAGGCAGCCACGAGGAGGCCGAGGAGCGGTCCGATCCAGCGCCGCATGCCTCCTATACAACGGTGGAGCGCGGAGGTTCCCTACCTCGCGACGAGCCCCATGGCCTGCCAGATCGGCACGGAGAGGGCGATCGCGGCGAGCCGCGTCACGGTCAGCGACGCGCCGACGATGGGGCCCTGACGATCGGTGAAGTCCTCGCCGTTCGTCGCGTCCCGCGTCACGAGGTACTCGAGACCCTGATACGGGAGGACCCAGATGTTCGACGCCACGAGCACGACGAACCCTGCGACCCACGGGTGGATGCCCAGCGCCGGCGCCGCGGGGACGAGGGCGAGGCTCAGGAGCACCATCGCCGGCCGGCTCGGGAGCAGGATGCGCGACACCATCACCAGGACCGCGAACGCGATGACCAGGAGCCCGGGCGAATGGAACGCCGAGGTCGCGCCGAGGAGCACGGAGGCGACCCATTTGTCCACGGCGACGTGCTGCAGCACGCTCCCCGATCCGAGGAGGATGCCCAGGAACACGAGAAAGCCCCAGTCGAGCGAGCTGCGGAAGCGCTCGCGGTCGATGACGTTCGTCGTGACGATCACGACCGCGGCGAGCGCGAGCCACGACGAGTCGAGATTGATGAACGTCTGCAGCACCACGCCTGCCACCAGCACGACAAGCGCGACGATCGCGGTGCGCTCGCCGCGGCTGATCGGACCGAGGATCCGGACCTGTCTATGGATCGTCTCCGCGTCGACCCGCGCGTTCGATTCGGGACGCAGCACGACGAACAGCGTGATGAGCGAGCCGACAAGACAGAGGACACCGACCGGCGCGGCGCCCACGAGCCACCCGGTCCAGCCGAAGCGCCGCTGATCCTCCGCCGAGAGCAGGCCGAGGACGAAGAAGTTCGTCGCGAGGCCGGTGAGGAAGATGCTCGAGAAGTACCAGTAGCCGATGAAGCCGGCGAACGCGAGCGATGCGCTCGCCCGGCTGCGCGCGGAGTAGCCGAATGCGCGCGACAGCTCGTGCGTGAGCGGCGCGATCGCAGCGACGCGCGCGACCGAGAGCGGGACGAGCGGCGTGAGGATCACACCGCCCAGCAGCAGCGCGAGCATCTGACCCGTGTGCGTCGCGGGGAACGCGCGGAGCAGCCAGAGCGCGGCGCGGAAGAGCACGCCCGAGCGCACCATCGCCGCGGCCAGGGCGAGCGCGCCGAGCGCGAGGACCCACGACGACGACGCGAAGCCACTGAAGATCGTCGCGACGGAGGCGAGGCCGAGCACGCCCCACGCGAAGGCCATGGCGATCGCGATCGCGAAGTCGGGCACGGGCTCGAACAGCCACGCGATCCCGGCGCCGACGAGCACGAGCACGGTGCGCCAACCGTCCTCGCTCAGCCCCGACGGCGGCGGCAGGAGCGAAAGCGCGAAAGGGATCGCGATCGCGGCGGCCGCCGCGAGCACGCGACGTCGCGTGCGCGAGCGGCGCGGGCCGGCATCGAGGCGCATCGGATCGGCGTTGGGCAGCAGGGGCGCGCCGACGAGACCGCGCTGCCGGCGGTCGAGCGTGTCCGCGAGCGACGTGGCGACGGTGAGGGCGATCTCCGGGCGCTCGCGCACGAGCTGCTCGAAGCGTTCGCGCGGCAGACGCCACGCGCGCACGTCCTCGATGGCCATGACCGTCGCCGTTCGGCGTGAGAGGAGCAGTCCCATCTCGCCGAACGACCCCGGCGCGGTGACGGTGCCGACCTCGACCGCGCCCGACTCGGCATGGACCGATGCGGTGACCGATCCGCTCTCGAGGAGGTACAGCTCGCCGGCGGGCTCGCCCTCGCGCGTGACCACTTCGCTCGGCTTGAACGACACGGGCTCGAGCGCACCGGCGAGACGCGCGAGGGAGACGCGATCGAGGCCGGCGAAGTACGGAACGAGACGCAGAAGACGTTCGAGCGCGGCCTCGCGGTCTTCACCCACGGCGGCGAGGTTATGTGCGCCGGGCATTGCCCAGCGCGTTCGATACTGTTAGAATATACGTTCGATATCCGAATTGGCATCGAAGGGCTGCCATTTCGTGCTTGGAGTCCTCGATGCGTACGTGCCGCAAATGCGGTGAGACCAAGCCTATAGCCGAGTTCGACCTCCGGGCGGACACGGGTAAACCGCGTTCCGAGTGCAAGGCGTGTCGGCGGGCACGTCAGCGTCGCCCGCTCGATCCAACACGTACGCGTTGGGTCGTTGGCGCTCCTGACTTACTTCCCTGTCGCCGCTGTGGAGAGTTGAAGCCGTGGACCGAATTCCCACGGCGCAGCAAGAGCTCGAACCACCTGCAAGTGTGGTGCAGAGCGTGTTTCTCGACGTACAAGGCGGCGCGGCATCAGCTGAACCGCGATAGGGAAGGCCGACGGATCCGCCGGAGCCAGAAGGCACGCATAGCCGAGAACCGCCGGCGCGTCCGTTCATACCTCGAACTACACGCGTGCGTGGATTGCGGAGAGGCCGATCCCGAGGTCCTCCAGTTCGACCACGTTCGCGGCGTCAAGCGCGGCGACATCGCACGCCTCGTGGGTGAAGCGCGACCCTGGACAGTGATCGAAGCAGAGATCGCGAAGTGCGACGTGCGTTGCGCCAATTGCCACCAACGCGTCACTAATCGTCGCCGCAGAGAAGCCCGACTCCGGGACGAAGTCACAAAAGCGAGCCCGGAGGGGATCGAACCCTCGCACATGGCTTCGAAGGCCACTGCTCTTTCCACTGAGCTACGGGCTCTGACCGAGAGACTACTGCGACCCGGGCGGGACTCGAACCCGCGACTTCTTGCTTCGTAGGCAAGCGCTCTATCCACTGAGCTACCGGGTCTGCGAACGTCTCCAGTTTATCGGAATGTCGGTTGCCCCACCGCCACCGTCTGTGGCGTCGCGACCTCAACACGGTGCGTCGGCGCACGCCACTCGCGCAGATACGGCACGCGGAACATCACATAGAGACCCGCACCCAGTGAGATCGCGCCACCGATCGCAAGGGCCGCGTGAATGCCGAGCAACGAGCCGAGGGAGCCGAGCGCGAGCTGCCCGATCGGCATGAGCCCGATGAACGTGATCGCCCACACGCTCATCACGCGCCCGCGATGCGCGTCGTCGGTCGTCGCCTGCAGCATGTTGTTGCCCATCCCGGCCATGGCCGTGCCGCCGAAACCCGTGCCGAAGGCGAAGACCAGCGCGAGCACCGGCGCCGCGGTGAGCGCGAAGAGCAGCAGCATGAGCCCGTTCAGGACCGCGGCGAACACGAAGACCGTGCCCAGCGAGCGCACGCGGCCGACGTTCATCGTGATGAACGAGCCGGCGAAGGAGCCCGCGCCCATCGCCGCAAGGAGCAGCGACAGCCAGCTCATGCCGTTCCACGTCGTCTCCCCCGCCACGGCCGGCAGCAGCGCGCTCGTCGGTCCTGCGAAGACAAAGATCGTCGCGACGGTCGCGAGGATCCATACCAGCTCGCGGTTCCCGCGCACGTAGCGCGCGCCCTGCCCGATGCTCCCGATGAGCGAGTGCGACGGCGCCGACGACGGCGGGACCGCGGGCATGACCTTGAGAGCGCCGATGATCGCGAGGAACGACATCGCGTTCACCGCGAGCAGCCCGGGGATGCCGATCGGGACGTAGAGCAGACCGGCGATGACCGGGCCGATCACCGACGCGCCGTTGAACGCCGCGGATTGGAGACCGATCGCGCTGGGCAGGAACGCCAGCGGGATGATGCGCGGCACCATCGACTGACGTGACGGGTTGTCGAACGCGAACGCCGCGGACTGGATGACCGCCGCGGCGACCACATGCCACAGACTCACGACGCCCAGGTACACGAAGGCCGCGAGCACGGCGGCGTTGATCGCCATGGTCGTCTGCGTGATGAGGAGGAGGCGTCGGCGGTCGACGCGGTCGGCGACCGCGCCGGCGCCGAGCGTCAGCGCGCGCCCGGGCACCGCCCGCGCGAGACCCATGAGGCCGAGGTAGAACGGCGCGAGCTCTGGTCGTCCCTCACGCTCCGCGATCTGCACCACGAGGATGCCGAGCGCAAAGATCTGCATCCACGCGCCGACGTTGGATACGGTGAGACCGAGCCAGAAGTACCTGAAGTCACGGAAGCGGAACGCGTCGAGCAGGTGGCCCTCCGCTACGTAGTCTCGGGGCGCCGCGCGAGGCGGTCAGTGACGTAAATCACGGGCGCGGCGTCGTGGGCCATGCGCGTGCGGCGAGCGCGCTCGGGTCGAGGACGGTGATACCCGACCGATTCACGGTCACGATGCCGTCGTCGCGCAATTCGCGCAGTGCGCGGGCGACGACCTCGCGCACCGAGCCGGCGAGATCGGCGAGCTCCTGCTGGCTCACGTGCGCGACGAGCGTCGCGCTGTCCGCCTCCTGATCGCGCGCCGCGATCTCGAGCAGGTGACGCGCGACGCGCTGCGGCACCGTCGCGAACGCCGCGGCCGCGATCTCCTGCCAGAGCGCGTGCGCGGTCGCGGTGAGCTCCTCCGCGATGGTGAGCGCCACGCGCGTGTCGGCGCGCGCGAGCTCGAGCAGGCGATCGCGGTCGAGCCGCAGCCGGACCGAATCGATCAGCGCCTGTCCGTGCAGCGGCGCGGGACCCCCGAAGAGCGTCGCGATACCGAACACGTCGCCGATCCGCGCGTAGCGGATCGTGACCTGCCGTCCATCGGGACCGACGAGGAACGTGCGGAACAGCCCGCCGACGATGAGCGAGACGCGCGGCTCGCTGCCGGCGCGATAGGTCGTGGTCCCCGCCGGCACGGCCTCGACCGCGCCGCCCTCGAGGAGCTGCGCGAGCGCGACCTCGGGCAGCCGCGCGAGGAAGCTGCGGTCGATCGCGGTCTGGACGGTCGGGTCCACGGTCGAGTGATGGTACGAAGGCGGCCCGCGGAGCGCGCCACGACGGCTCGGCCTAGCATCGCGGCCGTGCCCGTCCTGAGCACGTCGCTCGACCTCGCGAACGCGCCGGCGCAGACGAATCGCGAGTCGATGCGCGCGCTCGTGGCGGAGCTGAAGGAGCGCGTCGCGAAGGCGCGCCTCGGCGGTCCGGAGCGTTCGCGACAGCGGCACGTCGCCGCCGGCAAGCTGCTCCCCCGCGAACGCGTCGAGCGACTCCTCGACCCGGGCACGGCGTTCCTCGAGCTCTCGCCGCTCGCGGCGTACGGCATGTACGACGACGAAGCGCCGGGCGCGGGGCTCATCACCGGCCTCGGACGGATCTCGGGCAACGAATGCGTGATCGTCGCGAACGACGCGACGGTGAAGGGCGGGTCGTACTACCCGCTCACCGTGAAGAAGCACCTGCGCGCGCAGGAGATCGCGCTCGAGAACCGGCTCCCCTGCCTCTACCTCGTCGACTCGGGCGGCGCATTCCTGCCGCGCCAGGACGAGGTCTTCCCCGACCGCGAGCACTTCGGTCGCATCTTCTACAACCAGGCGCGCCTCTCCGCGCTGAAGATCCCGCAGCTCGCGGCGGTCATGGGCTCGTGCACCGCCGGTGGCGCGTACGTCCCGGCGATGAGCGACGAGACGATCATCGTGAAGGGGCAGGGCACGATCTTCATCGGCGGTCCGCCGCTGGTGAAGGCCGCGACCGGCGTCGATGTCTCCGCTGAGGAGCTCGGCGGGGCCGATGTGCACACGCGGATCTCGGGCGTCGCGGACCACCTCGCGCTCTCGGACCAGCACGCCATCGAGATCGCGCGCGACATCGTCGCTCAGCTCGATCGACCGCTCTACTGGGGCGCGGAGCGCGCGAAGCCCGAGCCTCCGGCGCTCGATCCGTCCGAGCTCTACGCGATCGTGCCGCGCGACCTCCGCACCCAGTACGACGTGCACGAGGTCATCGCGCGACTGGTGGACGGCTCGCGGTTCCACGAGTTCAAGGCGCTCTACGGCACCACCATCGTGTGCGGCTTCGCGCGCATCGAGGGCTTCCGCGTCGGCATCGTGGCGAACAACGGCGTGCTGTTCAGCGAGTCCGCCCTCAAGGCCGCGCACTTCGTGGAGCTCTGCAACCAGCGCGGCGTTCCGCTCGTGTTCCTCCAGAACATCGCCGGTTTCATGGTCGGCAAGGAGTACGAGCAAGGCGGCATCGCGAAGGACGGCGCGAAGATGGTCACCGCGGTCGCGTGCAGCGTCGTCCCGAAGTTCACGGTGATCATCGGCGGCTCGTTCGGCGCCGGCAATTACGGAATGAACGGACGCGCCTACCAGCCGCGCCAGCTCTGGATGTGGCCGAACGCGCGCATCAGCGTCATGGGCGGCGAGCAGGCCGCGACGGTGCTCTCGATGGTCGGCACGTTCGAGAGCGACCAGGAGCGGGAGCGCTTCAAG
>DASQIF010000299.1:0-3884 GCA_035631715.1 Candidatus Acidiferrales bacterium
CGGCCTCGCGCTCCAGCTCCTTCGGGACGAGCGCCTTGGGCCGGCCCCGGTGGTCTCCGACCTGGATCACGCTGGGCATGTCCTTCTCCAGCCGCGCGCACAGGCAGAACTCGCTGTCCCTGGGGAAGTACTGCTGCCAGCGTCGTGCGAGCTGGGGGTACTCCGGGAAGTTGTGCCGCTGCCAGTGCTCCACGGCCTCGTGATAGGCCTTGGGGAGCATGCGGATCTCGTCGGTCATGCCCTCAAGGGTACCCGCCGAAGCCGCGCATTGGTATGACCGTTCGCCATAGCGAACGTCAGGACAGGCGCTTCTCGAGCGCGATCACGGGCGCCGGAGCGAAACCCATGCGCCGGATGAACGCGTCGATCTCTCGGTCTTCGGTTCGGACCATCGTGCGAGCCACGTGCGCACCATTGCGCTTGAACCGATCGAGGAGCGCCTCGATGAGAGCCCGGCCGACGCCCTTCTCGCGCGCCTTCGGGTCAACGCCGAAGAACTCCACCCACCCGGTCGGTTCCTCGAGGCCGAATTCGCCACCACGCACCTCCCCCAGCATGAAGCCGACCACCGCGCCGCCGACCTCGGCGACCTGCGACGAATCGGGATCACGGCGGATGTAGTAGACGACCCGGTCCTCCCAGACCTCTGGGCGGTACTTTCCGGTGATGCGCTCGTCGATCTTGCAGATCGCTTCGATGTCGAGCTCGGTGACCGGGCGGATCTTCAGGTCGGGCATCGCGGCGAGTATGCCCCGTGCGCGCCGCTGACGCGCCGCGCGTCTTCTCCCGCGAACGCGACCTCGTCCCGCTCGTCGACCTCATCGGTCGCCTGCGCGCGGGGCCGCCGGGCTCGTCGTACCTGCATCCCGGTGGGCTGCAGTGGCTGATGCGCAAGACCCCAGATCCGGAATTCGCGATCCACGTGTGGGACGACGGCGACACGATGACCGGCGTGGTCGTCATCGACGGCGACTACGCGATGGCACACGCCGATCCGGCGCGGAACGATGTGCTCGACCTCATCGCCTGGAGCGAGTCGGACGCGCGCCGCGGGGGCCGGAGTGCGGTCGAGATCTCCGTCTGGGATGACGACACGCCGCTGCGCGCGGCAGTCGCCGCGCGCGGGTACGCGCCGGCGGGACACTTTGGACCGCTTCTGGTGTGGCGCATGAACGGCGAGCCGCCCGCGCCGTCGCTGCCTCCGGGATACCGGTTCGTCGACTTCACCGCGGACATGGACGACGCGTACGTCGAGATGCACCGCGACGCGTGGTCGGTGATCCGACCGTCGCCCTACCGGCGGGAGCGGCATGACCGCGTCACGGCGATGCCGCAGTTCGAGCGTGGCATGGTCCCGATCGTGGCCGCGCCCGATGGCACCCTCGCCGCCTACTGCATCGGCTGGTACGACCCGGTCTCGCGCTGGACCGAGATCGAGCCGCTCGGGACGCGGCCCGCCCACGCCGGACGCGGTCTCGCGCACGCGGTCGTGCGCGAGGTCATCCGCCGCTCCTGGCGACGGGGCGCCGACGCGGTCATGGTCTGGGCCACCGACCCGGCGTCGACGGTCCACGTGAACGAGCCGGCGCGTCGCCTGTACGAGTCGTCGGCGATGCGGGCCGAGCGCGTGCTGCGGGAGTACCGGAAGGCGCTGTAACGCGATCGTCGCAGGTTGCCTCGTTCTCAGATAAGTCAGCCCGGGGCCGAGCGAGCAGACCCCCGTCATTGCGTGCGATCGCGCGGTATCAGCTGTTCCCCCAAGGGAACGGCTGATACCCGCTCCGGCAACAGCTGACACAACACCGGATACCTCGGTACTCGGACCTCGTCTAGAGCCGGCCCTCGAAGATCTCCATCGTCTCGTCCGCCCACGCCCGATAGCCGGCCGAGCGCAGCGCGCGCCAGAACGTGGCGTGCACCGCGAGCCCGACCTCCGCTCGTCTGCGGCGCCGCGCCTCGGCGGGGAGCGCGCGAAGGAGACTCATGAGCGGGCGGCCGGAGCCGCCTAGATGCGCGACGCTCAAGCCGTGGCGGTCGATCGCGAGGATCGCCATCGCGCCGGGCCGGCTGCGGCCGTCGGCGACGACGCAGAGGCCCAGGCGAATCGCCCGCGCGACGTCGGCCCGGACCACCGCCCGGTAGCTATATGGCAGATGGATGAGCCCGTCGCCCCGCAGCGCGAGCCGCCAGAGCGCGTCAGTCTCGTCCGGTCGCGCGAGCCTGGGTGCGACGCCGGCTCGAGCCGGGTGCGTGAACCAGCGGTACCTACCGACGACGCGCAGGCGGTGCGACCGGGAGATCCGGCGGACTGCGACGGCGTGCGTGTCGAGTCGCACGATCCGCGCGCCCATGCGCTTCGCCCGCCTCAGCCGGTGCTCGACGAGCGCCGTGGCGATGCCCCGGCGCCGGTGGCCGGGGTCAACCCGCAAGCCATGCAGCCACGCTTCCAGCTGACCGAGGAGTGTGAGCTTCGCGATGCCCACGAGGTCGCCGCCCTCGACCGCGATCCACAGGCCGCCGCGGCGGTCGCGCACCCAGTCGTCGAAGACGTCGAGGATGTAGTCGTCGCTCCAGACCCGCGCGAGCATCGCGCGGACGGCGCGTCTATCGCTCGCGCGAGCGCGGCGGATCTTCATGGCGCGAGGCTAGCGAGACTGCCGCGTCTCGAGGAACGCGACCAGGTCGTCGAGGTCCTGCGGGCTCATGCTCCCCGCGTACGCCGGCATGCCCGCGGCGCCGCCGTTCAGGATGCGCTCGACGATGCGCTCGCGCGCCAGGCGCGACCCGACGTCAGAGAGATCGGGGCCGCGGCGCCCGCCCGCACCCGCGATCTGGTGGCAGGCGAAGCAGCTCTTATCGATGAAGAGCTGCGCGCCGTGGCGCTCGTTCGCCGCGAGACCGCCGGTGACCGCGTCGGGGAGTCGCGCATCGGCGCCGAGCACCGGCACCCACGGCGACGAGAACCCCGCGACCGTGAGCGCGGCGTACAGCACGAACGGGATCGTGACGACGGCGATCGCGACGGGACGGCGCGACCAGTGCCGTTCGCCGTACGGGAAGAGCAGCGGCACCGCGAAGAGATAGACGAACGCGAACGTCGGCAGGCCGATGATGACGAGGCTCTCCGCCGCGCGCGGGATGAGCGCGAGAAGCGCGAAGTAGCCGAGGAAGTACCAGTCCGGCCGCGGGTCGGCCACGACGACCGTCGGGTCGGCGGGCTTGCCGAGCGGCGGCGCGCCGACGATACCGGCGAGCACGACGACGATCACGACCGCGACGAACGCCACGATCGCGTCGCGGTACGCCGCGTCGGGATAGAACGGGATACCGCGCCGCAGCAGTTCGGCGTAGCGCTGGCGGTACGCGCGCGGCCGGACGACGTCGCCGGGCGCGGGCGGCTCGCTGATGCCGCGGCGGATGACCAGATACAGATGCAGACCGATGAGCCCGAACATCGCCGCCGGGATGAGGAACACATGTGTCGCGTAGAACCGCGTGAGCGTCGCGCCGCCCACCGTCTGCCCGGCGACGACGAGCTTCGCGAGCCAGTCGCCGATGATCGGCGCGCGTGCAGCCTGCTCCGCCGCGACGACGATGGCCCAGAACGCGTCCTGGTCCCAGCGCAGTAGCTGACCGGTGAAGGCCATCGCGAGCGTCGCGAGGAGCAGCAACGAGCCGGAGAGCCAGTTCACCTCGCGCGGGTACTTGTACGAGCCGAAGAGGAAGACCTGGCTCATGTGGATGAGGACGAGCACCACCATCGCGCCGGCGCCCCAGTAGTGGATGCCGCGCACGATGCCGCCCAGCGTCGCGTCGTGGCTGATGAACTGGAGCGTGTCGTAGGCCGAGTTCGGCGCGGGCACGTAGGTCATCGCGAGCCCGAC
>DASQIF010000300.1:0-3626 GCA_035631715.1 Candidatus Acidiferrales bacterium
TTCACCGCGAAGTACCCCGCCCCGGTGAAGAGAAGCTCCACCAGCACGAGGAGCACGATGAACGAGACCGGGTGCGCGGTGGCCGGGCTCAGCCCGAAGAGCTGCACGATCTGCGCGGCCGGCGACTGGAAGACGACAGCGGTGGCGAACGACACGATCCACGTCGCGAGCCCGTACGCGGTCGCGATGAATCCGCTGCGGTAGCCGTTCCAGACGGCGACCCCGATGAGGGCGATGATGGCCGCGTCGATCGCGCTGAACGGCAAGGTCACCGGACGCGATGCTAGCCGTGCGGGCGGTCGAGGAGCGGCGTCATCTCGCCGGCGCGGATCGGGATCGCCAGATGGTTCTCGGCCCGCGGGATCGGGCAGTTGTAGTACGGCGAGAGCGCGCAGGACGGGTTGTATGCGCGGTTGAAGTCGACGACGACGTCGTTGCCCTCGCGCTCCACGGTCACATAGCGGCCGACCTCGTAGGAGTCGTGGCCGGTCGTCGCGTCGCGGAAGTAGATCTCGAGCTGGTCGGGGGACGCGCCCGGCTCGAGGAGGCGCGTCACAGAAAGTCGCGAGTCGCGGCCGTCGCGCGAGAACGTGAACCACCCGACGCGCTCGGCGCGCCGGTCGGGCGAGGCGGTCGACGACATCGCGAGCGGCGCCGGGTCCGGCGCGATGCGACCACGCACGCGGAGCGCGGGGTCGACCGGATACCAGCGCAGCGACGCCGCACGCCGCGGCGCCTCGCGATCCTGGACGACGACAGCGGGGTAGCCCTGATGCGAGAGGCGCAGCGCGTGCCGGCCCGCGTCGACGATGCGCGGACCGCTGGGCACGCCATCCACGATGAAGCCGTCGGGCGTCGCGGCGATGGTCACGCCGTAGAGGCGCACCGTCTGGCCGATCGGGTGCTCGTGTCGCGCGACCGCGGCGAGGACGCTTGGGAAACCGTGGAGCGCCGCCTGCTCTTCTTCGCGCCGCTCTTCGATCGCGCGGACGTAGTCGGTCACGCGATGCCGCGCACCTCGCCCGTCGCGAGGAGATCGCGCAGGTAGCGCCCGGTGAACGAGCGACGCACGCGCGCGACGGCCTCGGGCGTGCCCTCGGCGATGACCTCGCCGCCGGCCTTCCCGCCCTCCGGCCCGAGGTCGATGATCCAGTCGGCGGTCTTGACCACATCGAGGTTGTGCTCGATGACGACGACGGTGTTGCCGGCGTCGACCAGGCGATGCAGCACCTCGAGGAGCTTCTCGACGTCGGCGAAGTGCAGACCCGTCGTCGGCTCGTCGAGGATGTACAGCGTGCGGCCCGTCGCGCGGCGCGAGAGCTCGGTCGCGAGCTTGATGCGCTGGGCCTCGCCGCCGGACAGCGTCGTGGCGGGCTGCCCGAGGTGGATGTACCCGAGGCCGACGTCGTTCAGCGTGCGCAGCTTCTGCTCGCAGTTCGGGACGTTCTCGAAGAACTTCCACGCCTCCTCGACGGTCATCTCCAGGACGTCGGCGATGCTCTTGCCCTTGTAGTGGATCTCGAGCGCCTCGCGGTTGTAGCGCTTGCCACCGCAGACCTCGCACGGCACGTAGACGTCCGGCAGGAACTGCATCTCGATCTTGATGATTCCGTCGCCAGCGCACGCCTCGCAGCGGCCGCCCTTCACGTTGAACGAGAAGCGACCGGCGGTGTAGCCGCGGAGGCGCGCGTCCGGCACCGCGGCGAAGAGCTCGCGGATCGGCGTGAACAGGCCGGTGTACGTGGCGGGGTTCGAACGCGGCGTGCGTCCGATGGGCGACTGGTCGATGTCGATCACCTTGTCGACGTTCTCGATGCCCTCGAGCTTGTCGTGCGCGCCCGGCCGATCCTTGGCCCGCGAGATGACCTGCGCGAGGCGGCGGTAGAGGATCTCGTTCACCAGGGTGCTTTTCCCCGATCCCGACACGCCGGTCACGGCGACGAACACGCCGAGCGGGATCCGCACGTCGACGTCCTTCAGGTTGTGCTCGCGCGCGCCGCGGATCACCACGGCCTCGTTGCGCGCCGCGCGACGCCGCGTCGGCACCGGGATGCGGCGCCGGCCCGAGAGGTACGCGCCGGTGAGCGAGCGCGGCTCGCGCAGGATGTCCTTGAGCGTCCCCTCGGCCACGACCTCGCCGCCGTGCTCGCCCGCGCCCGGCCCGATGTCGATGATCCAGTCCGCGGTGCGAATGGTCTCCTCGTCGTGCTCGACCACCAGGATGGTGTTGCCGAGGTCGCGCATGCCGAGGAGCGTGCGGATGAGCCGCGCGTTGTCGCGCTGGTGCAGGCCGATCGACGGCTCGTCGAGGATGTAGAGCACGCCCATGAGGCCCGAGCCGATCTGCGTCGCGAGCCGGATGCGCTGCGCCTCGCCGCCGGACAGCGTGGTGGCCGAGCGATCCACGGTGAGGTAATCGAGGCCGACGTCGACGAGGAAGCCGAGCCGCGTGCGGATCTCCTTCAGCACCTGGCGCGCGACTTGCCGCCCGCGTGAGTCAAGCGGACTGGTCTTGTCCTTCTCGAGCGCGGTCACCCATTCGAGCGCCTCGGAGACGGTGAGGCCGGCGACGTCCATGATGTGCCGCTTCCCGATGGTCACCGCGAGCGCCTCTGGCTTGAGGCGCTTGCCCTTGCACACCGGGCACGGTCGCTCGCTCATGTACTTCTCGATGTCGGCGCGGATGTATTCGGACGTCGTCTCGCGGTACTGGCGGTCGAGCCACGGGAGGAGGCCCTCCCACTCGTACTCGTACGTGCGCTTCTGTCCGCTGCGGTTCTCGTACGACAGGCGGAGCGGCTCCTCGGTGCCGTGGAGGATCGCGTCGATCGCCTTCTTCGACAGCTTGCGGATCGGATCGCCGAGCGAGAACTTGTACTTCTTCGAGAGCCCCTCGAGGATCGCCATGCGGTACTGCGCCGTGCCGCCGGACCGCTGCCAGGGCAGCACCGCGCCGTCCCGGAGCGAGAGGTCGGGGTTCGCGAAGACGAGCTCGGGATCCGGCTCGAGCTTCGTGCCGAGCCCGGTGCACGCCGGGCACGCGCCGTGCGGCGAGTTGAAGGAGAACGTGCGCGGCTCGATCTCGCCGATCGAGAAGTCGCCTTCGGGACACGCGAGCCGCTGGCTGAAGAGCCGCTCGGGCACCTTGCCATCGGCATCGGCGACGAGCGCGAGGCCCTCCCCCATGCGGAGCGCGGTCTCGACCGAGTCGGTCAGACGCGAGCGGTCGGCGTCGCCCTCGGCGCCCCTCCGGAGCACGACGCGGTCGACGACGACCTCGAGCGAATGTTTCTTCATCTTGTCGAGAGTGATGTCCTCGGAGAGGTCGCGGACGACCCCATCGACGCGCACCCGCGCGAAGCCGCCGCGGCGCGCGGTCACGAGCAACTGCTGGTGTTCGCCCTTCCGGTCACGGACCAGCGGCCCGAGGATGAGCAGCCGCGTGCCCTCGGGGTAGTCGCGGATCTGATCGCCGATCTCCTGGCCCGTCTGCGCCTTGATCGGGATCCCGTGCGTCGGGCAGTGCGGCACGCCGACGCGCGCGAACAGCAGGCGGAGATGGTCGTAGATCTCGGTGACCGTGCCGACGGTCGACCGCGGGTTGCGCGTCGACCCCTTCTGGTCGA
>DASQIF010000301.1:0-3411 GCA_035631715.1 Candidatus Acidiferrales bacterium
TCACGACGATGCCGCGGACCGCGCCGCCGCCGGCGATGACGTCCTGGAAGACGGTGAACGTCGTGCCGCGGAAGACCTCGGCGAGGTCGACGAGCTCCATGCCGAAACGCGTGTCCGGCCGGTCGCTGCCGAAGCGCCGCATCGCCTCCTCGTACGTCATGCGCGGCCAGGGCTTCTTATGCAGCGGCTTCTTCCCGAACTTCTCGAAGACCGCCGTGTAGCAGGCCTCGAGGATGTCCATGACGTCATTCGGCTCCGCGAACGTCATCTCGACATCGAGCTGCGTCAGCTCGTAGATGCGATCGGCGCGTGGATCCTCGTCGCGGAAGCACCTCGCGATCTGTACGTACTTGTCGATCCCGCCGACCATGAGGATCTGCTTCAGCTGCTGCGGCGACTGCGGCAGCGCCCAGAACTTCCCGGGGTAGTACCGCGACGGCACGACGAAGTCGCGCGCGCCGGTCGGGTCCGAGCGGATGAGCATCGTCGTCTCGATCTCCCAGAACCCCCGCTCGACGAAGAACGTGCGGATGAAGTTCGTGACCTCGCTGCGGAGGCGCATGAGCTCCCTCGAACGTTCGCGCCGCAGGTCGACGTAGCGGTACTTCCAGCGGAGCGTCTCCTCCACCGGCGTCTCCTCGTTCACGTAGAACGGAGGCGTCTTCGCCTCGTTGAGCACGGTGATCTCGCGGGCCTCGACCTCGATGTCACCGGTCGCGAGCTTCGGGTTCTTCGTCCCTTCCCTCCGCGGGCGCACCACGCCCTTCACCTGGATCACCCACTCGTTGCGCACGTCCTTGAGGGCGGCGTGCGAGGCCGGCTGCTCGGCGCCGTGCGCGACGATCTGCGTGATGCCGTATCGGTCGCGCAGGTCGATGAACGTCACGTTCCCGTGATCGCGGCGCGTGTGCACCCAGCCAGCCAGGGTCACCGTCGACCCTGCGTCCGCGATCCGCAGATCGCCGCAGGTCTTCGTGCGGAGCATCTATCTAGTCTCGCGGGTCGGCGAGGAAGGGTGCTTCCCCGGCCGCGCCCGGCTCCTTGTCGCCCGGGTCGGCGGGCGGCGTCCACAGAGTCGGGATCGGCTGCGGCGTCACATGGCGGCCGACCTCGGTTATGAGGGCAGCAAGGCGCTTCTTTACGTCCTCGCGCTTCACCAGATCGCGGACGACGACGTATCCACCGCGGGCCTCTTCTTCGGTCGGCCTGATGACCGCGACCTTCGCACCGTGCTTGACCGCGCCCTCGAGTTGCTTGTCGAGCGAACGATCCGAGTAATCGATCGCGACACTGAAGCCTTTCGCGCGTAGGCCGCTCGCCAGCACGAGTCGATCTGCCACATCGTTCCGCTGCGCAGACAGGACGTACACGTCCGCCTGTTCCTCTTTCGCCACCGTCACTCCTTGCGTCCGCAGCGCCGCGTACAGGACATCGATGCCGCCGGCGATGCCGACAGCGGGCACGTCCGGGCCGCCCATCGTCTTGACCAGCCCGTCGTAGCGTCCGCCCGCGGCGACGGCGATCTCCCCGGCCTTGGTGTACTCGGGGTTCGTCAGGATGAATTCGAACACGGTGCGGCGGTAATAGTCGAGCCCGCGCGCCAGTCGCTCGTCGACCTCGTAGGCGATGCCGAGGCGGTCGAGCCCGCTCGTGATCTGATCGAAATGCGCGCGGTCCGCGTCGCTCACCAGGTCCCGCAGCTTCGGCGCGCCTTCGGCGATCTCGCGGTCACGCGGCACCTTCGAGTCGAAAACGCGGAGGACGTTCGCGTCGATGCGCCTCTGGCTGTCCTCGCTGAGCTCAGCGCGATAACGCTCGAAGTAGCCGCGCAGCGCGTCGCGCATCTTCGCCTGGACCGCGCTCTCGCCGATGGTGTTCACCTTGAGCACGTACTCGGTCAGACCGAGCTCGCGGAAGAGGCCGTTCGTGTAGTCGATCTGCTCGAGGTCCGCGCCGGCGTCCTCGGCGCCGATGCACTCCAGGCCCCACTGCCAGAACTGCCGGTAGCGGAGCAGCTGCGGCCGCTGGCCGCGGAACATCGCCTCCCAGTAGAAGAGGCGCACCGGCTGCGGGGCGCGGTGCAGACCGTGCTCGAGGTACGCGCGAACCACCGCCGCGGTCCCCTCGGGCCGCAGCACAAGACCGCCGGTGCCGTGCAGCGCCACGTCGTACATCTCGTGCTGGACGATGTCGCTGCCCTCGCCCGCGCCCTTCTGAAAGACGACCCGGTCCTCAACGACGGGCGTGTCGATGCGCGGATAGCCGTAGCGCGTCGCGCGCGCGGCGATGACGGCGTGGAGCGCATCGAACGCGGCCGCCTCGTCGGGAAGGATGTCCCGCATACCGCGGGGCGCCTGCAGGCCCGCCACCGGAGAGACGACGATACCCGTAACGTAGTCAGCGATGGACCGCCGCACGCTCCTCCGCACCTCGTTCGCCGGCCTCGTCGCGCTCGCTTGCGGATCCACCGCGTCGAGCGCCCCCTCATCCACTCCTGGAGGTACGAAGACGACTACTCCGACCGCGAACCCCACGAAGGCCACCGTCGAGCTCGTGAAGGGCGGCTCGTTCGCGTTCACGCTCCGACCGGACAAAGCGCCGCAGACCGTCGCGCGCTTCGTGCAGAAGGCGACGAGCGGCTTCTACAACAACCTGGTCTTCCACCGCGTCGAGGACTGGGTGGTGCAGGGCGGCGATCCGACGGGCACCGGGAGCGGTGGTCAGCGCGTGCCGAGCGAGTACAACGACCTGACGTTCAAGACCGGAGCGATGGGTATCGCACGCGGGCAGGATCCGGCCTTTAACAACGACAGCCAGTTTTTTTGCGTTAAAAAAGACTCCACGTTCCTCGACAAGCAGTACACGAACTTCGGCCAGGTCACGTCCGGCATGGACGTCGTAAACAAGATTGCGATCGGCGACAAGATCAAGAGCATCACCATCGAGTAGTGCTCTCCACTCGCGGCACGCTCTGGCTCCTCGCGACGTTCACCGCGTTCATCGCGCTCGTCCTTCCGCTCGACCGAGGCATCGACGCGTGGCAGCAGACCGCGCTCGGCCTCAGCGCGTGGGTCTTCCTTGGCGTCGCGCTCTATCTCCAGCCGCGCGAGGTTCGCACACAGGTGATCGTCCTGGTCGCTGTCGCGACGGTCCTCGAGGTGATCGGCTCGATCGTGTGGGGCGCGTACCGCTACCGCCTCGACAACCTCCCGATCTACGTCCCGGCGGGCCACGGCCTCTTCTATCTCTCGGCATTGCGCGCCGCGGCCCTGCCGATCGTGCGCCGCCACGAGCGAGCGATCGTCGTCGCGGTCACCGTCGGTGCGACCGCGTACATGGTCCGCAACCTCACCGCCCCGCCGCTGCCGGATCTGCTCGGCTTCGCGACGTGGGCGATCTTCATCCGCTTTA
>DASQIF010000302.1:0-20189 GCA_035631715.1 Candidatus Acidiferrales bacterium
CCGCCACGATCACGGTGAAGGTGATGAGGCCGAGGACGAGCGCGCGCAGGAACTCGGGGATATTCACGCGACACCCGCTTCGGCACGCAGCGCGCCACGCACCTCGGCGTCGATGTGGCGCAGCTCCGCGAGGCTCGGCTCCGCGGTGCGCGCGTGGGCGCGGCCCAGCGTCGCGCCGCGGTGCAGGTACACCGCGATCTCGCCGAAGCTGATCTCGCCGCGCAGGAAGCGCTCGACCGCGACCTCGTCGGCCGCGACCAGGCCGATCATCGCCGAGAGGTCCCCCGATCGCGCGACCTCGAGGATCGTCTGCAGGCACGGATAGCGCGCGGCCTCGACCGGTCCGAAGTGCAGCGCGCGCGGCCGCGTCCAGTCCATCGGCCGCGTCGGTGCGGGCGCGTGGCGCCAGAGCAGCGCGTACTGGATGAAGAGGCGCATGTCGGGCTCGGCCATCTCGGCCTTCACCGTGCCGTCCGCGAGCTCGACCATGGCGTGGACGATCGACTCGGGATGCACGACGACGTCGATGCGCTCGTAGGTGAGGTCGTACAGCCAACGCGCCTCGACGACCTCGAAGCCTTTGTTCACGAGGGTCGCCGAGTCGACCGTGATCTTTCGGCCCATCTTCCACGTCGGATGCCGCAGCGCCATCTCGGGCGTGACGTTGTTGAGCTCGTCGAGCGGGAACCCACGGAACGGGCCGCCCGACGCGGTGATGAGCACGCGCCGCAGCTCCTCGCGCTTGGTGCCGAGCAGGCACTGCCAGAGCGCGCAGTGCTCGCCATCGACCGGCCGGAGGCGTTCGCCCGCGGCGGGCACGAGCCGGTGCACGAGGTGCCCGGCGGCGACGAGGGTCTCCTTGTTCGCGAGCGCGACCGACTTCCCCGCCTCGAGCGCCGCGAGCGTCGGCTCGATCCCGTCGATGCCGCTCGTCGCGACGAGAACGAGGTCCACGTCCTTCGCGGTCGCGGCGTCCACCAGCGCGGCCGTGCCGCCGTCCCGATCCGACACCAGATGCCGCGCGCCGAACTTGCGCGCGAGCAGCTGGCACTCCTCCGCGCTCCTCTTCGATGCGATGACCGACACGCGCAGGAGCTCGGGGTTCGCGGCGACGACGTCGAGCGCCTGCCGCCCGATCGATCCGGTCGCGCCGAGGATCGCGAGACGGGTCACCATCCGTCCATCATCCCATCCATCACTGCAGCGCCAGTGACAGGACGAGCGCGACGGTCGGTGCGACGAAGATGAGACTGTCGATGCGGTCGAGCACGCCGCCGTGACCGGGGAACAGCGTCCCCGAGTCCTTCGCGCCCGCGGCGCGCTTGATGGCCGATTCGAAGAGGTCGCCGGCGAAACCGACCGGACCGACGAGCAGCGCGACGAGCACGGCGGGCACGGTGTGCAGGCCGGCGGAGACGCCGATGAGCAAAGCGGCGACCCCGGCGCCGCCGAAACCCGCGAGCGTTCCTTCCCACGTCTTCCCGGGGCTGATCCGCGGGGCGATCTTGTTCTGTCCCATGCGTGAGCCGACGAGGTACGCCACGCTGTCGCCGACCCACGTCGGAACGAGCGCGAGGATGAGCCACACCGGAAGGTCGCCCAGCCAGCCGCGCGTCCCGTTCGCGCCGGCCATCCACAGGTCGACCATGAAACCGAACATGAGCCCGAGGTAGATCGCGCCGGCGAGCGTGAACAGCGCACCGAGCACGCCCGGCACCGGTCGACCGCGGGCCGCCTGACGCAGCAGCACGATGATCGTGATCACGCCGAAGACGCTGATGACCGCGAGGCTCATCACCGCGAACCCGCCCGACCACACGCTCGCAGACAGGTGCACGATCACGAACGCGAACGTCACGACCGCACCGATCGCCCACGGCTGGTACGGCGTGTAGCGGAAGAGCCCGCGCAGCTCGAGGTAGCCGAGCACCGCGAGGATCGCGACGAGCACGATGAACGTCGGCGCGGGCGCGAAGAGCGCGGCGAGAACGACGACCGCGTAGACGACCGCGGTGATCGTCCGGCGTTCGAGATCGGCTGCGCCCATTAACGTCCGAATCGCCGTTCGCGTGCCGCGAACGACGTGATGGCCTCGTCGAGATCCTTCACCTGGAAGTCCGGCCACAGCACGGGCGTCGCCCACATCTCCGCGTAGGCGACCTCCCACAGAAGGAAGTTCGACACGCGCAGCTCCCCGCCGGTGCGGATGAGGAGATCCGGGTCGGGATGGTCAGGTGCGTAGAGACGAGTGGCGATCGCCGCCTCGTCGACCTGGTCCGGCGTGACGCCATCCGCGACGATCCTGCGGACCGCGTCGACGATCTCGGCGCGACCACCGTAGTTGAAGGCGAGCGTCATCACGCCGCGCTTGCCGACCGATGTGGTCTTCACCGCGCCTGCGATGGCCTGCTGCAGTCCGGGCGACAGCTCGTGGAGCCGGCCGATGACCTGAAGGCGCACGTCGTCCTTCACCAGGGTCTCGGTCTCGCGGCGGATCGTCTCCTCGAGCAGCGCCATGAGCCCGCGCACCTCTTCGGGCTCGCGCGACCAGTTCTCCGTGGAGAAGGAGTACAGCGTGAGGTACTCGACGCCGCGCTCGCGCGCCGCGCGCAGCGTACGGCGGATGGTCTCGACGCCCGCGCGATGCCCGGCGATGGCCGGCAGATGACGCTGACGCGCCCATCTGCGGTTCCCGTCCATGACGATCGCGATGTGCCGCGGAACCGTCACGAGGCCGACGCTATACCTCGAGGATCTCTTTCTCTTTGGCCTTCTGGACCTCGTCGGCCATGAGGATGTAGCGGTCGGTGAGCTTCTGGAGCTGCGCCTCCGCGCGCTTGACCTCGTCGGTCGTGACGCCGGAACTCTTCTCCTTCGCCTTCATCTCCTCGTGCGAGTGGCGTCGCAGTGTGCGGATCTCCACCCGCCCCTCCTCCACCTTCTTGTGGAGCAGCTTCACGAGGTCGCGCCGGCGCTCCTCGTTGAGCGCGGGCAGATTGAGGCGGATGAGGTTCCCGTCGTTGCTCGGCGCGAGGCCGAGGTCGGAGTTCGTGATGGCCTTCTCGATGGCCTTGATGAGGCTCTTGTCCCACGGCTGGATGACGATCTGCCGCGGCTCGGGCGCACTGATGGCGGCGAGCTGGATGAGCGGCGTGTCCGTGCCGTAGGCGTCGACCTGGAGGTTCTCCACCAACGACGGCGTGGCGCGGCCGGTGCGCACCAGCGCGACGTCGTGCTTCAGCGCCTCGATCGCCTTCTTGAACCGCGCTTCGGCCTGCGCGAGGGCATCCTCGAGCGCCATTACGAGTGCACGAGCGTGCCGACGTGCTCGCCGCGCGCGGCACGGACCAGCGCGTCGCTCTGGGACAGGTCGAACACGACGATGTCGAGCTCACGGTCTGCCGCGAGCGCCGCGGCGGTCGCGTCCATGACGCCGAGCTGCTTTTCGAGCACGTCGCGGTGCGTGAGCTGCTCGAACCGCTTCGCGCCCTTGGTCGTGCGCGGGTCGGCGTCGTACACGCCGTCGACGGCGTTCTTCCCCATCAGGATCACGTCCGCACCGATCTCCGCCGCCCGCAGCGCGGCCGCGGTGTCGGAGGTGAAGAACGGGTTGCCGGTGCCGGCGGCGAAGATGACCACGCGCCCCTTCTCGAGGTGCCGGATGGCGCGCCGCCGGATGTACGGCTCGGCGACGTCCTGGATGAGGAGCGCCGACTGCACGCGCGTCGGCACGCCCTTCTGCTCCAGCGCCGACTGCAGCGCGAGCGCGTTGATGACCATCGCGAGCATGCCCATGTAGTCGGCGGTGGCGCGCTCGATGCCGTGTTCCGCGACGGCCGCGCCGCGCATGAAGTTGCCGCCGCCGATCACGACCGCGATCTGCAGACCCGTCTCGTGCACCTTGCGGATCTCCTCCGCCAGGTAGCGCACGTAGTCCGGCGAGATACCGAACTTGCGGTCTCCGAGAAGGGCCGCGCCCGAAAGCTTGAGCAGGACGCGCTCGTACTTCGAGGCCGTCATCGCGCCGAGTCTAGGACTCGCCCAGAGCGAACCGCTGGAAGCGCCGGACCGAGACGTTCTCGCCGGTCTTCATCGCGAGGTCGCTCACGAGATCCTTGATCGTCTTCGACGCGTCGCGGATGTACGCCTGCGCGAGCAGCTCGTCGAGGTTCGCCGGCGACATCGCCGCGACCTGCATCGCGACCTCACGCGCGAGCTTCTGGAACTCCTCGCCGCGCGCGACGAAGTCGGTCTCGCTCGCGATCTCAACCAGCGCACCGACGCGGCCGCCGGCGTGGATGTACGAGGCGACGACACCTTCCTTCGCTACGCGGCCTTCCTTCTTCGCCGCCTTCTCGAGGCCGCGCTCCTTCAGCAGGTCCTTCGCCTTGTTGTAGTCGCCCTGCGTGTCCTCGAGGGCGCGCTTGCAGTCCATGACGCCGGCGTTCGTCTCCTCGCGCAGGCGCTGGATCTCCTTCGGGTCGATCTTCTTCATCTCTGTCGTCATCTAGATCTCCTCTGTCGTGCTCTTCTCGGCCTCGGCGCCGCCCACCGGCAGCTCCTCGTCCTCTTCAGGCTCGTACACGCGCGGCGTCCGCTTCGCGCGCGGCACGCCGACGCCACCCTCGATCTCCGAGGCCGTCGTCGAAGGCGCGTAGCCCATGTCCTCGGGCGTCGCCTCCTTGTGACTCGCGTCGAACATCGAACGGCCCTCGATCACGGCGTCCGCGATCTTCTGGCAGATGAGCTTGACGGCGCGGATGGCGTCGTCGTTCGCCGGGATGATCACGTCGATCAGATCGGGATCGCAGTTCGTGTCGACCATCGCGACGATCGGGACCTCGAGGCGCCGGGCCTCCTCGACCGCGATGTGCTCGCGGTGCGGGTCGACGACGAAGAGCGCCGCCGGAACACGCTTCATCTCGCGCACGCCGGCGAAGTAGCGGTCGAGGTGGTCGAGCTCGTCCTGGAGCCGCTGCGCGTCCTTCTTGGGCATGGTCGCGAAGTCGCCGCGCTCCTTGCGCTCGTGGAGCTCGTTCAGACGGTTGATGCGCTTCTGGATCGTGACGAAGTTCTTGAGGAACCCGCCGAGCCAGCGCTGGTTGACGTACGGCATCGTCGCGCGCTTGGCCTCTTCGGCGATGGACTCCTGCGCCTGCTTCTTCGTGCCGACGAAGAGGACCTGCCCGCCGCTGCCGGCGAGATCGCGCACGAACGCGTAGGCGTCCTCGACGCGCGTGAGGGTCTGCTGCAGATCGATGATGTGGATGCCGTTGCGCTCCATGAAGATGAAGCGCTTCATCTTCGGGTTCCAACGGCGCGCCTGATGTCCGAAGTGGACCCCGGACTCCAGGAGCTGCTTCATGGTGACGACAGCCATGTGTGCTCTCCCTTGTTCTTCCTCGGCTTCCCTATTTGTGTCCGCGTCGCGGGCGCCGGGCGGCGCACCGCGAGGGAGCAGACCGAACGGGAAAGCCTGCGTAGTACCGGGCTCGACGCCCGATCCGAGAACAATTGTACCAACAGGCGACGTGGCATCGCCTTTGCGCAGGCGCGCGGTCGAATGGCCGGTTACGCCGACACACCCGTCCCCCGCGGTACCTCGCGCCGCTGGGAAGTTCTCATGTCCAACGAAGAGAGCGAGCGTCGACCGGCACAGCCGCACCGCACCGCCGCGGACGTCGCCGCCGATCACCGCGTGCTGCGCGAGGTCCCCGAGACGCTGCTCGGAGACATTCCGCTGGTGGATCAGGGGCTGCGGCTCGAGCGGCGCGGCGAATACCTCGACCTGCATGACCCGGCGCGGGCCGACTTCCGCGCGGAGGGGACCGAGGTCGTGAAGCCGGGGCAGCACATCGTGGCCCGTGCGGCCGTCAGCGACGAGGCCTGGGTCGAGCTCCGCGCCGCCTGCGACCGCGTCGTCCGGCGCCGGCCCGGGGGCAGGGGCCCCCGTTTACTGACCGAAGTGAGCGTACGGCCCGCCGCCTAAACAAAGGCCCGGCTCTTGGCCGGGCCTCTGTTCGAACTGCGACGTCGTAGTTGCGCGCTTAGGTCAGGTTGTTGCCGATGTTGCTGAAGATGTTCTGGAGCTGGCCGCGGAGGAAGATCATGGCCACGATGACGGCAATAGCGATGACAGCGATGATGAGGGCGTACTCGACGAGGCCCTGACCCTCTTCCTCACGGAAAAACGCGATCATTCTGAACCTCCTTCTTCGCAAGCTCGGCACCCGCACAGGCGGTTTGCCACCAGCGAAAGTTTAGGCTCGGTCGACCCTGCGGCAATGCCCCCAGCGGTCATCCCCCGGTCGGCTGATACGTCCTTGTTTCCGCCTAATGGAAGTCGGGATGGCCCTGCCGGGCGATCTGGGAGCGCAGTTCCTCGAGGGCGCTGGGCGGCCTGTCGCGCTTTGGGACATGGTCGCCGAGGGAGGCGGCGAGGGCGTCCCGGAGCTCCTCGAGAGTGCAGCCGAACAGCTCCCCGGAGGTCTCGAACTCCGCACGCAGGCGCAGGAACCCGAAGCGGTTGTGACGCGAGACATCGAGGCCGCTGCAGAGCTCGTCGAGCAGCAGGTACAGGCTCGCGCGGCGCGCCTCGTCGAGGCCACCGAGCCAGTCCGTGAGGACGTCCCGCGCGCGTTCGTCCATCCCGCTCCTAACGACCGCAGAACTCTGCCACGGTCGCGGCGATGGCTTCCGGCGGCACGCGGCGTACCCGCGCGTCGGGCAGCGCGCCGAGCAGCTCCGCGCCGTAGTCGCGCAGGAGGGCGCGCCGGTCGAGGAGCACCACCGCGCCGCGGTCGGTGCGCGTGCGGATGAGGCGGCCGAAGCCTTGACGCAGGCGCAGCGCGGCCTGCGGGAGATGGAACTCCCGGAACGGGTCCTCGTAGCGCTCGGAGCGGCCCTGCACCAGCGGGTCGTCGGGGACGAGGAACGGCAGCCGCGCGATGACGACGCACTCGAGCATCTCGCCGGGCAGGTCGATCCCCTCCCAGAACGACTGCGTGCCGAGGAGCACCGCGCGTCCCGCGGCGAATCGCTCGAGCAGCGAACGCCGTGACCCATCGATGCCCTGGGTGAGCACCGCCACGCCCGATTCTTCGAGCGGCGCGAGGCGCGACGCGACCTCGCGCATCGAGCCGTGCGCGGTGAAGAGCACGAGCGTTCGGCCGTCAAGTGCGCGCCCGATCTCGGCGATCGTCTCCGCGGCCTCGTCGGCGAACGATGGATCGCTCGGAAGCGCGCCTTCGGTGGGCACGACGAGGATGGCCTGCGACGCGTAATCGAACGGCGAGCCAAAGGCGCGCGCATCGGCGATGTCCGAGATGCCGAAACGGTCGAGGGCGTAATGGAACGACGTGCCGACCGCAAGCGTCGCGGACGTGTACACCACCGACCGGCGCGGCTCGACCAGACCGCGGCGCAGCGCAACGCCGAGGTGCGACGGCGCGACGCGCAGCGCGACCGCGCCATCGGATCCGCGCTCGAGCCACACCACGTCGTGTTGCCGCGGCGCGTGGATCCCGCGGTCGACCGCGATCCGGATGCCGTTCAGCTCCGCGGCCGCGGACTGCAGCTCGGCCTGGTCGTCCTCGTCCGTGGTGCGCGTCGCGAGTCGCTCCGCAGCTGTCGCGATCCCGGCGACGGCATCCGAGAAGCGCTCGCCGGCGAGCTCGACCGGAAGCCATCGCTCGTCGCTGCCGCGCAGCCCCGTCGTCACGCGCAGGCGATCGCTGTCCGCCACGGGATCGACGACCGCGCCGAGCGCCGCGAACAGCTCGTTCGCGCGCTCGCGGGCCTGGCCGACCTCGCGGCGGACATCCTCCGCCGCATCGACGCGGTCGTCCTTCAGTCCGGCGATGACCGCCGGCGCGCGCGCGATGCGATCGAACGTGCGCCGCACCAGCGCGTCCTCGAGCGAGAGCCCGAACGCATCGGTCGCGACCTCCTCGAGCCGATGCGCCTCGTCGACGACGAGGTGCTCCGACGGCGGCAGCAGCGCGCCGCGCATGCGCGCATCCTGCAGGAGCAGCGCGTGGTTCGTGACCACGAGGCCGGACTTCGCGGCCGCCTCGCGCGCGCGCTGCAGATAGCAGCCGCCCGGCACGCGTGCACAGCGACGGCCGTCGCAGGTCTCGTCGTCGGCGGACACGCGCGACCAGAGCTCGGACTCCGGTCCGAGGAGGTTCAGCTCGGCGCGATCGCCGGTGGTCGTGGTCTGTCGCCACACCAGCGTCTTCATCGCGAGCCGCGCTTCCTCGCGCGTCGCGGCGAGTCCTCGGAACTGCTGCCAGCGCCGCGGGCAGAGATAGTTCGAGCGGCCCTTGAGGACCGTGACGAGCACGTTCGTGCCGAGCGCGTCCTGGAGGGCGGGCAGATCCTTGCGGACGAGCTGGTCCTGCAGCGGCAGCGTGTGCGTGCTCACGATCACCCGTTCGCCGGACATCGCACGGCCGAGCGATGGGACCAGGTACGCCAGTGACTTCCCCACGCCGGTGCCGGCCTCCGCCACGAGCGCGCCGCCCTCCGCGAAGGCGCGCTCGATCGCGGCCGCGAGCGTGCGCTGCTGGGTGCGCTCCTCGTAGCCGGCCAGCGAGCGCGCGAGGGGCCCGTCACCGGCGAACGCGGCGCCCACGGTCACCGCCGCGGGTGGCGCGACGCGACGCACGGCTGGCTTGGGCGCGGCGGGCTCGACCCACGCGCTCCGCAGCGCGTCCGCCGCGGCCTCGGCGAAGAACGTGACGTACGCCGGACCGAGGAGCGGCGCGTACGCCTGGAGCTCCGCGAGCACGACCGGTGAGAGCTCGCGCGCGCGCCGCGCGAGGTCGGCGAGCAGCGCCGCGCACGTGAGGCTGTCGGCGAGGCCGCGGTGGGCCGCCTCGGGGTGCACGTCCGCCGCCGCGGCGAGCGCCTGCAGCGCGTACGTCGGCGCGGTGGGCTGCAGGATCGACGCGAGCTCGACGGTGTCGAGGCTCTCGCGCGGCCCGAGCCCGGCGCGCTCGAGGAAGGCGAGGTCGAACGCGACGTTGTGCCCCAGCACGGCGGCGTTCATCGCGAACGCGTCGAAGCGCGCGAGCGCAAGCTCCAACGGCGGCGCGGCGGCGAGATCCTCGTCGCGGATGCCGGTGAGGCGCGTGATCTGGTACGGAAGATCGCCGCCCGGATCGACGAGCGTGCTGAAGGTCTCGCCGGTGGTCACGCCGCCGTCGGGAGCGAGTCGCACGCGCACCGCACCGATCTCGATGATGCGGTCGCGCTCCGGATCGAAGCCGGTGGTCTCGAGGTCGAGCGCTACGAGGTCCAGGAATGCCTGCTTCTAGCGGAGGGGCCGGGTGTCGTGCCCGGCCCCTCCGAACGAACTACGGGTAGATGCCGCGAGTGAGCGTGGCCTCCGCGACGCGATGCACCGCGACCATGTACGCCGCGGTGCGCATGTCGACCTTGTTCTTCTTCGACATGTCGAGCACGTCGTTGAACGACTTCACCATGACTTCCTTGAGCCGCGCGTTGATGGTGGCCTCGCGCCAGAACAGGTTCTGGAGGTCCTGCACCCATTCGAAGTAGGACACCGTGACGCCGCCGGCGTTGCAGAGGATGTCCGGGATGAGGAACGCGCCCTTGTCGAACAGGATGCGGTCGGCCTCGGGTGAGGTCGGACCGTTGGCGGCCTCGGCCACGATCTTTGCCTTGATCTTCGGCGCGTTGTGCTCGCCGATCTGGTTCTCGATCGCGGCCGGGATCAGGACGTCGCAGTCGAGCTCGAGCAGCTCGGTGTTCGTCACGCGGTCGGTGCCGGGGAGGCCGACGACCGACCCGGTCTCGCGCTTGTACGCGTCGACCTTGTTCGGGTCGATGCCCTTCGCGCTGAAGATCCCGCCGCTGGTGTCGGACACCCCGACCACCTTCGCCCCGAGCTCGGCCATGAGCTTCGCGGAGAACATGCCGGCGTTGCCGAAGCCCTGCACCACGACGCGCGCGCCCTCGAGGTCGAGCCCGAGATGCTTCGCCGCTTCGATGATCGTGTACACCGCACCCCGCGCGGTCGCCTCGTTGCGCCCCTCGCTCCCGCCGATCGAGAGCGGTTTGCCGGTCACGACGGCGAGCGCGGTGTGACCGACGTGCATCGAATACGTGTCCATGATCCAGGCCATCGTCTGCGAGTTCGTGTTCACATCGGGCGCGGGGATGTCGCGGTCGGGCCCGATGAGGAGCGCGATCTCGGTCGTGTAGCGGCGCGTCAGCGTCTCGAGCTGCTGCTGGCTCATCGTCTTCGGGTCGCAGATGACGCCGCCCTTCGCGCCGCCGTACGGGATGCCCACGACCGCGCACTTCCACGTCATCCACATCGCGAGGGCCTTGACCTCGTGCAGCGAGACCGAGGGGTGATAGCGGATGCCGCCCTTACCCGGGCCGCGGGTGGTGTTGTGCTGCACGCGGTATCCGGTGAACACCTTCACCGCGCCGTCGGCCATGCGGACCGGGAAGTGCACGGTGAGCTCGCGCTGGCACTCCGACAGGATCGCGCGCATGTTCGGGTCGAGGTGCAGGCGATCGGCGGCGATGCCGAACTGCTCCTGCGCCACCGACCAGGGGTCGCGCTGGGTGTGATCGATGACCGCTTTGCTCGTCGCCACATCTTCCTCCGTTTATCTGGCCGGGTTGATCTTCTCGACGACGACCCAGTCGCCCGTCGTCTTCCCGGGTGCGTAGGTGCTGTTCCAGTTCTTGAGCACGACGCGTTGAAAGCCCTGGCCGCTGAGGGTGTCGCGCCATGACCGCAGGCCGCGCGCGACATACGGCGTGAGACGCACGTTGAGGCTCGGCGAAAGAACGCCCTCGAGATGACGCCGGCGCTCGAGGAGCGGCACGTCGAGCAGCGACTCGCCGTCCACCTCGAGCAGGTCGAACGCGGCGAACACGGTGCGCGCACCCGGCGGGCGGCTCAGGGCGAGGCCTTGGGCGTCGACCTCGAGCTCGGCCTCGTCGTGCCAGCCGCTCACGAGGACGCCGTCGAGGATGGCCGAGTTCGCGTGCGTGTCCGCCACGATCGCGTCGTAGAGCTCGCGCGGGCCGTCCATCGGTCCGGTGTAGCCCACGAACCGCGGCCCTTCCTGCCCCATTCGGACGAGTGTCCGCACGCCCTTCCATTCCGGCTCGAGGATGTGTCCCGACGGCTCCGCCTGGTCGCGGGCGACGCGGGGACGCTGGGGCAGAAGGTCGGCCCCGATGGCGTTTTTCAACGAATTTCCGCTCGAGTATCCCATCCTCTTGACAGTGTGAACGCGCGTTCTATCATGCGAACGCCTGTTCCAATCACGCCAAGGGGGAGCTCACAAATGGCCATCGCCACCGTCGCGATCCTCGCGTCGCCTTCCCCGCGTCACGACGCGACCGCGTCCGCCCAGCGGACGTCGTCGCGGGTGTATTCGCCGTTCGCGAATCGCCGCCTCGCGCGGCCGATGGCCATCCCTGCCGAGCTCGCCACGCAGCGATCGGCGCGCGGGCGCTGGCTCACCCTTCGCCGGCGCTCGCGCGACCGTTCGACCTAGGCGCCGTCCTTCTTCTTCGGCTCGCCGACGCCGCTCGCGAACGCTGCGAGCGGTGCGGCGAGGGCCGCGAACTCGGTCGGGATGATGAATTTCGTCGCGGGTGACTGGCCCAGCTGACGGAGCGCGTCCAGGTACTGGAGCGTGATCGTCCGTCCATCGGCGTGGCTCGCCATCTCGTTGATCTTGTCGAGCGCGAGGGCGAAGCCCTCCGCCCGCAGGATCTGCGCCTGCCGCTGACCTTCGGCCTGCAGGATGTTCGACTGCTTGTCGCCCTCGGCCACGAGGATCGCGGAAGCGCGCTTGCCCTCGGCCTCGGTGACCGACGCACGCCGGGTCCGCTCGGCGGTGAGCTGGCGGTTCATGGCCTCCTGCACGTCGCGCGGTGGCGTGAGCTCGCGGATCTCGACCGTCGTGACCTTCACGCCCCACCGCTGGGTCACCTCGTCGAGCTTCGCGCGCAGCACCTCGTTGATCTGCTCGCGCTTTGCGAGAACGTCGTCCAGGAGGATGTCGCCGATGACGGCACGCAGCGTCGTCGTGGCGATGCCGGTCACGGCGGTCCGGAAGTTCTGGATCTTCAGGACGGAGTCGGCGGCTTGATCCTCGATGACCTTCTGATAGATGAGGAAGTCGATGGAGATCGGAGCGTTGTCCTTGGTGATGCAGGTCTGCTGCGGGATCTCGACGACGAACTCGCGCAGATCCACGTTGATGCCGACCTGGATCGGCGGCGGAAGCAGCAGCACGAGCCCCGGGCCGGCCATGTTCTGATACTTGCCGAGCGCCAGCACCACGAGGCGCTGGTACTGCGGCACGATGTGGATGACCGTGCGCAAGATGAGGATCGCGATGACCGCCGCGAAGATGACGATGGCGAGACCGATATCCATCAGGACGCTCCCCTCCCCGGTGACGAATCGCTCGCTTCGACGATAAGGCTCAGACCTTCCTTACGTTTCACACGGACGGCGCTGCCTCGTGGTATCGCGCCGCCCTCGGTACGTACCGACCAGTCCTCTCCAGCGACGTAGGCGACGCCGTTCGGGCCGATGTCGCTCTTCGCCACGCCGGTCGCGCCGATGAGGACGGGAGAGCCGCCGGCCCATGAGAGCTGACGAGTCGAGAGCGCGAACCGCGCGACGAAGAAGAAGAACGCGCCCGAGACCAGCGCGGTGGTCGCGATCACGACGGGATCCACGTCGCCGCGCACGCCCGGGAATGTCGGACGAAGCGGCGGGAACAGGATGAACGTGCCCACGACGAGCGAGACGAGCCCTCCCGCGGTGAGCAGGAAGTGGCTCGCGAGCTTGATGTCGGCGACGAAGAGGACGATGGCGAAGATCATCAGCGCGACGCCAGTGGCGTTCGCGTCGAGCGTGCCGAACGCGAACAGCGCGAGCACGACGGCGATGACGCCGATGATGCCGGGGAAGATCAGGCTCGGGTTCGAGAGCTCGAAGATGATCCCGTACGTGCCGATAGTGAACAGGAGCACGGCGATCTGCGGGTCGACGATCAGATGGAGGAACGTCTCGATCGGGTTCGCGGTGCCGTCCTCGGTGGTCGCGCTCTTCGTCGCGAGCACCACATCACCCGCGGCGGTCGTGACCTTGCGGCCATCGAGCTTCGCGAGGAGGTCGGGCACGTCGCTCGCGATGAGGTCGACCACGCCGATCTTCGTCGCCTCGTCGGCGCCGATGCTGACGCTCTTCCGCACGGCGTCCTCGGCCCACTGCTGGTTGCGGCCGCGCGCCTTGGCGATGTTCACGATGTGCGCGACGGCGTCGTTCTCGGCCTTGAGCCGCAGGTCGCCCTGGATGTCGTTCCCCGAGGAGTCGACGGGGTGCGCCGCGCCGAGGTTCGTCGACGGCGCCATCGCGGCGACGTTGCCGGCCATGGTGATGAACGTGCCGGCGGATGCGGCTCGCGCGCCCACCGGTGAGACGAAGGTGACCACCGGCACGCGCGACGTCAGGAAGCGCGAGGTGATGGCGTAGGTGGAGTCGATGAGCCCGCCGGGCGTGTCGATGGTGAAGACGACCGCGGCGACGCCGCGTTGTTCGGCCTCGTCCATGACGCGACCCACGTAGCGCTCGGTGATGGGGTTGATCGCGCCGTCGATCCGCCCGACGAGGACCACGTTCGGCTGGGCCGCGGACGCCGCGAAGACCCCGAACCCCAGCGCCACCGCGATGACCGATACCAACCGCAACGCGAAGCGCATGAAGCGAGGATAGTCCTGGCCCCGACGGCTTACGGCGACGTCAGGCGAAGCTGTACGACGGCACGCCCGTGTTCGAAATACCAGTCCGCGACCCACTCGGCGCCGTACTTGGCGCGCCACAGCTCGACCGCGCGGCGGAGCGAGGCCGGATCGTCGTACACGGCCGTGCGCATCGCATCCGCGCTCACGGCGCCGACGTGGATCCGGCAGTGCGGGTCGCGCTCGAGATTCAGGAACCAGTCGCGCTCGCGATCGGTGCGGAGCCAGACGAAGGGCGGGTCGTACGCGAACCAAACCGTGACCCGGTGCGTGCGTCCGGTCTGACGCCCGCGTGTCTCGAGCTCGAGCTCGTCCGCAGTCCGCAGCGCCGCGTCGAGCGCGTCGTTCACGACGCGCGGCCGACGGCGCGCGCCAGGCGCGCGAGAGCGTCGTGCTGCGCGCGGACGTAGGCCGGCGTCCACCCGTGACCGCCCGCGATGGTCTCGATCACCGCCTGCGGCGCGAGATCGCGGACCGCCGCCGCCGTCGCGTCCGAGTCGACGAACGCATCGGCGCGCGCGAGGAGGACTCCGAGCGGGCCACGCCAGGACGCGAGGGTCGCGCTCCGGTCGACCCGCACGAGGTCGAGCGCCAGCTCGCGGTTGGCGCGCACGTCGGCGCGCACGAGATCGGACTGATCGTGCGCGAGCTGTTCCGCGTCGACCTCCGCCGCGTTCGCGAAGACGCGACGATGAAGCGTGGCGAGCGTCCCGCTGCGGCTGAGCGGACCGAAGAGCGCGCCGAGCGGCGACGCAAGGAGCGCGAGCTGCGCGCGGATCGGCCCGCGGATGAGGCCGGGGCGAACGAAGGGCGTGTGCAGCAGGAGACCATCGACGCGCTCGGGCGCCGCGGCGGCGAGCGCGAGCGCGATCGACGTCCCCGAGCACAGGCCCGACACGCGCGCGCGAGGTAGCCCGAGACGATCCATGAAGGACAGCGCCCACGCGGCGTAGGCGTCGGCGGTGTGACGGGTCGCCAGGGCCGGCGCACCGTTGCACCCCGGCAGGTCCGGGACGATGACGCGGAAGTGCGGCGTCAGGGCGGGAAGCCAGCGCTCGATGTTGTGCTTCGAGCCGCTCCAGCCGTGGAAGACGACGAGCGGCGGGCCGATACCCTCGTCGACGTGGAGCTGCTGCGCGCCGACGATTACTGGCTCGCGCGCCTCGTGTTCCAGCGCGCCCTCGCCGCCATCTACCTCATCGCGTTCCTCGTGACGCTCCGTCAGTTCCGTCCCCTCCTCGGCGAGCGCGGGCTGCTCCCCGTGCCGAACTTTCTCGCCGCGGTCACGTTCCGCGAGGCCCCGAGCATCTTCCACTGGAGATATTCGGACGCGCTGCTCCGGGGCGTCTCGTGGGCCGGCATCATGCTCTCGCTCGGGCTGCTCGTGGGGATCGGCGACGTCGTGCCGACCGTCGTCGCGATGGCGGCGTGGGCGGTGCTCTGGGCGCTGTACCTCTCGATCGTCAACGTGGGACAGACCTTCTACGCGTTCGGCTGGGAGAGCCTGCTTTGCGAGACGGGCTTCCTCGCGATCTTCCTGGGCAACGCGCAGGTGGCGCCGCCGATCACGCTCATCGTGCTGCTGCGGTGGCTCGTCTTCCGCGTGGAGTTCGGCGCCGGGCTCATCAAGATGCGCGGCGATCGGTGCTGGCGCGACCTCACCTGCCTCTACTACCACCACGAGACGCAGCCGATGCCGAATCCGCTCTCGTGGTACTTCCACCACCTGCCGAAGCGGCTCCACCGGGCCGAGGTCCTCGGCAATCACTTCGCGCAGCTGGTCGCGCCGATCTTCCTGTTCGCGCCGCAGCCGCTCGCGTCGATCGCCGGCGTCATCGTCATCGGCACGCAGGGCTGGCTCGTGCTCTCCGGCAACTTCGCCTGGCTCAACGTCATCACCATGACCCTCGCCGTCGCGAGCCTGGACGACGTGGCGCTCGGCCACGTGCTGCCGATCGTTCACGCGCCGACGGACCTGCCCGGCTGGTACATCGCGCCGGTCCTCGCAGTGACGGCGCTCATCGCGGTCCTGTCGTACCGGCCCGCGCGGAACCTCCTCTCGCGGCGCCAGCTCATGAACTACTCGTTCGACCCGTTCCACATCGTCGGCACGTACGGCGCGTTCGGCAGCGTCACGAAGGAGCGCGACGAGGTCGTCGTCGAGGGGACCGAGGACGTCGTGATCACGCCGCAGACGCGCTGGCTCGAGTACGAGTTCAAGGGCAAGCCGACCGACCTGCGGCGCCGACCGCCGCAGATCGCGCCGTACCACCTGCGGCTCGACTGGCTCATGTGGTTCGCCGCGATGTCGTCGCCGATGTACCACGAATGGTTCGTGCCGCTGGTGGCCAAGCTCCTCGAGGCGGACCGCGCCACGCTCGGTCTCCTCGCGCGCGATCCGTTCGCCGGCCGGCGCCCGCGCTTCGTGCGGGCGCGTCTCTTCCGCTACCGCTTCACCACGCCGCACGAGCGGCGGGAGACGCACGCCTGGTGGCACCGGGAGCTCGTGGGCGACTATCTGCCGCCGATGTCACTGCGGCAGACCGCGCGGGTCTAGGCGCGCGCCGCTAGTGCCACTTCACGCGACCTTCCTTGTCCGACGGCCAGTCGGCGTCGCCGTCGTCGACGAGGATCACGAACTGCGTGGCCCAGTGCGGGGTCGGGTACGCGCCGTCGTTGCGATCGATCGCGAGGAGCGAGCCGTCCGGCATCCGAATGGGGCTGGCGTACGCGAAGCCGAGCCACCACTCGTCGCGGTACCACTCGCTGAGGTCGATGGGCTGCCCGGTCTGGAACCCCGCCGAGCGTGACTTGTCCGGCCGGTGGCTCGCGGTCAGCGGGTTGGTGTCGCCGCGCTGCGGATCTTCGACCCCGACCTGGGTGAAGGCGTTGTTGGGGTCGTCGTAGTACGTGCCCAACGTCCCGGTGAAGCCGACGAGCACGGGGTCGTGCTGGCCGGCGAGGCTGATGACGTGCACCGGCTTGCCGCTGCGGACGAGCCAATAGATCGCGGACTTCGTCGCCTCCTCGCGCGTCGCGAAGCGGTAGTAGTGGTAGTTGTTGTTCGGGCCGAGCTTCTTCTGCATCGAGGCGATGGCGACGGGGTCGATGCCGGGATCCTTGCTCTTGTTGAACGCACGGCCCTGGTCGAGCACCTGCTGCGCCGTCAGCGTGTCCTTCCCGGTCGGGTAGTTCTGGATGATGCGCACGCTCGCGGCGGCGCAGGACAGCGGATCGCCCCTCGGGTCTTCGAACTCGGTGAACCACTGCACGCCGGTCAGCTTGTCCCCCATCGTCTTGAACTTCTGCTGGTATGAGTACGTGCCGCGCACGGTGACGAGCGCGAGCGTCGCCGTGTAGTCGGTCGCGCCCTTCAAGAGTCCCTGGCAGGTGAGCGCGCCCTTGGTGCCGCTCGCGTCGAGCGTCGCATCGCAGGCGAAGCCCGGATCGGGCTGGACCGTGAGCTTCGCCGCGTTGGCCTTCTCGCTCGACGTGAAGGCGATCCTCATGAACCGCGCCGTCTGCGTGCAGCAGGTGTCCTGCGTGAACGTGACGTTCGGCGGCGTGAGCGCGGCCGGCACCGTCGGCGACGCGCCCGGCTCCGCCGTCCCACCACCGCCGCGACCGAGCAGGAAAACGCCGACGGCGGTCGCGAAGACGAGCGCGACCGCGACGAGGGCCATCTGTCCGATACGTTCGCCGCGCGTGTACATCGCCGGGCAATATCCTCGCATCCCGATGGATCCCCGACCGATAGCGCCCATCCGCCATGCCCTCGCGGACGCGCACGTGCGTGTGCCCGCATCGAAGAGCATCGCCAATCGCGAGCTCGTGCTCGCGGCCCTGGCCAGCGGTCGGTCGCGGATCGACGTGGGCGACATCGACCCCGGTCAGGACGTGCATCTCATGGCCGACGCGCTCTCCGCCCTCGGACACGACGTGCGCTGGAGCGACGGGCGGATCGAGGTCGTCCCACGCGCCGTGCCGTACGTGCACGCCGAGATCGACGCCGGCGACGCGGGCACGGTGGCGCGCTTCGTGACGGCGCTCGCCGCGACGACGTCGGCAGAGGTACGCATCGACGGGTCGGCGCGGATGCGAGCGCGGCCGATGGCCGCGGTCGCGCAGGCGCTCCGTTCGCTCGGCGCCTCGGTCGAGGGCGACGCGCTGCCGCTGACCGTCCACGGCCCGGTCGCCGGCGGAGAGGTGACCGTGCCCGCGTACGAGTCGAGCCAGTTCGCGTCCGCGCTCCTGCTCATCGCGCCGCGGATGGAGCGCGGTCTGCAGCTGCGGCTCGCCGGCGACATCGTGTCGGCGCCGTTCCTCGAGATGACCGCGACCGCGCTGCGCAGGCGCGGCGTGAAGGTCGGACGTCCGTCGTCCCGCGAGTTCGACGTGGCGCCGGGCAAGGTGGCGCACCGCGACGTCGTCGTCCCGGGCGATGTGACGGCGGCGTCGTATCCGGCCGCCGCGGCCGCGCTCCTGTCCGGCTCGATCACCATCGAGAACGCGAACGCGCGTCCTGAGGTCGGCGGTCAGGGCGATGTGCGCTTCTTCGAGCTCATCGAGAGCATGGGCTGCACCGTGAAGCGCGGCGCTGCGAGCACGACGGTGCGGCGCATCGGCGACCTCTACGGCATCACCGCGAACGTGTCGGACTGCTCCGACGTCTTCCCCACGCTCGCGGTCATCGCGACCCAGGCACTGACGCCGACCGAGCTCGGTGGTCTCGCGCACACGCGCGGTCAGGAGTCCGACCGGCTCGCTGCCGTGGCGAGCGCGATCAACTCGCTGGGCGGCCACGCGGAGAGCTACGGCGACGCGATCCGCATCGTGCCGGTGCCGCTGCATCAGGGCACCGTCGACTCGCAGGGCGACCACCGCATCGCAATGGCGTTCTCGGTCCTCGGCCTGGTCGTCCCGGGCGTCGCCGTCGCGGGCGCCGAGTCGGTCGCGAAGACCTTTCCGTCCTTCTACCGGATGCTCGACGAGATGGGGCGCTAGCCGAGCAGCGCTCTCCCCCGCGCGGCCCGCTCGAGGATCTCGCGCAGCCCGCTCGCGTCGCGCTCCGCGATCACACGCTCCAGCTCATCGAGCACGGTGCGCATGCGCGCGATGGCCGCGACGACGTTGCCGGCGTTCGCGACCAGCAGCGCCTCCGCGAGGTCGGCGCTCGTGTCGGCGAGGCGTGTGGTGTCGCGGAAGCCGGGTCCGGCGAACGTCGCGAGCGACGGACCGGCGTCGGCCGCGGACGCGGCCAGCGCCGCCGCGAGCGCGAGCGGCAGCGCCGAGGTCAGCGCCACGAGGCGGTCGTGCTCCGCGGCCGAACAGACCGTCACCACGCCGCCGGCGTCGCGCGCGACGGTGCCGGCCACGGCCATCGCCTCGACGGTCGACCTCGCGGTCGGCACGACCAGGAAGGGCCGGCCCGCCAGCAGCGCGGGGTCGGCGGACACGAATCCGCGGCCGGTGCGTCCGGCCATCGGATGCATGCCGACCAGGCGCGTGCCGTCGGCGCTGTCTCGCGCGAACGCATCGACCGGTCCGCGCACCGATGCGACGTCGAGGATGACGGCGCCGCCGGTGTGCGACGCGAGCGCGGCGAGGGTCGGGAGCACCGAGCGCATCGGGGTCGCGACGATGATGGCCTCCGCGGGGATGAGGTCCTCGAGGCGGTCGACCGTCGCGATGCCCTCGCCCGACGCGGCCTCACGCGCCGCCGGGTCGACGTCGAAGCCGCGTACGTCGTGGCGCGAGCGCAGCGCGAGCGCGAGCGATCCGCCGATGAGGCCGAGGCCCGCGATGCCGACGCGCACCGCGCTAGGCGCGCAGCGTCGCGGCGCGCGCGCCGCCCGGGTGGACCTCGCGACCGATCGCGCCCGCGACGGCGGCGACCTGCGTCATGAGCGCGGCGAAGTTGTCGAACGTCAGCGACTCGAAGCCGTCGGAGAGGGCGTGGTCGGGGCTGGGGTGCACCTCGACGAGCAGGCCGTCCGCACCGGCGGCCACGGCGGCGAGCGCGACCGGTGCGACGAGGTACCACTTCCCCGTCCCGTGGGAGGGATCCGCGATCACCGGAAGATGCGTCAGTCGTTTCAGCAGCGGGATCGCGCTCACGTCGAAGGTGTTCCGCGTGTACCGCTCGAACGTGCGGATGCCGCGTTCGCACAGGATCACGCTCCGGTTGCCACGAGCGAGGATGTACTCCGCCGATAGAAGCAGCTCCTCGACCGTCGCGGACATGCCGCGCTTGAGGAGCACCGGCTTCGCCTGCTCGCCGACCGCATCGAGGAGCGCGTAGTTCTGCATGTTCCGCGCGCCGACCTGAAGGCAGTCCGCGTGGCGCGCGACGGCGTCCACGTCGGCCGGCGTCAGCA
>DASQIF010000303.1:0-5322 GCA_035631715.1 Candidatus Acidiferrales bacterium
GCGCTGGAGCGGAGGCGCCGCGCGACGATATCGGTCACCTCCTCGGCGATCGCGCGGTACGCGGTGATCTTGCCGCCGACGACGGAGAGCACGCCGTCGATGCCGTCGCGCGTCCGATGGTCGTAGAGCTCGTGCTTGCGCGAGACCTCGCCCTCCGTGACGCCCTCCTCGCGCGCGAGCGCGCGCACGCCGGCCCACGTGTAATGGATGCGATCGAACGGCGCGTGGGGGAACGCGTGCCGCGCTTCCGCCTGCAGGTACGCGACGTCCTCGGGCGACGCCTCCGCCGCCGCGGGATCGCCCTGGTAATCGGTGTCCGTCGTGCCGACCATGGTGTAGCCGTTCCACGGGAGCACGAAGAAGAGCCGGCCGTCGCTCTTGGCGAAGAGCACGTGCGCGCGCTCGGTCGCGCGCGGCACGACGAGGTGCGTGCCCTTGGTGAGCCGGAGCAGCGGCTGCGCACCCGGTCGGAGCGAGGCGAGCGTCAGGTCGAGCCAGGGGCCGGTGGCGTTCACGGTGAACCGCGCGCGCACGGCGAGATCGGTGCCGGTGAGTCTGTCGGTGACCGACGCGCCGACGACAGCTGCGCCCTCACGCAGGTAACCGGTCGCGCGCGCGTGATTGAGGACGAGCGCGCCGTGCGCGGCGGCGTCGAGGGCGTTCTCGACGACGAGGCGCTCGACGAACGGCACCTGCGCGTCGTAGAAGCGCCACGCGCCGCCCAGGCCGTGCGGGTCGAGGCTCGGCTCCGCGGCGAGCGTCTCCGCGCGGCCGATGCGCCTCCGCTTCGGGAGGCTCTTGTCGAGCGAGAGGAGGTCGTACAGGAACATGCCGATCTGCAGCTTCAGGCGATAGAAGGGACTGCGCCGATAGAGCGGCATGAGGAAGGGGAGCGGGAACACGAGGTGCGGCGCGATGTGCAGGAGCGTCTCGCGCTCGCGCATGTCACTCCGCACCAGGCCGAAGTCGAAGAGCTCGAGGTAGCGCAGACCGCCGTGGATCAGCCGCGTCGGGCGTGAGCTGGTGCCCGAGCCGAGGTCGTGCTGCTCGATGAGCGCGACCGAGAATCCGCGGAGCGCGGCATCGCGAGCGATGCCCGCCCCCACGATGCCGCCACCGATGACGAGGAGATCGACGGTGCGGTCGCGGAGCGACCGCACCGCCTCCTCACGTGTCCCTACTTGTTCGCCTTGTTGTATTTGTCGATCTGGTCGTTCATGTCGGCGACGGCCGCGTCCAGCGCCTGCTGGGTCGTGGCCTGACCGAGGAGGACCGACTCGATCATCTTCTGCACGCGCGCGCGAGCTTGCGGCATGACGCCGAGGACCGCGCCGTTGGTCATGCGGTTCTGCGGCGAGTTACGGATCTCGTTGATCGCGGTGAGGAACTGCGGGTACTTGGTCGACCAGTCCTTGCTCGGGCCCTGGTCGTACGCCTTCTTCACGATTGGGAAGTAGCCGGTGTCCGACTGCCACTGCGCCTGCACCGCGGGGGTCATCGCGTACTTGATGAACTCCCATGCGGCCTGCTGCTCCTCGGGCGGCCGGCTCTTCAGGATGTAGAGCGACGCGCCGCCGATGATGTTGCCGCCGGCGGCCGGCTTGTCGTCGGGCCGCGGGTAGAGGCCGGTGCCGAGCTGGAACTTTCCGGCGATGGCGTTGATCGACCCGCGGATCGTCGCGGTGCTCTCGATGTACATCGCCGTCTTGCCGGCGTTGAACGCGTTCGTCGCGCCGGCGTTGTCCTGGCCCGGGTTCAGGAAGTACCCGCCGTCGACGCCCGCCTTCCACCAGTCGAGGATCGCCTTGCCGGCGGCGCTGTTGTACACGACCTTCGTCGCGCGGTTGTCGCGGCCGTTGCCGTTGTCGGCGTAGAGCTGACCGCTCGTGGCCATGAGCTGCTCGAAGAGCCAGCCGTAGATCGACGGCCCGAAGCCGTACTGGATGGTCGCGCCGCTGGCGTCCTTCTTGGTGAGCTTCTTCGCCGCGTCGGTGATCTCGCTGAAGGTGAGCGGCGGCTTCTCGGGGTCGAGGCCGGCCGCTTTGAAGGCGTCCTTGTTGTAGAGCAGGATCGCCGAGGACGCGTTCCACGGCATGCTCTGCAGCTGGTCCTGGAACTTGTAGTAGTTGATGACCGCGGGCTCGAAGTCCGAGACGTCGAACTTGTCGCGGTCGATGAACGCCTGCATCGGAACGATCGCGCCCGAGTCGCGCATGTAGGCCTGTCCGATGTCATAGACCTGCACGAGCGCTGGCGCGGTGTTCGAGGCGAGCGCCGTGTTGAGCTTCGAGAGCAGGTCGTCGTACGTGCCCTGGAACACGGCGTTGACGTGGATCGCGGTCTGGCTCTTGTTGAACCCGTCGACGATCTTGTTGAGCGCGTCACCGTTGACGCCGCTCATCGCGTGCCACCAGGTGATCTGCGCCGCCGGTGTGACGTTCTTCGCCGGCGCGAGCGCGGACATGTCCGATGGAGCGGCCCCCGACGGACCGCCGGTCCCGCCGCTCGAGCCGCCACAGGCCGTGGCGACCACCGCGAGTACGAGCGCGACCGTGATGACCGAGAACCTACGCATGACTTCCCTCCTTGCGTCTGACCCTGCGTCGGACTCGTGATGCGAGCGTGTGCGCTGCGTGAGGTGTCTTAGCCCTTCACCGCACCGGCGGTGAGTCCCCGGATGAGCTGTCGCTGACCCGCGACCAGGATGGCTAGCGTCGGCACCGCGACCATGATGACCCCCGCCATGATGACACCCCAGCGCGCCGACTCCTCAAACCGCAGCTGGGCGATCCCCACCTGCGTCGTGCGCATGAGCGGCTGGTTGGTGATGAGAAGCGGCCAGAAGTACTGGTTGTAGGTGGACAGGAAGCCGTAGATCGCGACGGTGGCGAGGATCGGCCGCGAGAGCGGGATGACCATCGTCCACAGGAAGCGGAACGAGCTCGCCCCGTCGATGCGGGCCGAGTCCCAGAGCTCGCGCGGGATCTGGAGGAAGCTCTGCCGCAGCAGGAACGTGCCGAAGGCGGTCGCCATGAACGGGACCGCGAGCCCCTGGTACGTGTCGATCCAGCCGAGCTGCACGATGGTCATGTAGTTGGGGATGATCGTGGCCTCCCACGGGATCATGAGCGTGCTGAGGAACACCATGAAGAGGATCGCCCGCCCGCGGAAGACCAGGAACGAGAAGGCGTACGCGGCCAGGCTCGCGGTGATGAGCTGCCCGACGACGACGGCCGCGGAGACGACGAAGCTATTGAGCAGGTAGCGCCCGATCGGGATCGAGCCGAGCACGGTCGTGTAGTTGTTGAGGGTCGCATCGGTCGGGATCACCGGCGGCGGGAACGACGCGATCTGGCCCTCGGTCATGAACGAGTAGGAGAGGGCGAGGAGCAGCGGGAAGGCGATGAGAAGCGTCGCGAGCGTGAGCAGCCCGTAGGCCCCGGTCCGCGCGACCACCGGCGATCGCCGGCGCGAGCCCACGAGCGTGCTCACTGGTAATGCACCCGGCGCTCGAGGACGAAGAACTGGATGAGCGTGAGCACGAGCACGAGCAGGAAGAGCACGACGGCCTGCGCGCTGGCGTACGCGAACTGAAAGTTCTGGAACGCGTCGAGATAGATGCTGTAGACGAGCGCCCGCGTCGCATCGACCGGCCCACCGCGCGTCAACAGATGGATCTGGGTGAAGGTCTGGAGCACACCGATCGTGTCGACGACGAGGAGGAAGAAGAGCGACGGCGAGACCATCGGGGCGGTGATCCGCGTGAAGAGCCGGACACCCCGCGCCCCGTCGAGCGAGGCCGCCTCGTAGATCTCCTGCGGGATGCCCTGCAGACCCGCGAGCAGCACGATGATGTTCGTCCCGAGGATCAGCCAGATCGTCGTCATGGACACCGCGACGATCGCGGTGTTCGGCTGGATGAGCCAGTCCGGCCCATGGATGCCGACCCGCGACAGCACGTAATTCAGCAGACCGAGGCTGGGATTGAAGAGGAGCAGCCAGACGAGCGATCCGACCGCGGCGGAGATCGCGATCGAGCTCGCCATGAACGTCCGGAACACATTGATCCCGCGGAGCCGCTGGTTCAGCAGCACCGCCAGGACAAGGCCCAGCCCGATGGCGACCGGCACGGTGTACAGCGCGAAGAGCGCCGTCGCCTGGAGCTCAGCACGGAAGACCGGCGAGGTCGCGAGCTCGACGTAGTGATCCAGGCCGGCGAACGTCGTCATCGCGCCGGTGACGCGCGTGTTGAACAGGCTGAGGTTGAAGGTCCGCACGAGCGGCACGAACACGAAGGCCGTGAACAGCACGAAGGACGGCGCGAGATACGCGAGCCCGACGGCGAGCGAACGCGCGTCACGCGCGGTCCAACGCATCACCGCGCGGCATCGTACTCGCGCCGGCGGCACGCAGCAGCCCCTCTGCTGCGAGTCCCCGCGACCGCGGGGCTACAGGACGGGTCAGTTCTCAAAGACGCGGCTCCGTTTGATCTCGTAGCCGCTGTCGAGGCAGTCTTTCTCGGAGCGAAGCGTGTTCGCCTTGTAACCCTTCGGGACGATGACATAGTTGAACTGCCAGATCGGGCTGTATTTCTTCATCCCGGGCACGCTGTCGTAGATGTTGAGCTGACCAGCCACTCGCCGGGGTTTCTTGCTGCCTTTCAGCTTGCCGTCCCGGCCGAGCGCAACTGAGTAGACGATCTGGTATTCCTGCGCGACCTTCACCCTCGTTTCGTCGATATCGAGCTCGCCCTGCTCGGACGCGAAGATGATCTTGCCGTTGAACCACACACGCTCGACGTCGTAGCCGTACGGATTGTTGTATTCGAGCCGTTCGACCACGGCGAGTGGATTGCGGGGGCGCTTCTTGGCTCGCGGCTTTCCGTCACGGATGACCCACTTGCCGTCGCTCTTCATCACCCGTGATAGTCGCACGCAACGCTGGGCCTCGGCGCGGCTCTATCAGCTCGCGTGCTCGATGGCCTCGAGCACCCTGGCGAGCGGCGTGACGCTCGCGTACTTGCGATCGATCTCGAAGAGGTTCACGCGGTGTGACGTCAGCGAGCGGTCGAAGACCGCCTCCTCGACCACGGTCACGCCGAAGTTGCGATAGCTCGCGTCGAGCACGGTGGCACGCACGCAGCCGCTCGTCGTGCAGCCCGCGATCAGGACGTGGTCGATCCCGAGGTCGACCAGGTTCGCCTCGAGTGTCGTGCCGAAGAACGCGCTCGCCTTGGTCTTCTCGATCACCGTGTCGGTCGGCAGCGGCGCGATCTCGGCCGGGAACTCGCTCCCGCGTTCGCGTGATTCCGGCGTTCGCAGG
>DASQIF010000304.1:0-2365 GCA_035631715.1 Candidatus Acidiferrales bacterium
CGAGGTCCACGCCGTGCGCGCCGAGTCGCGCGATGTCGGCCTCGTGGAAGTCCGAGCCGACGACGCCGACCAGACGCACCGGCGCGTAGCGCGACGCGGCGGTCGAGAAGTACGAGGCCGCGCCGCCGAGCACGCTGTCTCGCGACGCGAGGGGCGTGCGCACGTCGTCGTACGCGAGCGAGCCCACCACGAGGATGGTCCGCGCGCTCACTGCGGCGAGACCAGCGAGAGCAGGTTCACGACGCCATACGCCGCGGCCGCGGCGAGCGCGATGATGTCGGTCTCGAGGATCCGCTCCTCACCGCCGCGCGATATCCAGTAGCGATTGAGCGCGCGCTGGCCGTAGGCGACCACGGCGGTGCCAGCCGCGAGCTCGATGGTGTCCAGCACCAGGAACAGCGGCTCGCTCGAGTAATGCGTGAACGTCAGCCACCAGATGACCTGGCCGACCGCGGCGGTCGTCGCGTCCACGTGCCACTTCCCGCCGCGCGAGACCAGACCGTCGATCGCCTTGAAGTGGCGCCACGCCTGCCACGCGTTCCATCCGGGCACGAGCGTAGAGAGCGCGTGACCGAGGGGGAACATCTGCGTGTCGCCCGTCTCCTTGCGCATCTCCGACCACGTGAGCCCGAACCAGATCGGCAGGTACAGGCCGAACGTGAGGATCGTGAGCGCGGCGACGAGCCAGACCGGGCGCGCCCGCCCGGCGAGCGGTTCGCTCGCGTTCAGACCGCGCCGTCCCGTCGGAGCGCGGCGATCTCCTCGGCGCTGTAGCCGAGGGCCGTGAGGATCGCGTCGGTGTGCTCGCCGAGCAGCGGCGGGTGCTCGCGCACCGACGGGGGCGTGCCGGACATGCGCACCGGGATCCCGGGTGCCCGCACGCGGCCGGCCACGGGGTGGTCGACCTCGGCGACGAGGCCGAGGTGCCGAACGACCGGATCGGCGAACACCTCGTCGAGCCCGTTGATCGGGCCGACCGGCACGTTCGCCTCGCGCAGCCGCCGCACGATCTCGCCCTTCGCAAGAGTGCGCATGCGGCGCTCGATGATCGGGACGATCTCCTTGCGGTGCGCGACCCGCCTGGGGTTGTCGATGAACCGCGGATCCTCGAGCAGCTCCTCGAGCTCGAGCGCGCGGCAGAAGCGCTCCCACAGCGCGTTGTTCGCGACGCCCACGTTGACGAACCCATCGGCCGCGCGAAACGTCTGATACGGGACGATCGAAGCGTGGACGTTGCCCTCCGGACGAGGCACCGTGCCGTCGGCGAAGAAGCGCGCCGCCTGGCGCGAGAGCATCGCGACCTGTCCGCCGATCATCGTCGCGTCCACCACCTGGCCCGTGCCGGTGCGCTCGCGTGCGAAGAGCGCGGCCACGATCGCGAACGCGCCGAACATTCCAGCGACCATGTCCGCCTGCGGCACACCGACCATGACCGGATCGCTGCCGACCTCGCCGGTGAGGCTCATCACGCCGCCCATGCCCTGCACGATCAGGTCGTACGCCGGCCACGCACGTCCGGGTCCGTCCTGCCCGAAGCCGCTGATGTGACAGACAATGGCGCGCGGGTTGATCGCGCGGATGCGGTCGTCGGGAAAGCCGAGGCGCGCGAGGGTCCCCGGGCTGAAGTTCTCCACGACGACATCGCTGCGCTCGATCAGCCGCTCGAGGACCCGCTTTCCCTCGCGGTGCTTGAGATCGATCGTGACGCTCTTCTTGTTGCGGTTGATCGAGAGGTAGTACGCGGACACGCCGCCCATGGCGGGCGGCATCCACTCGCGCGTCTCGTCGCCGGTCCCGGGCATCTCGACCTTCACGATCTCGGCGCCGTGATCGCCGAGCATCAGCGTGCAGTACGGCCCCGCGAGCGCGCGGGTGAGATCGAGGACACGCACGCCATCGAGAGCGCCCGTCATGCGAGGCCATCCGCGTGTCGCACCACGCCACCGGTGATCGTCCCCGTGATCCTCGCCTGAAGCAGCTCAGCCTCGCTCAGCGTCGCGAGGTCGCGATCCAGCACGGTCGCATCGCAGCGCATGCCTTCGGCGAGCGTCCCCCACTCGCGCTCGCCGTTCAGCGCGTACGCCGCGCCCTTCGCGTAACCGGCGAGGGCCTCATCGAGCGTGAGCTTCTCGGCCGGCGTCCACGCGTCCGCGTCGCCGGGTCGGCGGCGCGCGACCGCGGCGTGGATGCCGATGAGCGGGTCGATCGGCTCGACCGGCGCGTCCGATCCGAACGCGAGCACCGCCCCGCCGCGGAGGAAGGTGCGCCAGGGGTACGCGCGCTTCACGCGCGCCGGTCCCCAGTAGCGGTCCGCGAGGTCGCGGTCGCTGGTCGCGTGGATCGGCTGCATCGACGCGACGATCCC
>DASQIF010000305.1:0-5040 GCA_035631715.1 Candidatus Acidiferrales bacterium
ACCGCGCGCGGCTTCTCGAACCTCGAGATCGCCGAGCGGCTCTTCGTGAGTCCGAAGACCGTCGACACATATCGCTCGCGCGTGATGGCGAAGCTCGATCTGCACCGACGTTCCGAGCTCGTCGACTACGCGCTCCGCCACGGCCTGCTGGAGTGACCGTGAAGGTCACGCACGGCGTCACCGACGAAGGCAGCGTCTACTGCACCCAGCAGCGGCGCGTTGTCGACGTGATCACGTGCTACGGCTGCGAGAAGCTCGTGGAGATCGATCTCGATTCACGCCGCCCGAAGGTCGTCTGCGCCATCGCGGCGCCCGGGGAGCCGGTCGCGCGCTAGAGCCGCTTGTCCTCGGGCCCGCTCGTGGCGTGGAAGAACACCCGCGCGGTCACGACGCCGGCGGCCACGGCGAACGAGACTGCGAGACCAAGCCCCGCGCCGGCGAAGAGGATCGTCCCGATGTCGAGCTGCGGCATTCGGGCATGGTCCGGGCTGAGGCGAGGCCCAGGTAGGGCCAAAAGTCCCTTAGCCGGGCCGCCTGCCGGCACGGCGGCGGGCGCGGAGTCCATTCCTGAGAGAGTCCGACGGCATGGGCGAATGGTCCTCACGGCCCTGTCGAGCGTTCGGCGTCAACGGCAAAGTGCTGGTCAAAGGAGGTCACGAAATGGCCACTACGAAGATCACCAAGGGGACGGTCATCGCTGACCCGCCCCTCGCTCGCTTCCTCTTCTCGGACACCCGCATGGCACTTGTTTGGCTTCTCGTTCGTGTCTACGTCGGCTGGGCGTGGCTCGAGGCCGGCTGGCACAAGATCCAAGACACGGGCGCCGCAACGAACTACATCTACGACGGCAAGGGCATTCTCGCGTTCTGGACGAACATCGCGAAGGTACCGGCCGCGCCGGCGAAGCCCGCGATCACCTACGACTGGTACCGCGGCTTCATCCAGTTCCTCATCGACAACCACGCCGAGGTCGTGATGGGCAAGGTCATCGCGTTCGGCGAGACATCGGTCGGCATCGGTCTCATCTTCGGTGCGTTCGTCGGCATCGCCGCTGTGTCGGGCGCGTTCATGAACCTCAACTTCATGCTCGCCGGCAGCTCGAGCACGAACCCCGTCCTGTTGCTGCTGGGCTTCCTCCTCGTGCTGGCATGGAAGACCGCGGGCTACATCGGGCTCGACCGGTTCCTCCTGCCGCTTCTCGGGACACCTTGGAAGGTCCCAACGGTCGCACGTCAAACCGTCGTCCCGGTCCCCACGTCGGCCTAAAGACCTTCATACCTCTGGCACCGGAGGGGCGGAGCGATCCGCCCCTCTTGTGTTTCCGCCGGTCCCGATAATCGAAGCATGTCGGCCCCCTCGGAGCGATCCGCTGGGTACCCGCGGCGCCTTCGCATCGCCGCACTGGTGCTGCCGTCGCTCCTCATCGCGGCCCTGCTCGCGCTCGACTACTTCGTCCTCGAGCAGCTCTTTCCCGCAGGGATCTCGCACGCCGTCGCGCTGGTCATCGGTGTCGCCGGCGTCCTCGCTTTCTCGACGGCGGTCTTCAATCAGCTCTCGCAGCTGCAGGCCCGAGACCGCGCGATCAGCGCTCGCCTGCGCGTGACGGCTGAGCAGCTCGAGCAGAAGCGCAAGCAGCTGCAATCGGTGAACGCCGCGGGCATCGCGCTCACCTCGGAGCTCGACCGCGACGAGGTCCTGCAGCGCGTCGCCGATCAGGCCCGCCTGGTGGCGAACGCGAAGTACGCGGCCCTCGGCGTGTTCGATGAGGAGGGGGTCGTCGAGACGTTCACGACGTCCGGCATCAGCCCCGAAGAGCGCGCGCACATCGGCCCGCTGCCGCGGGGCCGCGGGGTGCTCGGTCTGCTGCAGCGTGAGCGGAAGACGCTGCGGCTAAAGGACCTTCACAGCCATCCGTCGTCGGTCGGATTCCCGGCCAACCATCCGCCGATGACCAGCTTTCTCGGCGCGCCGATCGTCCTGCGCGGCGAGTCCCTCGGGAACCTCTACATCACCGAGAAGATCGGGAACGCCGAATTCACCGAGGATGACGCCGAGGCGCTCGAGACGCTCGCCGCACAAGCCGCGATCGCGATCGAGAACGCGCGTCTGTACGAGCAGGTCGAGCGTGTTTCGGTGCTCGAGGAACGCCAGCGTATTCGCATGGATCTGCACGACGGCGTGATGCAGTCGCTCTACGGAGTGGGGCTGCTGCTCGAGGACGTCGCCGATCGCGTTTCGGAGGAGCCGGAGCACGCGAAGACGCAGCTCGGACGCGCCGTCGACCGCCTCAACGCCGCGATCGCCGACCTGCGCGGCTACGTCCTCGGCCTGCGGCCGGTGCAGGCCAGCGATCAGCCGCTGGCGCAGTCGCTGGCGCTGCTCGCCGACCAGGCGCGATCGAACGCCCTCATCGACGTCGACGTGAACGTGTCATCGACGGCCGCGTCGTCGCTCGATCATTCGCGGCGCGAGGCGGCCTACTACATCGCCGCCGACGCGCTGGGCAACATCGCGCGTCACGCCCGCGCGCGCCACGCGAGCGTCGCGCTGTTCGAGAGCGACGGGACGGTGGTGCTCCAGATCACCGACGACGGGGTCGGCTTCGCGGACGATCCGAATGCCGCCGGGCACGGCCTGCACAACATGCGACAGCGCGCGTTCGCAGTCGGCGGCACGCTCGACGTCGAGAGCCGGCCTGGGTCGGGCGCGCGAGTACGCTTGACGCTGCCGAAGAAAGCCGAGGAGACGCGATGAGCGAAGGGCAGATCCGGGTGATGCTCGTGGACGACCACGAAGTGGTGCGCGAGGGACTGCGCACGCTCGTGTCGAAGAACAAGAACATGATCATCGCCGGCGAGGCGTCGACGATGGCAGAGGCCGTCGAGGGCGCGGCGCGCGCGAAGCCCGACGTGATCATCATGGACGTGCGGCTGCCCGACGGCAGCGGCGTCGAGGCCTGCCGCACCATCCGCGAAGCCCGCCCCGAGACGAAGGTCATCATGCTCACCTCCTACGCCGATGACGAGGCGCTCTTCGCGTCGATCGTGGCGGGTGCCGCGGGCTACCTCCTGAAGCAGACGCGCGGCCAGGCCGTCATCGACGCGATCACGTCGGTCGCGCAGGGCCGCTCGCTGCTCGACCCGGACGTCACGGGAAAGGTGCTCGAGCGGGTGCGTCGGGGCCGCGAGGACGAGGACCCGGCGTTCGCGTCGCTCACCGATCAGGAACGGAAGGTGCTCGAACAGCTCGCAGAGGGCAAGACGAACCGCGAGATCGGCGAGGTGCTCTTCCTATCCGAGAAGACAGTGAAGAACTACGTGAGCCGCATCCTCGACAAGCTCGGCCTGTCGCGGCGCGCCGAGGCCGCCGCCTACATGGCCAAGAGGCGACCCCGCTTCTAGGTCCTTCGGCCCACGCACTTGGGCCGGTCGCCCGTAGGGGAAAGCCCCACGCGCCCCGTAGCGTCGGCCGCATGCCGACCGAGACCGACGACACGCCATCCGCTGGACCCAACCTCGCCTCCGACCCGACCGGCACCCTAGCGCGCCGCTCCCTGCTCGGGGCGCTCGGCGTGGTCACGGTCGGCGGCCTCACCGCCGGCGTGCTCGGGCTCACGGGCCGCGCGGCGACACCGGTCTCGCAGCGCGCCGCCGCGATCAGCCCGAGCTCTGCGGCGTCGCACGACGCCGGCCACATCGCGACCGCCACCGGGACGCCGAGCGCGACGGCACATGCCGATCACGACGCGCAGGCCGAGGCCGCGGTCAAGGCCTTTCCCGCGAAGACCGCGGGCGCGGGGCTGCAGGAGCTGAAGTCCACGGTCATAGGCGGCGTGCGCGAATTCGACCTCACCTGCGACCAGTTCAAGTGGGAGGTCACGCCCGGGACCTTCGTCGACGCGTTCGGCTACAACGGCCAGGTCCCCGGTCCGATCTTGCGCATGACCGAGGGCGAGCGCATTCGCGTCCGCGTGAAGAACAACCTCGATCAGACCACCGGCACGCACTGGCATGGCCAGCGCGTCACGAACAACATGGACGGCGTCCCGTTCCTCACGCAGCCGACGATCAAGCCCGGCGAGACGTTCACCTACGAGTTCACGGCGAACCCGTTCGGGAGCCACATGTACCACTCGCACCACAACGCGACGGAACAGGTCGGGAAGGGCATGTTGGGTCCCCTCCTCATCGCCGCGAAGGACGCATCGGCGGATCCGAAGTACGACAAGGACGAGCTCGTTATCCTCAACGACCAGCTCGGCGGGATCACCGTGAACGGCAAGGGTTTCCCGGCGACCGCTCCGTACACGGCCAAGCTCGGTCAGCGCATCCGGTTCCGCTTCATGAACGAGGGACAGATGGCCCATCCGATGCACCTGCATGGGCTCACGCTCGAGGTCTTCGCGCGTGATGGCTATCCGCTGCCGGCGCCGTTCAGGTGCGACACGCTCAACGTCGCGCCGGGCGAGCGGTGGGACGCGATTGTCGTCGCGGACGCGCCGGGCGCGTGGGCGTTCCACTGCCACATCCTCGGACACGCCGAGGCGAGCACGGGCATGTTCGGGATGGTCACCGCACTGATCGTGTCGTGACGACGAGCGCGGTGTAGACCGATTCGAGGACGCTGCCGTCGCGCGGCGATCTGATGCGGAGCTCCAGCGTGACGGGGCCATCGGGCAGCTCGGGCACTGCGAGGGTCAGCACGCCCCACATCTCGGCGGTGCCAAGCGACGCCGTCGCGAACTGGTCCACGAGCACCGTGCCACGCGCATCGACGAAGCGGTACTCGTAGCGCGCCTCGAACGCGCGGATGAGTCCGGCGATCGGCTGACCCGGGATCACCGTCATGCCGAACGTGGGCTGATACAGGGCGATGTTCGCGCTGACCGCGTTCGGCTCACCGCCGTAGTCGACGACGATGGCCAGCGGCTCGTACGTCATCGCGACGCGCCACGGCCGCGCGTCGTCGAGGCCGATGTCATACCGGACGCCGCTCGACATGTTGCTCGCACGTACGGCGCGTACCGGCGCCGCGTCGGTC
>DASQIF010000306.1:0-3830 GCA_035631715.1 Candidatus Acidiferrales bacterium
GCGGCGCGCGGGTGCAGCGTGACCGCGGCGCTCTTCAGCGCCTCGGCCCCGAGGCGATCGAGGAGCGCGCCGCTCGCGATGACCAGCGTGTCGCCGGCCTCGACCGGCTGGCGCCACACCTTCGGCAGGACGTCGGGCTCGGCGCCGAGCGCGCCCGCCTCGCGCGTCGTCGTGCGGTGCACGAAGTCCGCGAGCTCGCCGGGCTCATCGCCCGGAAGGAAGAGACGCGCGCGGCGGACGAGGAAGACCTGCGCGCCGCCGACGCGTGCGCCGTAGATTTCGTTGTTGACCACGACCGCGCACGCGAGATGAAGCGAGACGCTCGAGCGCGTCTCCTTGAGTCGCTGCGCGGCGCGGCGATTCGCCTGCCGCAGCGCCTTGCGCAGCGACACCTCGATGCCCGCGGAGAGGTCGTAGTAGTACTCCTGCTTCGCGAGGTCGGCGATCTCGCGCGCGATCTGCGATCCGGTCGACGGCGAGCCCGCGCCGGCCACCTCGATGAGCAGATAGAGCCGTCCCTTCGTGCGTAGCAGCGCGCCGGTGTCGGGCTCGTGCGTGACGACGACATCGAACTTGCTCGCTCGCACGTCGGACGTGCTGCCGACCTTCGTAGTGAATGAGGCCGCGGGCATCGCTCGCGAGTCTCCCAGATATCAGCGCGCGGGTCGCGCCTCTGCCATCCCAGGTGCGGGTCGAACGCGTGTGATGCCGCTGGCTGGGGCTGCCGCGGCGAGCGCGGCGATGAGCTCGCGCTCCCGTAACCGGATCTCGCCGGCCCAGTGCGAGGTCGGCACGACGACCACGAGGGTGTCACCGTCCGCGCGCACCGCGCGCGTCTCGCTCGCGTCGGGCCCGAGCACGTGCGCGGCGGCCTCCGGCCAAGCTCGGATGGCGTCGGCGCGCGCCACGTCGCGGTCGAGCCGCAGGGCGTGCAGCGCGCGATCGACCGCCCGGGCGATCGGTCTCATCCCACTGCACCCCGCTTGACCGGTACGACCGTCGCGCGCTCGCGGAGCACGTCGGGGAGCGCTGTGGTGGTGGCCGCGGTGAGGAACGCCTGCGCGTCCTCGGGGATGGCCTGCGCGAGCGCCTCCCGCCGGCCGGGATCGAGCTCGGACAGCACGTCGTCGAGGAGGAACACCGGCTGCTCGCCGACGCGGGACTGGAGCCACGCGGCCTCGGCCATCTTCAACGACAGCACCGCGCTGCGGTGCTCGCCGCGCGAGGCGAACGACGGGAGCGCCCGGCCCGCGCTTGTGACCACGAGGTCGTCGCGATGCGGGCCCACGAGCGTCGTCCCTTGCCAGCGCTCGCGGTCGCGCTTCTCGCGCAGCAGCACCTCGTACGCCGCCGTTCGCTCGTCCACGGTGTCGCCCTCGACCTGACCGCCGTACCGGAGGTCGAGCGACGCCGCGCCGCTGAAGCGCGACGTCGCCTCACGGAACGCCGGAAGCAGCTCGCCCACCAGCGTCGCGCGTCGCAACGAGATGCTCGACGCGAGACGCACGAGCTCCCGGTCCCAGAACGCGATCTCGGCGTCGGGGACGGTCATCTCGTCGCGCGCCACGCGCAGCAGCGCGTTCCGCTGCTCGAGCACGCGCTGGAACTCGCGTGCCTCTCGCCGATGTGCGCGTTCGATCTGGCCGAGCATCGCGTCGAGGTACCGGCGGCGCGCGCTCGGCGCCGCGCCGAGCAGATCGACGTCCTCGGGGAAGAACGCGACGACCACGAGCTCGCCGGCCGCCTCGTCGGCACGCTTTCCCGCGCCATCCAGGAGATGCCGCCGCGGCCGCCGGCGCTCGCCCTCGGGCGGCGCGAACAGGAGCATCTCGATGCGGCGATGGCCCTCCGCGCGATCCACTTCGACGCGCACCCGCGCGGTGTTCGTCCCCCACCGCACGAGCTCGGTGTCGTCGTGCGCCCGCGGCGAGTCGCCGCGCGCGCAGAGGTGGATCGCCTCGAGGATGTTCGTCTTCCCCGCGCCGTTCGCGCCGATGAACGCCGTGACCCCGCGTCCGAAGGTGAGCGTCACGTCCGCGTATGAGCGGAAGTCCTCGAGCGCGAGATCGGCGACGCGCACCTAGGCCGGGATGCGGAGCGGCATGACCACATGCAGGTAGCTCTCGTCGCCCACGATCTTCACGACGCCGGGCGCGAGCGGCCCACCGAGCTCGAGCCTGACCTCGGGCGCGGTGAGGCTTCCAAGCGCGTCGGCGATGAAGCGCGAGTTGAAGGCGATCGTCGTGTTCTGCCCGGTCACGGTGGCGTCGACCTTCGCGGTGTTGTCGCCGACCTCCGCCGCGTTCGCGCTGATGATGAGCGGCGGCTGCGCCGAGGGGTCGACCTGGAAGCGCAGCATGTTCGCGGAGTCGCGCGCGAAGAGCGACGCGAGCCGTGTGGCCTGCAGCAACTCCTCGCGCTGCGCGACGATCGTCGTCGCGGCCTTCGCGCTCGGTATGACCTGGCGGTAGTTCGGGAACTGCCCCTCGATGACGCGCGATACGAGGTCCGCCTCCTCGGTGTGGAAGATGACCTGGCTGCCGTTGGGCGTCACGAAGATGTCGACCGGATCCTCGCTCTCGTCGATGATCCGCTGCACCTCTTGCAGGCTTCGCGCGGGGATGATGACCTCGAGCTTGCTCTCGACCTTCGTCATGAGCGGGCCGGTGCGCACCGAGAGGCGATATGGATCGGCCGCGGCCATCGTGACCTTGTCGCCCTCGAACGTGGTCAGCACACCGGTGAGGACCGGCCGGCTGTCGTCGGTGGTCGCGACGAACGCGACCTCGCCGATCATGCGGCGCAGGGTCGACTTCGAAAGACGCGTGGTCGGCTTGTCGGGCGCGACGGGGATGATCGGGAACTCCTCGGCATCCATGCCTTTGAAGTTCGCCTCGTACGGGCCGGACTTCAGATGGACCGTCTTCGTGCGGACGTTGAGCGACATCTCGGCCGGGCCGGGCGGGAGGGAGTTCACGAAGTCGGTGAACAGCTTCGCCGGCACGGTGATCGAGCCCTCATCGTCGATCTTCGCCGGCACCCACACGTTGATGCCGACCTCCAGGTTCGTCGCGGTGAGCTTCAGGCGGCCGTTCTCGGTCCTGAGGAGCACGTTGCCGAGGATCGGAAGACTGCCCCGGGTGGAGACCGCTCGCCCGGCGATCTGGAGACCTCGAGCGAGGTTCTCCTGTAGACAAGTGACCTTCACGCGCCCTCCCCGTTCTTCCTGAAGATCTATCTATACGCAGTAGTCACTAGCGCTAGTGGTGTGGACTATGCCGCTTCCGAGATGCTGGTGTCGCGCATCGTCATGCGGGAGTGGATTCTTCTGAGCGCCTCTGAGGTCGCGCGGTCGTTCACGAGCTGTGGACGGAGCGGGGACGGCGCGTGACCGCCATGAATAAATGTCCTGGTTCCGTACACATGATGACAGTCGGCACGCACTTGACGGGCATCTGTCCACAAATGGTGGCGCTTATCCACACCAGAGGGGGTCTTATCCACACACGGGGTCGGGCCGCTCGGGCCGCGAAAATCGGGCGGTATTTTCCGCCCTAGTCGGAATACAGCATCTCGCGGAGCGCCCCGACGTCGCGCCGGAAGTCGTCGTCCTCCGCCATCTCGCGCTCGATCTTCTCGCAGCCGTGCAGGACGGTCGAGTGGTCGCGACCGCCCAGCGCCTCGCCGATCCGCAGCAGCGGCGCCTCGGTCTCCTCGCGCATGAGGTACATCGCGATCTGCCGCGGCAGGACGATCTGCTTGTCGCGGGCCTTGCCACGGAGCTGCTCCGCCGGCACGCCGTAATACCGGGCGACCGTGTCGACGATCTT
>DASQIF010000307.1:0-2604 GCA_035631715.1 Candidatus Acidiferrales bacterium
CGGTCATAGAAGATCGCGAACAGGTCGACGATCTCGCGCGCCGTGAAGTTCTCGGGAAAGGCGCTCTGCTGGAGCTGCACGCCGATGCGCTGCTTCACGCCGGAGGGATCCTTCGTGACGTCGACGCCAGCGACGGTCGCCGACCCGCTGTCGGCCGAGCGCAAACCTTCCAGGATCTCGACGGTCGTCGTCTTCCCCGCCCCGTTCGGACCGAGGAGCGCGAAGACCTCGCGCGGCTGCACTTCGAAGGAAACGCCGTCGACTGCCTGGATCTCGCCGTAGCGCTTGCGAAGCTCGCGCACCGACACGATCGCGGTCATCTGACGAAGGCACGATACGCGGCGTCATGGGCGAACAGCGCGATCGGGAGGAACACGACCGCGGCGATGACGATCCGCACGACCGCGGGATGTGGACGCCGCAGCCGCATGTAGGTGACGACGAGCAGCACCGCGATCGCGCCGAGCAGCGGGACCTGGACGAACCAGTGAGCGACGTCGCCGCCGTCGATGACGAGCGAGTACATGATCGCCGCGTCGACCGTCCCGGCGACGAGCCCGACAGTGGCGTATACGCCCGCGTTCCGGATGGGATCGCGCATCGACAGCAGCAGCGCGACGGCCATCGCGGCGAGGACCGCGCCCAGCATCCGCTCGTAGACCAGCTGGTGGGGCTGAAACAGGAACGCGCTCGGGAAGACGAATGACAGCACTGTCGGCACGAAGAAGAGGACCGCGCACAGGATGGCCACGGCGCGCGCGCCGCGGAGCGTCGCGGTGCTCACGTGGCGGCTGCCTTCCACTCGCGTCGAGTCTCGTACGCTAGTCATCCCATGTCGAATTCCGGGCCGCTGCCGTGGCAATGCCTGCGGTGCGGCACGAAGAACCTCGGCTCGGCCGCGCTCTGTGCGCGCTGCGGCCACCCGCGCGGGACAGCGGCGTCGCGCAGCGAACGCATCGTCCGTCAGACGCGCTCGCGCGCGCCCGACGGCGGGTCACCGGGCTACGCCGCGGTGCTCTCCGCTCTCCTACCGGGACTCGGTCAGATCTACGCCGACCGCTGGGTGCGCGGGATCCTCATGCTCATCCTGCCGGTGCTGGCGTTCGCGCTGGTCGGCTCGATCGTCGCGTACGCCGACCCGCTCACGTCGGTCGTGCTGCGCAACGCGCCGCTCCTCACGTTCGTCGTCGTCGCATGGCTGCTCGTGTACCACCTGTACGTCGTCGGCGACGCCTTCGCCGGACGGATGCACCGCATGCGCGGCCGGCACGTCGTGGATTACGCGATCCTCGCCGTCGTCACCTTCGCGCTCATCGGCGGCTACACGACGATCTACCGGGGCTCGGCGCCGTGGGCGTCGCTGGCCGCGCGCATGTTCGCGCCGTTCGCGCAGATCCATGCGAACTCAGCGGGCGCGGTCGACGCGCAGGCGCCGGATTGGAGCGGTGAGCAGCGGCTGAACGTCCTGCTCCTCGGCATCGACACACGGCAAGGCGATAAGACCGATCAGAACACGGACACGATGCTCGTGGTGTCGCTCGACCCGATCAACAAGACCGCGTCGATGCTGTCCATCCCGCGCGACACCTACATCGACCGCGCGGGCACATACCAGGGGAAGATCAACGCCGCATACGCGACCGGCGGCCCGGCCCTCGTCCGGCGCGTGGTGAGCGACCTGCTCGGGATACCGATCCACGCATACGCGCTCATCAACTTCGAAGCGTTCAACCGCATCATTGACGGAGTTGGCGGAGTCATCGTCGACGCGAAACGGCCGGTGCGCGACGAGTCGTACCCCACCGTCGACTTCGGCGTCGAGCGGCTCGACATCGCCGCCGGTCCGCAGCTCATGCACGGCGACACCGCGCTCAAGTACGCGCGCTCACGTCACGACTCGAGCGATTACAGCCGCGCGAAGCGACAGCAGGACATCATCTCGGCGCTGCGCACCCGACTCGCGCAGCCCGACGCCCTTCGCTCGCTGCCCGCGCTCGTCGACACGGTGGGCACGACGATCGAGACGGACTTCGACCCCGCGAACACGCTGCCGCTCGCGCGCACCGGCACGGGCATCGACTCATCCGACATCCGCAGCGAGGTGCTCTACCCGTGCGGCGGGGACTTCCCGCACTGCGAGCTCACGCAGACCAACGACGGCGGTTTCTATCTCATCCCCGACAAGTCGAAGGTCCTCGACTTCGCCGCGCAGCTCTTCTACGACCCCAAGGTCCGCCAGGAGGGCGCGCGCGTCGAGATCCAGAACAGCGGCGCGCCGGCGGGCGCGGCGCGCGACCTCGCGGACCGCCTCGCGCTCCGCGCGTACGGCATCACCGGGGTCACCACCGCGTCGAACAGCGCGCGCTCAGCGATCGTGCTGCGCAACTCCTCGAAGCGCTACACCGCGGAGCAGCTGCGGGCGGCGCTCGGGAACATCCCCATCGAGACGTCGAGCGACAGCACCGCGCCCGACATCCTCGTCAGGATCGGCACCGACTTCCGAGGGCTCGCGACCGACCTCGTCCGCTAGCTGTGGTGGGCTGACGGATAGATAGGAGTGAGCCAGTCTCGGTACTTCGGGTTCTTCCCGCGCACCGCCTCAAA
>DASQIF010000308.1:0-4867 GCA_035631715.1 Candidatus Acidiferrales bacterium
TTCTACGCGTCGATCCGCGTCGACGTCCGGCCGATCGAGCCGATCAAGAACGGGACCGACATCATCGGGCGCCGCGTGAAGGTGCGCGTGGTGAAGAACAAGGTCGCGCCGCCCTTCAAGATCGCCGAGATCGAGATCCTCGCGAACGAGGGCATCTCGCGCGAGGGTGGGCTGCTCGACATGGGCCTGCTCACCGGCGTCATCGACAAGTCCGGCGCGTGGATCAACTACGACAAGTCGCGCCTGGGCCAGGGCCGCGAGAACGCGAAGCAGTACCTGCGCGACAACCCGGCCGTAGCGGCGGAGATCGAGGCGAAGGTCCGAGAGAAGTCGGGCGCGCTGCCGGTGGCCGCGGCCGATGCCGACGAGGCCTAGGAGCCGCAAGCCCAGCGCGAGCGAGCCGACCGGCGATCCCTACGACCTCGCCGTCCGCTACCTCGCGAGCCGCCCGAAGTCCGTCACCGAGATCGTCCGGCACCTGCGCGGCAAGCGCTACGACGACACCGCCATCGAGTCGGCCGTCGACAAGCTGCGCGCGCAGCGCTACGTCGACGACGACGCGTTCGCACGGTACTGGGTCGAGCAGCGCGAGCGCTTCAAGCCGCGCGGCGACCGCGCCTTACGGACGGAGCTGATGCAGAAGGGCGTCGCGCGCGACGTCATCGAGACCGTCCTGGGGGAGCGGGCGCCGGACGCGGACGTCGAGCTCGCCAAGCGGGCGCTCTCGCGCCCGCTCTCGCGCTGGACGACGCTGCCGCCGCAGGAGCGCAAGCGGAAGATCCACGCGTATCTCGCCGCGCGCGGCTTCGACTACGACACGATCGAAGAGGTCATGCGCGCCTCGGTCGACGACTCCTAGCGCCAGAGCTCCACGACGCGAGCGCTCGCGATCCCGGCGTCGACCTCGACGATGGCCACGCTGCCGAGCGACCCACGGGGACGGTCAAGCGGCAGGGTCGGGCTGCCAGGGTTCACGGCGAACTTGCCACTGACGCTCCCGACGCGGGGGACGTGCGTCCCCGCGTAGAGCAGGAGATCCACCTGCTCGCCGAAGAAGTCGTCGAGGGCCGCGCCGAGATCCGCCTGCACGGGCACGAGCCGCGGGGACGATTCCTTCGCGAGGCCCTGTTTCACCAGGTCGTGCACGACCCCGGCGCGCAACCCATCGACGTCGACGACCCGCTTCTCGCCGTCGATGCGTGGATCGTCGGTCTCGCCGTTGTGGCCGCCGCGGACGCCGATCACCGGCGCTACCGTCGCGAGCCGGTCGAGCGTGCCCCACGATCCCGCGTCCCCGCAGTGGACGATGAGATCGACGCCGGCGAACGCGTCCAGGACCTGCTGCGGCAGGTCGGCACCGTCCGGCGTGCGGCTGTGGTTGTCAGCGATGAGCCCGATGCGCATGTCTGCCTCCCCGCGCGATTACTTCAGCCGATGAAGTAATCTGCATCATGCCATGAAACGGGACCTCGCGACACGTCTGAACTCGGCGGCCGTGCACATGGGCCGGGCCCTGCGGCGCACCGGCCCCGGTGAGGACCTCGCGGCCGAGCACCGCTCCGCGCTCGGGGTCGTGTTCTTCGCCGGCCCCATCCGCATGAGCGCCCTGGCGGCCACGGAGCGGGTGGGTGCGCCGGCGATGACACGGACCGTCGCGATCCTGGAGCGCGCCGGCCTGGTGCGCCGCGCGACCGACCGCGCGGACGAGCGCGCCGTGCTGGTGAGCCCGACGACGACGGGGGCGCGCATGGTGCGGGAGGGCCGCGACGAGCGCGTGCGGCGCATCGCCTCGGCGCTGCGACGCATGCCCGCGGCGTCGCGCGCGCGGCTCGCCGCGGCGGCCGGGGATCTCGAGCTGCTCGTCGAGACGCTGGAGCGCGGAAGCTAGGCCGAGAACGCCGCGTCGATGCGGCGGGCGAGCGCGACGTCGGCGTCCGAGAGCTTCTTCGTCGCGTGGGTGGTCGTGACGATGCGCACCGTGCGGTAGCTCTCGACGTGGATGTCGGGGTGGTGGTTCACCTCGTCGGCGGCCTTTGCGACGCGGTCGACGAACGCGATGGCGTCCTTCCAGCCCTTGCAGCGGTAGGTCTTCGTGATCGTCTCGCCGTCGCGCGACCAGCCGCCGGTCGCGACGAGGTCGTCGAGCGCCTTCTCGTCGAGGTGCGTCTCGAGGTCAGGGAGCGGCATCGGTGTACACGGTAGCGACCGGAGCGCGGCGCGCGAGGAGACGCCGGAACCCGAGGCCGAAGACGACCCCGCCGCAGAGGTACATGACCGCGCCGACGAGCAGCGGAAGCGCGAAGCTGCCCGCGCCGATGAGCGCGCCGCCGGCGAGCGGGCCGAGCGCGTTCGTCGCGCCCCACACCGCGAAACCCGTGCCGACCGCGGTCGCGCGTTCCTCCGGCACGGTCGCGGTCATGAGCATGGACTGCTGGAACGGCCACGACAGGTTCGTCACGAAGCTGCGCACGACGTGCAGCGACGCGGCGATCCAGAAGACCGGCGCGATGACGATGAGCCCGAGACAGATCGCCGCCGAGGACAGCGCGACGAGCATGCTGTTCGGACCGCCCAGTCGGCGCTCGAGGTAGGGGATCACGACCAGCGTCGTGAGCGACGCGAGCTGCCCGGCGGCGTACCACGGGCCGAGATCGCCTTCGTGCACGCCGAACCGCACGCCGTACCAGAGCGGCAGTAGCTGGATCGCGATCCCGAGACCGAAGCCGAGGAACCCAACGCCGAGCGAGTAGGTCGCGATGGCCTGGCGGCTGCGCTTCGGCAGCCAGCCCGCGCTCGCGCGCTTCGCGTGCACGGCGGGGTCGTCGCGGATCGGGATGAGCGCGAGCCCCGCGAAGAGCGTGAGCGCGGCCATGACGAGATACGGCGGGCGGTACGCGTCGATCGCCGGGATGCCAGCGATCCGCGAGATGACCTCGGGCGCGCCGGCGCAGAGCGAGCCGATCGCGAGCGCGCCGCTCCAGAGCGCCTGGCTCGCGGCGAAGACCTTTGTGCGCGTCGTCTCCGTGGTGTTGTCCGCGAGCAGTGCGTCGAACGAGGAGATCGTGAGAGCGCCCGCGGCGCCGTTGGCGAGCCCGACGCCGCCGAGGAAGCTCGCGAACACGAGCCACGGGATGTCGAGCGTCGACGCGAAGATGAGGTAGCTCGCGATGGGCAGGAGCGTGCCGGCGATGAGGAAGCGCCGGCGGCCCCAGCGGTCGGCGAAGACACCGGAGAAGGCCACGAGGACCGCGGTCATCGCGCCGGAGGCGGTGTAGAAGCCGCCGATGATGGCGGGCTCGATCCCGGCGCGCGCGAGGTAGAGCGGCAGCACCACGATGAGGTAGCCGAGCGGCACCGTCGCGAGGAATGAGCTCGTGAGGAGAAGCCGCGTGCCGCGGGGCGCGTAGGAGTCGACGAGCTCACGCATCAGCGAAAACCGAGCGTACGCGCGCGGTCGGTCCGTCCGCATTGCGTACGACGCATGAGCGGCGCTATCCTCGTCTCACTAACTTTGTGAACCCTCCGAGCGGAGGAGCGCGCCGTTCCACCGCTCGGTTTGCGATCCGGGGGCTCTCACCCCAACACGGCGGGCGTCCTCGTTCGCGCGCTAACACGGAAAGGAACGCGTCACATGCCCGACACCCTCGTCGTGGGCCTTGTGGCCCTCGTCGCAGGCTTGCTCGGCTTCGGGATCGCCCTCTTTCTGCGTCGCTCGTTCGCTCTGTCAAGCGAGGCCACCGCGCGTGCCAACGCGGAGCGGCTCGTGGCCGAGGCGAACGCCCGTCAAAAGGAGATCATCCTCGAGGCCAAGGACGAAGCCCTCAAGGTCGCGAAGACCGCAGAGCTCGAGAACCGCGAGCGCCGCGCAGAGCTCCAGCGCTACGAGCAGCGGCTGGACAAGAAGGACGAGCAGCTCGACCAGAAGATCGCCCAGGTGGAAGAGCGCGACCGCAAGCTCGGCGTCCGTGAAAAGGAACTGGACGATGAGCGGGCGAAGATCACCCAGCTGCAGGACGAGCAGCGGACCGAGCTCGCCCGTGTCGCCTCCCTGAGCATGGACGAGGCGCGCAGCCTGCTCCTCGAACGCGTCGAGGAGGAGATGCGCGACGTCATCAATCGCCGCGTGCGCGAGATGGAGGTCGAGGCCCGCGAGCGCGCCGACGCGAAGGCGCGCGACGTCATCACTATGGCCCTCCAGCGCTTCGCCGCGGAGCACACGACCGAGCACACCGTGACCGTGGTCGCGCTTCCGAGCGACGACATGAAGGGCCGCATCATCGGCCGCGAGGGCCGCAACATCCGCACCCTCGAGACCCTTACCGGCGTCGACCTCATCATCGACGACACGCCCGAGGCGGTCGTCGTCTCCGGCTTCGACCCGATCCGCCGCGAGGTCGCGAAGCGCGCCCTCGAGCGGCTCCTCGTCGACGGCCGCATCCATCCCGCGCGCATCGAGGAGATGGTGGCGCGCGCGAAGACCGAGATCGACCAGGTCATGAAGGAGGCCGCGGAGGCCGCGGTCTACGAGGTCGGCATCGGCGGGCTGCACCCCGATCTCGTGAAGCTCCTCGGGCGTCTGCATTTCCGCACCTCGTACGGACAGAACGTCCTCCGTCACTCCATCGAGGTCGCGCACGTCGCGGGCATGCTCGCGGCCGAGACCGGGTACGACGTGCAGACCATGAAGCGCGCAGGCCTGTTGCACGACATCGGCAAGGCCATCGATCACGAGGTCGAGGGCGCGCACACCGTCATCGGTGGCGAGCTCCTTCGCCGCTACGGTTTCCCGCAGGTGGTCATCGACGGCGTCGTCGGTCACCACGGCGACGTCGAGCCGGTCACCATGACCGGCACGCTCATCTCCGCG
>DASQIF010000309.1:0-4658 GCA_035631715.1 Candidatus Acidiferrales bacterium
TGCTCATACAGGTGGCGATGAGGTCCCCTACCCCCGCAAGGCCGGCGACGGTGAGCGGATTCGCGCCGCACGCGAACCCGTAGCGCGCGATCTCTGCGAGTCCTCTCGTCATGAAGCCGGCCTTCGCGTTGTCGCCGTAGCCCATCCCGTCGACCGCGCCCGCTCCGAGCGCGACGATGTTCTTGAGCGCGCCGCACAGCTCGACCCCCACGACGTCCGCGTCGGTGTACGCGCGGAACATCGGGGTGCCCACGAGGACTTGGAAGCGCTTCGCGGTCTCCGGCTCGACCGACGCGACGACGGTGGCCGCGGGATGGCCGGCCGCGATCTCGCGGCTGATGTTCGGACCCGAGACGACCGCCACGCGCGTGGCGCCCACGGCCTCGCCCCACAGCTCGCTCATCCGGCGGCCGTCCGCCGCGAGCCCCTTCGTGGCCGACAGCACGTGGTGACGCGGCTGAATGAGCGGGCGCACGGCGTCACGCAGCGCCACCACCCCGATGCTCGGCGCCGCAACGATCAGATCGTCGGCCGTGCCGATCGCCTCCTCGAGATCTGCGGTGATCGTGACGCGCTCGGGGATGCGGATCCCCGGCAGGTAGCGCTGGTTCTCGCGCTCCGCGGCGAGCTGGCGTGCGCGCTCGGGGTCGCGGGTCCAAAGGATCACGTCGCGTCCGGCGTCGCGCGCCAGGATCGTCGCGAGCGTCGTCCCCCAGGAGCCCGCCTGGAGGACGCCGACCCGGCTCATGCCCCGACCCGCGGTTCGACGCCCCGCGCGATGCGCTGCATGTTCGGCACGTGGCGCACGTAGACGATCGCGCCCGCGACGAGGATGAACGCGAGCGTCCACCAGCTGAACGACAGCCAGCCGGTGGCGCTGAAGAGCAGGTAGCCGACGAGCGCGCCGGCGACGGCGGCCAGCGAGCTCAGCGAGACGATGCGCGTCAGTGCGAGGCACAGGGCGAAGGCGGCGACCGCGCTCGCCCATGCGGGTGTCGCGACGAAGAGGAGCGCGCCGAATCCCGTGGCCACACCGCGACCGCCGCGGCCGCGGAGGATGAGCGGCCAGCAGTGGCCGGCGACGGCGCCGATCGCCGCGAGCGCCTCGGCGAGGCGTTGATAGTCGCCGCCCTGGGGCTCGAGCTCGTGCGCGATCCAGACCGCGACGATGCCCTTCACGATGTCGAGGAGCGCGACGAGCAGGCCCGCGCCGCGGCCGAGCGTGCGGAACGTGTTCGTGGCGCCGGTCGACCCGCTGCCGACCTCGCGCAGGTCGACGTTGCGGTAGATGCGCCCGACGAGGTAGCCGGTCGAGATCGACCCGATGCCGTACCCGATGATGCCCGCGAGGAGCGCGGTCGCGAGCGCTGGGATCACGACGTCGCGCCCTTGAACTCGAGCTTGATCGGCGTCCCCGCGAAACCGAACTGCTCGCGGAGCTTGTTCTCGAGATAGCGCTGGTAGGTGAAGTGGACACCCTCCGGGTCGCTGACGAAGAACACGAACGTCGGCGCCTTGCCGCGTGCCTGGGTCACGTGTGTGAAGCGCAACTCTTTGCCGCGATGCGCTGACGGCGGATGGGAAGCGACGGCATCGGTGAGCAGGCGATGAAGATCGGAGGTCGGGATGCGCCGTTTGCGCTCGTCCACGATCGCGAGCGCGGTCTCGAGCGTCGTGCGCACGTTGCGGCCGGTCTTCGCCGAGACGAACTGATGGGGCATCCAGGGTGCGAAGTGGAACTCGCGCGCGACCTCTCGCTCGACGGCGGCCGTCATCTCCGTTCCACGGTCTACCACGTCCCACTTGTTCACCGCCAGAACGAGACCGACGGCGGCCTCGATGGCGTAGCCGGCGATGTGCACGTCCTGCGCGGTCACACCCTCGGTCGCGTCGGTGAGGAGGATCGCGACGTCGGCGCGCTCCAGCACCTGCGCGGTCCGCAGCAGCGCGTACTTCTCGATGCCTTCGTCGATCCGCCCGCGCCGGCGGATGCCCGCGGTGTCAACGAGGACCACGCGCCGCCCGTCGAACTCGACGAGCGAGTCGACCGCGTCGCGCGTCGTGCCCGGGATCTCGCTCACGACGGCGCGTTCGCTCCCGACCAGCGTGTTGAGGAACGACGACTTACCGACGTTCGGTCGCCCGACGATCGCGACGCGCGGATCGGTGGTCTCGGCCTCCGCGACGTCGGCGGGGAGGCGCTCGACGATCGCGTCGAGGAGATCGCCGATGCCGAGCCCCTGGATCGCCGAGACCGCGAAGAGATCCCCTAGACCGAGCTCGTAGAACTCCGCGGCCTGCGCCTCGCCTCGCCATGAGTCGGCTTTGTTCGCGACGAGGAGCACCGGCTTCCGGCTGCGTCGCAGCAGGTCCGCGACGTCGTGTTCGACCGGGAGGATGCCGGCCTGTGCGTCGACGACGAAGAGGACGAGATCCGCCTCGGCGATCGCCGCTTCCGCCTGGCGTCGCACCGCCGCCTCCATCAACCCGGCGCGCGGATCGTCGAGGCCACCGGTGTCGATGAGCGAGAACTCACGGCCGCGCCAGTCGGCCGTCGCGTAGATGCGATCGCGGGTCGTGCCGGGCAGGTCCTCCACGATCGCGACGCGCTCGCCGACGAGGCGATTGAACAGCGTGGACTTGCCCACGTTCGGACGCCCGACGATGGCGACGACGGCCTTCGCCATCGCGGTCTAGACCGCGACCGGTTCGGCGAGGGCCTCGATGCGCTCCTTCACTTCGAGCAACGTGTCCATGGGCGTCGAGCATCCACCGATGAGACCGACGCGCTCCTGGCCCTGGACCCACTCGGGCCTCACCTCATCGGCGTTCTCGATGTGATACGCGTCGCGTCCCTGCATGCGCGCGAGGTTCACGAGCTCGCGCGTGTTCGCCGAGTTGCGGCCGCCCACCACGATGATCGTCCGCACCTGCTCGGCGAGCTCGCTCGCGGCGTTCTGCCGCTTCACGGTCACGGGGCAGACGGTGTTGTAGACCTTCATCTCCTGGGCGATCGTCGCGACGTGCGCGACGAGCGCGGTGAACGCCCACGGGGGCTGCGTCGACTGCGACACCACGCCGGCGCGCTTCATCTTCGGAAGCTTCTTCCACTGCTCCTCGGTCTCGACGATGTGATAGTTCGTGCCGGCGAAGGCCCGCAGGCCCACGACCTCGGGGTGGTCCGGCGTTCCGAGGAGCACGACGGTGTAGCCCTCGTCCGCGAGCTGCTTGGTGAAGCGCTGCGCGCGCAGGACGAGCGAGCAGGTGGCGTCGATGCACTCAAGACCGCGCTCCTCGATCGCCGCGCGGACCTCCGGCGGGACGCCGTGCGCGCGGATGACGACGATGCCGTCGGTCGCGTCGCTCGGGTCCTTGATCGTCTTGACGCCGCGGGCCTCGAGGCGCTGGCTGATCTTCGGGTTATGCACGACCTGCCCGAGGTTGTGCACGGGACGCCCGCTCTCAGCCGCCGCCTCGGTGAGCTGGACGGCCTTCTTCACGCCGAAGCAGAACCCGTTCTCGCGGGCGAGGAGGACTTCCATACGAGATAAGTCTATTTGGTAGGTGTGCCGTAGACGCCGCGCATCTCACTCGGGAGCAGCGCGGCCACGTGACGCATGATCTCGTCCGCCGCGGCCTGCTCGTCGCCCTGCGGGAGCTCCTTTGGATCGAAGGGCTCGCCGATGCGGAACAGGACATCACGGCGCCAGAACGCGCCGATCCGCGCGCGCTTGCTGCCGATGACACCGACCGGGACGATCGGCACGCCGGCGCGCCGCGCGACGAGCGCGACGCCGGGGTGCGCGCGGATCATCGCCCCGCTCTCGCTGCGGTGTCCCTCGGGGAAGAAACCGAGCGGGAGACCCGCCTGCACCACGCGCAGCGCGGTCACCAAGGCGCGTCGATCGGCCTCGCCGCGCCGCACGCCGAAGTTCCCCGAGAGGCGCAGGACGCCACCGAGTATCGGGACCCGGAACAGCTCCTCCTTGCCCATGAAGCGCACGGCGCGATCCAGCGCGAACGTGAGCCACGGCGGGTCCTTCCACGAGATGTGATTGGCGACGAGGATCACGCCGCCCGGCGGGATGCGCTCCACGCCCTCGAGACGGACGGGCATGAGGAAGAGCGCGAGCGCGCGCAGCACCGGGTAGCCGACGCGCCAGACGTAAAGGCGCTCCTGCGGCGTGTACGGCGGCGGGAGCATCAGGCCGCGGTGACGATCGCGAGGACCTTGTCGAGCGCCTGACCCACGGCGAGGCCATCGGTCTGCACCACGACCGCGTCCTCCGCCGCGCGCAGCGGCGCGACCTTCCGTTCGCTGTCCAGCCGGTCACGACGCAGGATCTCGCCGAGCAGCTCCTGCCTGGGGCGCACCTCGCCGCGCGCGAGCAGCTCCTCCTCGCGGCGCTTCGCGCGCTCCGCGGCCGATGCCGTGAGGAAGATCTTGAGCGCGGCGTTGGGCAGCACGACGGTGCCGATGTCGCGGCCCACCATGACCACACGCCCGCGCTCGGCGAGCGCGCGCTGCTGTGCGACCATCGTGTCCCGGACTGCGGGCACGCGCGCGACCTGCGAGACGACGCGGTCGACGTCCGCGCCGCGGATGATCCACGTGACGTCCTCACCGTCGAGCAGCACGGTGTAGGCGCGGCCGTCGC
>DASQIF010000310.1:0-2502 GCA_035631715.1 Candidatus Acidiferrales bacterium
CTCGAGCGTCGCCTCCATGAGGAGCTTCTCGAGGAAGGGGTTGCCCACCTGCACCGACGGGCGCTTCTCCTCGTCGCCGCTGCCGAGCTCGAAGGACGCGAGGAGCGACGCGCCGGCGATGCCGTCGCGGCCGGTGTCGGAGCCGACGAGATAGACCGCGCTGCCGGGGCGCGCCGAGTTCGCGAGGCTGAGGTGCTCTCTCCGCACGAGGCCGACGCACATCGCGTTCACCAGCGGGTTGTCGAGATAGCACGGCTCGAACGACACGTGCCCCGCGATGTCGGGGATACCGATGCAGTTCCCGTAGAAGGAGATGCCGCCGACCACGCCGCCCACCAGACGGCGCGCCCGCTTCTCGGCGGGCTCGCCGAAGCAGAGCGCGTTCAGCAGCGCGACCGGGCGCGCGCCCATCGCGAAGACATCGCGCAGGATCCCGCCGACGCCGGTGGCCGCGCCCTGGTACGGCTCGACCGCGGAGGGATGGTTGTGGCTCTCGACCTTGAAGGCGCAGAGCAGCCCGTCGCCGAGATCGACGGCGCCGGCGTTCTCGCCGGGGCCGACCGCGACCCGCGGTCCCTTCGTCGGCAGCGTGCGCAGCAGCTTCTTCGAATGCTTGTACGCGCAGTGCTCGCTCCACATCGCGCCGAACATCGCCCACTCGAGGAGGTTCGGCTCGCGGCCGACGAGGGCGCGCACACGCTCGGCTTCAAAGGGTGTGAGACCGACCTCGCGCGCGATGTCCTGCTTAGGCTTCGCCGCCGTCGCCCCCGTCACCAACGGGGACGCACTCATGCGTCTTCGCGCGCTCCAACAAAACGCTCGACGCGATCGGCGAACGCGACGAGGTCGGCGACGCGCGTCTGGATCTGCCCGTATACGTCGTCGATGTCGGTCTGCTCGCGGTCGTACGCGAGGAGGTTGCGGATGTTGGCGAGGTGCTCCAGTCGATACGCGAGCGGCTTCTCGATGATCCCGTGCCCCGCCACAGCATCAAGTATGTCGTGATACTGCTCGGGCTTGGGGAGGGCGAGCGCCATCACGAGGTAGGCGCCCGTCCCGAACAGGAGCTCGACCGCTTGCTGCAGGTACCACTGCGCGAGCCCGTACAGCTTCGGGTCGCTCTTGAACTTCGCCTGGTCGATCGGCTGGAGATCCGCGAGGAGCTGCGCGTACTCGCGCAGTCGAGCGAGCCGCGCCGCGACGTACTCGCGGTCGATGGCGAAGCGGTCGCTCTTGGTGCGCTCGGCGAGCGCCTTGGACTGCAGGTCGTCGTACTTCTGGAAGTCGAGGTACTCCATGACCGCGCGCGTCTCCCACTGCACGCGGCGCTTCTCGTTGCGCTGGTACAGGAGCGGCCACGATCGGATCACCTGCGCGCGCTGGAGCAGGCTCGCCTGGTTCAGGATGACCACGTCCAGGCCCTCGGTCTCGAGCGTCTTGCTGAGCTCGCTCACGAAGTAGACCTGGTAGTCGAAGAACTCGTTGGCCTTCACCTTCTCGACCAGGAGGAGCGCGACGTCCAGGTCCTGGTAGGCGCCGGCGATCCGGCGGCCGGAGGCGGTCCCCTGCGAGTAGGCCGCGTCGACAGGACTTCGCTGGAACAGCGAATGGAGCTGGGCCTGCCTCTCGAAGAGGTCCATCTCAGGTCTCTCCTCTATATAACGCAGGACCCGTGCCGACCAGCGTTCGTGCCACGTTCGCCAGTACTCGATACCCGTCCGTCCCGCCGAGCAGCTCCTCGGCGCAGCGCTCGGGGTGCGGCATGAGCCCGACGACGTTGCCGGCCGCGTTGCACACCCCGGCGATGTTCGCGGTGGCGCCGTTCGGGTTCGCCTCGAGCGTCGCCGCGCCCTTCGCGTCGACGTAGCGGAACACGACGCGGCCCTGGCTCTCGATCTCGGCGATGGTGTCGGGGTCGGCGACGAAGCACCCCTCGCCGTGGCCGATGGGCATGCGGAGGACGGCGCCGCTCAGTCCGCGCGTCCACGGCGTGTCCTCCTGCTCGACGCGCACGTGGATCCACTCGCAGCGGTACTCGAGGCTCACGTTACGCAGCAGCGCGCCCGGCAGAAGGCCGGCCTCGCACAGGATCTGGAAGCCGTTGCACGAGCCGAGGACCGGACGACCGCTGTCGGCGAAGCGGCGCAGCGCCTTCGTGGCCGGCGAGATCTTCGCGATCGCGCCGGCGCACAGGTAATCCCCGTACGCGAATCCGCCGGGCACGACCGCCGCGTCGAAGCGCGACAGGTCGGTCGCGTCCTCGTGCCACACGATCTCCGTCTCGACGTCGGGCACGAGCGAGAACGCGTGCGCGAAATCGCGCTCGCTCCAGGTGCCCGGATAGCGGAGCAGCGCGACCCGGGTCATACCGGGGCCGCCTCCTTCAGATCGAAGGCGTAGTCCTCGATGACCGGGTTCGCGAGGAGCTCGCTGCCCATGAGGCGCACCGCGTCGCGCGCCGCGCTCTGGTCGGCCGCGTCGAACGCGACGACGATCTCTTTG
>DASQIF010000311.1:0-5593 GCA_035631715.1 Candidatus Acidiferrales bacterium
CGCGAGCTCGGTGACATCACCGACGAGGAGGTCGACGCGCGGTCCTGGTACTGGGACGGCGCCATGGGCCTGCGGTTCCGCCTGCATCGCTTCGAGGAGCACCTGCGCCAGCACACCATCCAGCTGGACAAGACGCTCGCCGGCATCGGACGTCCCCCGACCGAGGCGCAGCGCCTTGTGCGGAATGTCTACAACGCGCTCGCCGACGTCGAGAGCGAGCCCGCGGCGGCGCCGGATCTGCGCGCATCCGCCGCCCGCGTCATCGAGGAGCGCGTCGCCTCGCTCACATCGTCCTAGTACCAACGTGCCATCGCGCGCACGCCCTGGCATGTGCACCATCGCCAAAGGGATAGTTGAAGGGCGACGGGAGGCCTTGGAGATGTACGCGCGGTTGCACGCGGCGACGGTCGTTCTCTCGGCGCTCCTGTCCATCGGCGCGCTCCTCAGCGTCGTGCCGGACGCCTGGCTGAACTTTCCCGTCCTGGCGGCCGCCTCGGGGCTGTGGCGGCCACTCGCCCTGACGACCGCCCTGCAGGTCGTCTTCGACTACGCCCGCTCGGCCGCGGCCGGCTAAGGTCCCTCGCCTCGCGCGAGATCGAGGGCGACGGCGGTGACGACGTCGCCCGCACGCTGGAGATGCGCGACGTCGACCTTCGCGATCGTGTCGGTGGTCGTGTGCAGCACGTAGTCCGACCACAGGACTAGCGCCGAAGGGACCCCGCGCTTGCTGAACGTCTGTTGGTCGCTGCCGCCCGGCCCGGTGGAGCGGAACGGGATCCCGGCGCGCTGCGCCGCCGCGCGGATGCGGTCGACCATCGTGCTCGACTCGGTCGATGACTCGAGCGTGTCGCCGCAGCAGCCGATGACGTCGAGGTTCAGCATCGCGACCAGGCTCTCGATGCGGCCCGGGCTGGCCGCGGTGCGCGCGACGTACGCCTCCGACCCGAGGTAGCCCTCCTCCTCACCGGAGAACGCCACGAACACCACAGAACGCACGAGCTCCGCGCGGTGCGCGGCGAGCGCGCGCGCGACCTCGATGGTGATCGCCGGCCCCGAGGCGTTGTCGTTCGCGGCGGGGAACACCGTGCCGTTCGGATCGGTCCCGACCCCGTCGAGGTGACCGCCGACCATCACGGCGCGCGCGGCGTCGGGTCCGCTCGCGCGCAGTAATCCGACGACGTTCATCGCCTGGACCTCGTGCAAGGGCGTCAGCGACACGCTCATGCGCACCGTCGTGTCGACGTCGAAGCCCGACGCTGGCGCGTTCGGCGTGGAGCGCCGGGCACGCACCGCGTCGCGCACCTGCGCCACCGTCTTTCCGGAGGGCGCGATGAGATCGTTCGCGGCACTCTCGGTGATCACCAGCACCGGGATGGTCTGTCCGAAGAACGACGCGAGATACGAAAACTTGAGCGACGCGTCGCCCACCAGCAGCACGCCGGTCGCGCCGCGCGCGTACGCGTTCTCGAGGTAGCCGCCCTGCGTGGGGCCGGTGACGACCGCGATGTGACCCTTCACGTCCACGCCGGTGAAGTCGTCCTGTCCGCCCGACGCCGAGCCGCCGCCGACGACGGCGAGCGCGCCCTCGGCGCTGCCGGTGCCGGCGCGCCCGCCCACGCTCTCGGTGAAGTCCACGCGGTGGACGAAGGTCTTCGCGTTCGCGCCGGTGCGCGCGAGGGTCGGCGTCGTCGCGAGGTCGACGATCTGGACCGGGAAGCGCTGGAAGAATGTCCCGTTGTCGCCGGCCGGCTCGAGGCCGATGTCACGGAAGCGGTCCGCGACGTAGCCCGCGGCATCGGCGAACCCGGGCGAGCCCGTGAAGCGCCCGCCGCGCGCCGGATCGGCGAGATAGGCGAGGTGATCGTGCGCCTTCGCGCCGTCGAACCGGCTCGCGGGCGAGGTCGACGGCGACACGCTCGGTGCGGCCGCGGACGGCGACGCCGTGGCGACCGCGTTCGGCGCGGCCGTGCATGACGCGAGCAGCAGCGCCGCGAGCGCGCGTCTCACTGCGACGCGCCCAACTCGAGGAGCGCCTGCACCACGACCTCGCCGGACTCGCGGATCTTCTTCGGGTCAAGGGTCGCGACCGTGTCGCCGGTGGTGTGGAACGGTCCGAGATCCGTCGGTCCGACGTTGATCGCCGGGACACGCCTGCGGATCCAGGTGGCCTGATCGCTGCTGCCGATCAGCGGGGTGTAGCCGAGGTCGTACCCGAGCCGGTCGGCAGCGCTCTTCATGCGGTCGTGCAGCGCGAAGTTCTCGTCGGAGGCCGCGAGGCTGCCGCAGCATCCCTCCATGTCGAGGTTGACCATCGCGATGACGTTCTCCGGCCGGTAGGGTTTCGTGACGGAGTTCTGGACGAAGATCTCCGAGCCGACGAGCCCCTCCTCCTCGCCCGCGAACGCGGCGAAGATGAAGGAGTTCTTCAGCATGTCGCGGTGCGCGGCGAGCACGCGCGCGACCTCGATGACCACGGCCGGGCCGGAGCCGTTGTCGTTCGCGCCGGGGAACAGCGTGCCGTTCGGGTCGACGCCGACGCCGTCGAGATGCCCGCCGACGATGAGGAACTTCTGCGCCCGGTCCGCGTCCGTGCCGCGGATCATGCCGACGACGTTCATCGTGTCGACCTGCTCCACCGGGCTCACCGCCACCGAGAGCCGGACACGCGTGTTCGTGTCGAACGAGAGGGGATCGGGGACGACCCGCTGCAGGCTGGGCCGCTGCTGCGCGCGCCGCTGGCGCTCCTCGAGCGTCGCGCGGAGGTCGCCGATGTTCTTTCCGGTCCCGGCGAGGAGCTGGTTCGCGACGGCCTCTGTGACGGTGATGACGGGAAGCGTGTCCTTCTCGAATGCCGCGATGGGGGAGCCCTTGATGATCCCGACGGGCGCGTCAGGGGCCACGACGAAGATCACGCCCTTCGCGCCCTCGCGGATCGCGGCGTCGATGGGATCCCCCATCGTCGGCCCGGCGATCATCACGATGTTCCCTTCGGGATGCGTGCCCTGATAGTCGCTGTACTCCGGCGTCTTGATGCCGCCGCCGACGTACACGACGTTCCCCTCGGCGCTCCCGCCCGCGGCGCGTCCGCCGATGCGCTCCGAGAAGTCAACGCGGTGCGTGAACGGTTTCGCCCCTGGTCCGACGATCTCGAACGTCGGCGTCGAGGTGATGTGGACGACGGACTGCTTGAAGGGCTGCATATACGACCCGCCGTCGAGCGGCTCGAGGCCCATCTCCCTGAATCGGTCCGCCACGTACTGCGCCGACGCGACGTAGCCGGGTGATCCGCTGAAACGCCCCTGGCGAGCGGGGTCGCCGAAGTACGCGGCGTGCTGCTCGGCGCGGTCGGCGTCGAACGAGCGCGCCAGCGGTACGTAGCCGGCGGCCGGTCCGATGTTCGGCGTGACGACGCGAACGACGACATAGAGGAGGGCCAGCGCGGCGCCGAGGCGCCACGTGAACACGCGACCCAGCGCGACGGGTGCGCGGTCGAAGAGGAGCCGCAGGCCGTGGCCGAGCATGTTGAATCCGAAGACCGCGCTCGCGAACGCGGCCGCGGGCACGATGGCGATCCAGGGCGCGCTGTACACCGCGAATCGACCGCCGGCGAGGATCGCGCCCCACTCGGCGGTCGAAAAGATGAACGACGAGCCGCCGCCGAGGCCGCGGTCGTCGATCGGGATCGAGAAGCCGCCACCGACGACGATCCCGAGGAACCCGAGCTCGCCGAGCGCGAGCAGGATCGCGCTCGCCTCGAGCGCGGCCGAGACCGCGAGGATCGGCAGGAGGTTCGGCATGACGTGGCGGATGAAGACCGCGAGCTCCGACAGGCCGACCGAGCGCGCCGCCTCGAGGAACGGGCGCCCGTTCAGGGCGACGACGGCGGAGCGCGTCGCGCGCCCAAAGCCCCACCAGCCGGTCACGGCGAGCGCGATCGCGAACGCGGTGATGCCCGAGCGAATGTCGAGCGCGAAGATCCACAGCAGCGCGAAGAGGATCGTCGGGAACGCCGCGAACGCGTCGATGAACGCCGACACGATCCGATCGGCCGGCCGTCCCGCGAACCACCCCGCCAGGGCGCCGAGGACCACGCCGATCACGAGGCGCGCGAGGAGCACGACGAACGCGATGGCCAGTGTCGCCCGCGCGCCGTACATGACCTCGACCCAGATGTCGCGGCCGGCGCTGTCGGAGCCGAGCGGGTATCCGTACTGGCCCGGCTCGAAGGGCGGCGGGATGAGGCGCGTCCCGATCTGCATAAACGTCCGTGTCTTCAGCGGGTCGACCGGGGTCAGGAGCGGAACGACCAGACCGAGGACGAGCCAGCCCACGACGATGGCCGCGCCGAGCACGAGCTGCCAGGTGATGGCGCGGCGCATCACGCCGCGCCGCCGGTGGCCGCTTGCACGAAGCGGGCGGCGATCGCGTCGAGACCGAAGCGCACGATCGCGATGGTGACTGCGAGCGCGCCGAGGAGCGTGCCCGCCGTGGCCGCGTCGAAGCGGCGGATCGCCTGCAGCAGCGAGAAGCCGAGCCCCGGCCACGAGAAGAACACCTCGACCACCGGGAGCGTCGAGAGGCCGATCGAGAGCGCCGCGGCGATCGCGCCAAGGATGGGGACGGCCGCGTTGCCGAGCGCGTGCCGGAACAGGATGAGGCTCTCGCGCAGACCCTTCGAGCGCGCCGTGCGCACGTAGTCGCTGCCGAGCGTCTCATCGAGCGCGACGTAGGTGATGTTCGCGATCTGCGCGAACGGCCGCGCGGCGAGGACGATGACCGGAAGGATGAGATGGTCGTCCCACCCGAAACCGAACGACGGCCAGAGACGGATGCCGTACTTGCTCACCATCGTGGCCGAGAGAAGGATGAGCAGCACCGCGAGCAGGAACGACGGCGTCGAGATCGCGACCACCGTCACCGAGAGGAGCGCGCCGCGCAGTCGCCGGCTCGTCGTCGCCGCGGCCGCGATGCCCACGAGCATCCCAAGCCCGGTGGCGACGCCCACCGCGAGGCCGACGAGGACCATGCTCTTCGGGTACGCGTCCGCGAGCACGTCCCACATCGAGCGGCGCTGATTGCCGAGGATCGACGTGGACGTAGCCTCGCCGAGGCTGACCTGGAGCAGACTCGAGAAGTAGTCCTGCGTCCCCTCCCAGGCGCGACCCAGCACGTCACCGAGGCCGAGGTGCTGCGCGCGCGTGCTCGCCGCGACGAGCGCGATCTGCGCCAGCACGACGATGAGGATGAAGGTGAAGAGGACGAGGAGAACGCGCGTCAGGATGCGGACGAACACGACCTAGAATACTCAGGCGAACCGCTCAAAGTTCTACGTCACCACAGCCATCGACTACGTGAACGGCGCACCCCACCTGGGCCATGCGTACGAACGTACGGGTGCGGATGCGCTTGCCCGGTTCCACCGTCAGCGTGGCGACGAGGTCTTCTTCCTGACCGGTACGGATGAGAACGCCACGAAGAACGAGCAGGCCGCGCGCGAGAAGGGCGTGCCGACGCAGAAGTTCGTCGACGATCTCGCGGCCGAGTTCCGGCGCCTGTGCGATGTCTTCCAGATCTCGCAGGACCGCTTCATCCG
>DASQIF010000312.1:0-7166 GCA_035631715.1 Candidatus Acidiferrales bacterium
TGCGGCACGAGCGACTGCAGGAAGTAGGTGACCTTGTCCGGGTCGACGCCGACGGCGAGGTTGTCGAGGACGTCGTCACGGATGTTCTGCTCGATCTCGGCCAGTCCCTCGAGGCGTGTCGTGAGCATGTGGTGGTCCGCGACGAGCAGGAACGTCTCGTACTCGTCCTGCAGCCGCGCGCGGTTGGCGAGCGTGCCGACGTAGTTGCCGACGTGCAGCGGACCCGTCGGGCGGTCGCCCGTCAGGATGCGTTTGCGGGTGGCTTTCGCCGCCGCCACAGGTCGCGTCGTCGTCATCTCGCTGGTCATGGGACTGACGATGCTAACGTGCGCGCCAGCTCATCCGCGACGAGTTCTCCGACCTCCTCGCGCTTGCCGGCGAAGAAGTGATCGACGCCTTTCACCTCAGCGATGCGCGCGCGCGGGAGCGCGCGCCGCAGCTCCTCGGCCGATCCGAACTGATCGTTCTCCGCCGCGACGATGAACGTGCCATCGGGCACCGGCGGCAGGTCCTGCCGCGCGAACGTCGGTGAACGTGTCGGCACGCCGACGAGCGCGACGCCGTCCACCCGACCGCCGTTCGCGATCCATCGCAGCGTCATGAGGGCTCCGAACGAGTACGCGGTGATCCCGACGCGCAGCTCGGGGAACGTCGCGCGCGCGTGCTCGACCGCGTCGCCGATGTCGCGCCACTCCTCCGTCCCGCCGGTCCAGGCGCCATCGCTCGCGCCGACGCTCCGGAAGTTGAACCGCAGCGCGTAGAAGCCACGGGCCGCGACGGCCCGGGCGAGCGACGCCACGAGCGGGTTCCGCATCGTCCCGCCGTGCGTCGGCAGAGGATGCGCGACGACGACGATGCCCTGCGGCGCGGCGTCCGGAATGCGCAGCGTGCCCTCGAGGCGACCCGCGACGCGGACGGCCTCCTCGCGCAGCGCTACGCCCCCATGTGGCGCTTGAAGAACTCGAGGACCCGCGGGTACGCGACGGCGCGGTTCTTCGCCTTCGCGAGCGAGTGGCCCTCGTCCTCGAAGCGCAGGTAGTCGATGTCGCGACCCTTCGCGCGGAGAGCCGCGACGATCTGTTCCGTCTCCTGGATCGGAACGCGCGGGTCGTTCGCGCCGTGGATGAACATCACTGGCGCGCGGATCGCGTCGAGGCGCGTGATGGGCGAGAGCGACACGAGGAGATCGCGGTCCTTCACGGGGTCGCCGTACTCGACCGCGCGCAGGGGCCTGCGCCACGCCGCGGTGTGCTGGAAGAATGAGAGGAAGTTCGCAATGCCGTACACGTCCACCGCCGCGGCCCACTCGCGCTGCGGGAAGAACGCGATCGCCGCGAGGACCATGTATCCCCCGTACGACTGGCCGATGACGCCGATCTTGTCCTTCGGCGCGACGCCGCTCGACGCGAGCCACGCCGCTGCCGCGTCGAGATCGCGCACGGAGTCCATGCGTTTCTCGACGTCGTCGAGCGACTGGTACGTCTTGCCGTAACCCGTCGAGCCGCGAACGTTCGGCAGGAGGACGTTGAAGCCGTTCGCGACGAGCATCACCGTGCGCGGCGTCCAGTTCGGGCGCGCCTGGCCCTCGGGGCCGCCGTGCACGTCGATGATCGTCGGTCGCGCGCCGGCCGGCGCCCCGCGCGGCGTGAGCAGGAAGCCCGGGATCTCGCGGCCGTCGAACGTCGGCCACTTCACGAGGCGCGCGTGCGGCAGCGCGTCGCTCGGGATCCCCGCCGTCACCGCGGGCACGAGGTCGCGCCACGGCTCGCCACGGCGCGAGACGAAGATCGTCGCGGGCGCGTCGTAGCGCACCCATGCGGCGGCGATCGTGTCGCCCTCCAGGGCGAGGCCGTCGCCGATGAGGTCGACGGGGAACGTCCCGGCCGGAAGCCCAGCGAGGACACGGTCGTTGTCGCCCTCACGCAGGTGGATCTCGGATAGGCCGTCGACGTTCACCGCGTACGCGTCGCGGCGACCGCTCGCGACCGCGTCCTCGACGTCGTGGTCCGGTGAGACGATCCATGCGAAGCGTCCGTCGAACGAAAGCGTCGCGAGACCTTCGAAGTCGCGTTCGCGCCGAGCGCGGACGACGAGACCGCCGGGGACGGCGCCGACGACCGAGTACATGCCGACCGGTTCCTCGGGCGTGAGTTGGCGGCTGCCGCCGTCCGGCGACACGAGGAGCAGGTGGTTCTCGTCCGTCCGACGCCGGTTGATCGTGACCACCACGCCGCCGTCAGGCAACGCGGTGGCGTCGTTGGCCGTGCCGTCGAACTGGTGGAGGATCCGCGGCGCGCCGCCGTCGACCGGATACGACCAGAGGTCGAAGAATCGCTCGTCGCGGGTATTCGCGTGCACGAGCAGCGCGCGGCCGTCGGCGGTCCAATCCCGCAGATGGTGGATGCGGTCGTCGCGCTCGGTCAGTCGGCGCGCGTTCGCGCCGTCCGCATCCATGAGCCAGACCTGCCAGCGCTCGTCGCCACCGGCGTCGGCGGCGTACGCGATCCGCTTACCGTCGGGCGAGATGCGGTACGCGCCGACGCGATCGCATTCGAAGGTGAGACGTCGCGACGCGCCGCCCGCGGTCGGGACGCGCCAGAGCTGCGGGGTGCCGGTGAGGTCGGTGACGTAGCAGAGCCACGACTCGTCGGGGGCGATGCGGACGCGCGTCGCGCCGCGGGCGTCGAGGATGCGCTCGAGCGACACCGGCATCGCTTTCGAGTGTGACAGGCACCTACGCCCGGCGCAGGCGACCGTCCGGAAGGCTGAGCACCTCGCCCCGCAGCAGCAGCATCGCGACACGCGCCGTGACCATCACGCTCGTCATGCCTCCGCGCCGCGCGATCTCGTCGAGCCCTAAGGGGCCATCGCGCGGCAGATCGAGCACCGCGTCCGACGGTGCCGCGATCGCGGCTCTGCCTGTGAGGTCCGAGGCTGAGGTCAACGCCTTTGCGAGGCCGCCCGCGATTAGACGGTTCGTTCCGACCGACGCTGCCGAGCCGATCGGCCCCGGAACCGCGTATAACGTGCGACCCAGCTCACGTGCGCGATCCGCGGTGATGAGCGCGCCCGAGACCTCCCCCGCCTCTACGACGACGACCGTGCTCGCAAGAGCGGCGATCGTCGCGTTGCGCTGGGCGAACATCCAGGGCTTCGCGACGAACGGCGCCGCGTACTCGGATACGAGCGCGCCGCCGGCGCGTATTCGCGGCGCCAAGGGCCGACGGCGTCCCCGCACGGTCGCGAGGAACGCCGGGATCGACTCGCCGAGTACGGCGATCGTCCGACCGCCCCCGTCGAGCGCGCCGCGATGCGCCGCGCTGTCGACGCCCTGTGCGAGGCCCGACACGACCACGATGCCCACGGCGGCGCAGGCCATCGCGAGCTCCCGTGCGACGCGCTCGCCGTATCCGGTCATGCGCCGCGTGCCGACGATCGCGACGGCGTGATCGAGATCGCCGAGGTCGCCCTCGACGAAGAGGGGGTCGGGCGGATGCCGAAGGTCGCGCAGCGACGCGGGGTAGCCGCCGTCGCGCGGTCGCAGCGCGATCATCCGCGTGCCAGGAGCGCGAACGCGACGTCATCGGACGCCAAGGCATCGCGCTGGGCGAGATCGGCGAGCGTGCGCGCCACGCGCAGCACGCGGTGGACGCCACGCGGCGAGAGCTGCCGCGAACGCATCGCGTCGTGCAGGAGCGTCTCGGCGGTCGGATCAAGACGGCAGTGCACGCGGATGTCGGCGGCCGTCAGCTCAGCGTTCGTGCGGCGGCCGCTGCCCGCGAGGCGCGCGCGCATGCGATCGCGCGCGTCGGCGACGCGCCCGCGGACCACGGACGATGGCTCCCGTCCGTCATCGCGCAGCTCCTCGTACGCGAGCCGCGGCACGTGCACGCGGAGGTCAATGCGATCCATCGATCCGCAGCGCCCGCTCCTCGCCTCGCGCCCGTTCCGCGCGCCGCACCGAGCGCGAGCTCGCCGAGACACAGCGCGTCCACGTCGCACGAGAGCTGACCGGTCGCGCGCAGCACACCGAGCGCGATCGCTAGGTCGAACCCACTCCCCTCCTTTCGGCGCTCGGCCGGGGCCAGGTTCGCGACGACACGGCGCAGTGGGAACTCGAACCCGGAGTTGCGGATCGCCGCGCGCACGCGTTCGCGCGCCTCGGAGACGGCGGCATCGGGGAGGCCGACGACCTGGAAGTTCGGAAGACCGTTCGCGACGTCGACCTCGACCGTGACGGGTGCCGCCTCGAGACCCCAGAGCGCGCATGAGGGCACGCGCGCCACCGTCGGCGGCGCGAGCGCGGCGACAGCCATCGCCCGCACGGTGGCCTCGCGTCACGCGGACGTGCATGGGACCGTCGGTCGGTACCGCGGTACCGGTCGGGCAGACTACGCGCGATGTCGTGGCGCATCGCGCTGCTGTTCTTCGCCCTCGCGCTGCTGACCCGTCTCCCGTTCCAGACCCAGAATCTGTGGGCGCACGACTCGGTGCTCTACGAGCGCGCCATCGAGCGCTTCGATCCACTCGATCAGCGCCCGCAGCCGCCCGGCTACCTCTATTACGTCGAACTCCTTCGCTCCGTCGACGCGGCCACCGGCGACGCCAACCGCGCGATGACGATCGTCAGCCTCGTCGCCGACGCCCTGGCGATCGCGCTCCTCTATCTGCTCGCCGCGCGGCTCTACGACGAACGGACCGCGCGCATCAGCGCGCTGTTCCTGCTCTCCGCGGTCACGTTCTGGGCGTACGGCGGCGTCGCCTATCCGTACACGCTCCTCGCCGCGCTCTCGATCGCGTGCGCTCTGCTGTTCTGGCGCGCACTTACGACACGGCGCGGAAGCGACCTGCTCATCGCGTCGGCCCTCTATGGCATCGCCATCGGCTTTCGCAGCGATCTCGCGATCTTCCTCGCGCCGCTCTGGCTGCTCGCCGCGTGGGCGGCCCCGCGCATCAGCGCGATCGTCGGTGCCGCGACCGTCGCCGCGCTCGCCGCGGTGTGGTACGTCGCGAGCGCCGCTGCCGACGGCGGGCTCGCGCGCTTCGCGGAGGCGCTCCGCATCCAAGGACAGTTCGTCGACGAGCGCTACAGCGTGTTCGGGCCGAACGGACTCGCCGCCCTCTACAACAACGTCTACGAGCTCGGGCGCTTCCTCGGCCGCGGTCTCTACTTCCTCGCGCCCCTCGTCGCGGTCGTGCCGCTCTCGACGTCAGCCCGCCACATCGAGCTCACCGACCGACGTCGCGCGCTCTTCATCGCGCTGTGGACGCTCACGCCGCTCCTCATCTATGTGCCGATCCACTCCGGCGAGTACGGCTACGTCTTCAGCATGATCCCGGGTCTTTGCGTGTACGCGGCGCGCGGCGCGATCGGGCTCGCGCGCGGACTGCGCATGCCGCGAACGCTGCCGCTCATCGTCGGCGCGGTCGTGCTCGCGAACTCGGCGATCTTTCTGGTCAGCGACACGCCGCTTTCGGCGCAGGACATCATCCGCAAGGACCGTGGAACGACGGAGAAGTTTGCCTACATGCAGCAGGGCGATCTTGGCCGCGCGACGATCCTCGCCGCGTACGACGCGCTCGTCGCCGAGAGATACAACGCCGCAGGAGCGCACGCGCTCTACGGCTACGACCCGGTCAGCACCTCACTCGACGCGACCTTCTCCGACACGCCGTGCGCGCCCGGCCACACCGGTGGGCTGTGGCTCGCTTGCAACAACGCGCCCGTCCTCGTGGTGTGGGATGACCTCATTAAGGTGCATGGGGACGGCTGGGAGACTGCGACGATGGCGCACGGCGCGGTCCTGCGGATCGCTCGCAACATGGTCGGCGTTCGCGTGCACATCGCCGGCCTCGACGTCACGCTCGACCGCTAGCGCGTTTCGAGCGGCAGCAACTCCACCCGCGTGCCCGAGGTGTCGACGGTGAGCGCGGCGATGAGGATGCGCCAAGCCGCACCGCGCTGGCCACGCTGGGCCAGCCACGACTCGGCAAGGACCGCGAGGCGCTGCGCCTTCCGCGCGTCGACGGCCTCGAGCGCGGAAACGAACGAGCCCGCGCGGCGGGTCTTCACCTCGATGAAGGCAAAGCCGTCGCGGTCGCGGCACACGAGGTCGATCTCGCCGATGCGCGTCCGGACATTGCGCGCGACGACGCGGAGGCCCATGCGCTCCAGCTCGCGTTCCGCGACCCGCTCACCCGCGAGGCCGAGCACGCGACGATCCACGTGATGCGGATCGGCCGCGGCTTGTCAGGGCTGCGTCGCGGTGATCCGGATGACCTTGTCGCTCGTGCCGTTGTCGGTCGTGAGGTAGAGCGCGCCGTCCGGACCGAGGCGCGGCGTGCGCAGACGGCCCCAGACGTTGTCGAACAGCAGATCGGCCTGGCGCGCCGTCCCGTCGAAGAGCTCGAAACGCCGCAGATCGGATTCCTTCAGCGTCGCGACGACGAGCGATCCCTGCCACGCACCCCACTGCGCGCCGGCGAGGAACTCTCCGCCTGACGTCGCGAGCGTGATGTTGCCCGACGACCAGGCCGGATCGACGTAGCCCGGCTTGTTCACCGTGCCGCGGTAGATCGGATAGCCGTAGTTGCCGCCGCTCACCAGGATGTTCACCTCGTCCTGGGTGTCGTCACCGTGCTCGACCTCGAAGACGCGGCCGCTGCCAGGCTCGAACGTCAGCCCCTGCGGATTGCGGTTGCCCCAGGTGTAGACGGCGCTCCGCGCGGTCGCGCCCGGAAGCACTGGGTTGTCGATCGGGATCGTCCCGTCGCTGTTCACACGGAGGACCTTGCCGTTGAGCGCGTTCGGGTCTTGCGGGTTTCGCGTGTTGCCCGCGTCGCCCATCGTGACCCACAGCTTGCCGTCCGGTCCGAAGCGGATGCGGCAGCCGTCGTGATTGCCCGCCGCGACCATCCCGCGGCGGATCACGTAGCTGTCGAAGGCGATCGCGTTGCCGACGACCTTGTACCGCAGCACTTGGTTGCGCCACTGGCCCTCGTCGTCACGCGACGCGCAGACGTACAGGAACTGGTTCGTCGCGAACGCCGGATCGAGCTCGACGCTCATAAGGCCCGCCTCGCCGTTCGGGTGGATGCCAGCGATCGCGTTGTTGGCGAGCTGCACCGCGCCGGGCGCGGCGCTCTGATAGACGAGCAGGTTGCAG
>DASQIF010000313.1:0-3842 GCA_035631715.1 Candidatus Acidiferrales bacterium
ATCGCATCCGCGCTCGACGTCATCGTCCAGATCAGCCGCCTGAAGGACGGCTCACGCAAGATCATCAACGTCACCGAGGTACAGGGCATGGAGGGCGACGCGATCGTCATGCAGGACGTGTTCGTCTTCGAGCAGACCGCCTACATCGACGCAAAGGTGCAGGGCAGGCTGCGCCCGACCGGCATCCGGCCGAAGTTCTCCGAGAAGTTCGAGGCGGCCGGCATCAAGCTGCCGCAGAACGTCTTCGGGGACATGAACGCGGGGCTGCGCTAAGTGGATCCCGCGATCGCGCAGTACGGTCTCCCCGCGGGTGCCTTCGTCGGCATCCTGTTCTTCTTCTGGGGCATCTCGTCGCTCCTCACGGGGAGCGGCACCTCGGTCGAGGACCGCATGGCGATGTACGCCGGCGGCGCCGACACGAAGTCGAAGGACAAGAGCAAGCCCGAGCGGAAGGCGCCGAAGCGCGAGGTCGACCCGTTCGCGACCCTCTCCGGCGACGCCGCCGACAAGCGGTTCTCGGTCAAGGTCCAGCGCGATCTCGCGCGTGCGAACCTCAAGCTGCGCGTCGCTGAGTACTACTACATCCGCGGCGGGCTGGCGCTCGGGCTGGGTCTCACCCTCGGCATCCTGCGCGATCCGCTGTCGGGTCTCGTCGGTGTCTTCCTCGGCTACATGCTCCCGCGCTTGTGGGTCGGCCGTCGCATCAGTGGCCGTCTCGGCGCCTTCAATAAGCAGCTTCCCGACACCATCACGCTGCTCTCGAACTCGCTCCGCGCGGGCTCGTCCTTCCTGCAGTCCATCGAGCTCGTGTCGCGCGAGACGCCGGCGCCGATGGGCGAGGAGATGGGCCGCGTCGTCCGTGAGGTGAACCTCGGCCTCGGCATGGAGGAGGCGCTCGCCAACATGGTGCGCCGCATCAAGAGCGACGACCTCGACCTCATGGTGACCGCCATCGGCGTGCAGCAGCAGGTCGGTGGCAACCTCGCCGAGATCCTCGACACCATCGCGTTCACCATCCGCGAGCGCGTGCGCATCAAGGGCGAGATCAACACGCTCACGGCGCAGGGACGCATGTCAGGCTACCTCGTGGCGTTCCTGCCGATCGCCATCGCGGTGGTCCTGAACATGATCAACCCGGCGTTCATGCAGCCGCTCTTCACGCAGCTCATCGGGCAGATCCTGCTCGGCGTCGGCATCGTGATGATGACCATCGGCTTCTTCGCGATCCAGAAGATCGTGGACATCAAGGTCTAGATCGATGGAACCGATCCTCTTCGCCGCGCTCGTCTTCGTCGGCGTGGTCCTGGTGTTCGCGTCCATGCTCATGGGGCAGGCCCTCGATCCGGTGCAGGCTCGCCTGCAGCAGATCGCGGTGCGGCCGCGGACGCTGGAAGAGCTCGAACTGCAGCGGCCGCTCGCCGACCGCACCCTGAAGCCGATCATCCAGGGACTCTCCGGTCTCGTCGGCCGCTTCTACCCGGCGAACACGGCGCGGAGCCTCGCGCTCAAGCTGAAGCGCGCAGGCATGGAGACCACGAGCACCGAGTTCTACCTCGGCGTCAAGGGTTTCGCGGCGATCGTTGGCGCGATCGCTGTCTCCGCGATCGTGAACCTCATGACCTCGGACACCACGTTCACCCTGATCGGCCTCGCGGGTGGACTCTTCCTCGGTTTCTACGCGCCGGACTACTACCTCACGAGCAAGGCCAGCGGCCGCGGCAGCGGCATCCTGAACCAGCTCCCGGATGCGCTCGACCTCCTCACCATCTCGGTCGAGGCCGGCCTCGGCTTCGACGCGGCGATCGTGAAGGTCACCGAGAAGATGAAGGGACCGCTGAGCGACGAGTTCAAGCGCGCGGCGTCGGAGCAGCGCATCGGCAAGTCGCGGCAGGAGGCGCTCCGCGGCATCAGCGAGCGCGTCGAGGTCAAGGAGCTCCAGAACTTCATCTCGGCCGTCATCCAGGCCGACCAGCTCGGTGTATCGATGTCCAAGGTGCTCCGCATCCAGTCGGAGCAGCTCCGCATGGAGCGCCGTCAGCGCGCCGAGGAAAAGGCCGCCCGCGCCCCGATCCTCATCATGCTGCCGACGGTCGGCTGCATCTTCCCCTCGCTGTTCATCGTCATCCTGGCGCCCGCCGCCCTCTCCGCCCTGGCCTCGTGCGGGAGCGTCTAGCCTCGCTCGACTAGTCTCATCAACCTGATCCGGCGCGCTCGCAACACCACCCGGAACACCATCCTTGCCTCACGCTGCGGCATCGCCAACCACTTCTTCAGCCGCGCTTTCGGTCTCACGCCGCGCTCGCGCCTGCCGGAGGGCGAAGGCCTGCTCATCACGAGGACGTCAACCATCACGATGTGGCTGATGCGCTTTCCGATCGACGCCGTCTTCATCGACCGTTCGGGACGTGTCGTGCGCGTCGCGGCCGACGTGCCGCCGTGGCGCTTCGCGATCGCGGCGCGGGGCGCGAGGGACGTCCTCGAGCTCCCCGCCGGGACGGCCGCTCGCACCAATACGCAAGTCGGTGACGAAATCTCATTTGAGCCGGCGGGGTGAGCGCGCTGCTTGATCTTCTTCTGGCGCCGCGCTGCGCCGGCTGCGACGAGCCCGGCTCGTGGTTCTGCGTCGTCTGCCGCGACCTGTGCGAGCCGGTGCAGCGCGGCCGCCTGCACGCCGCCGCGTCGTACGGCGGCGCCGTCGCGCTCGCCATCCACCGGTTCAAGTACCGCGGTGAGCGCGCCCTCGCGCAGGAGCTCGGCGCCCTGGTCGCGTCCTGCGTCGCACGCGATCTCGCCGCGGGCACGGTGCTCGATGCGGTGGTGCCCGCGGTGCTGCATCGGGAGCGCGTCCGCGACCGCGGCTACGACCAGGCGGGTCTGCTCGCCGCCGTCGTGTCGCGCAGCACCGGGTTACCGCTGCGGACCCCGCTCCGCCGCGTCCGCGGCGCGCCGCCGGAGGTCACGCTCGACCGCGCGCACCGGGCGGAGAACGTGCGCGGCGCGTTCATCAGCGAGGCCGGCGCGCTGCGCGGGCTGCGCGTCGCGCTGGTCGACGACGTGGCCACGACGGGCGCGACCCTCGCCGCCGCGTCGTCCGCGCTGCGTGCCGCGGGTGCGCGCGAGGTGCGTCCGTACGTCGTGGCGATCGACGAATGACGCCGCGCTCGCGCTGGGTCATGCGCGGGCTGCTCCTCTTCGTGCTCGCCTTCGCGAACCTCCGCGACATCTGGTCCCCGGACGTGCTCCCGAACGCGCTCCTTCCATTCACGTTGCTGCGCGAAGGGAACGTGGACTACGACGAGTTCGTGTTCCGGCCGGCAGAGCGGCCCACGACGTCGCAGACCCCGGGCGGGACCGTGCAGCGGCTCGATTCCGAGGCGTACTTCTTCCGCGCGTGCGGCGCGTCATCGGCCACCGCGCCGGCGGGCGTGCCGCGTAGCAAGGGCGGTCCACCGGCGCCCGGTCCGAACGACCATGTGTGCTCGGTCTTCCCGCCGGGCATGGGTCTCCTCGCGATCCCGTTCTTCCTGCCGTTCGTCCTGTCGGGTGCGCCGGCGCTCGACCTCGCCTTGTTGCTGCGGGTCGGTCACGTCGCGGCCGCTTTCTACGAGGTCATCGCGACACTCTTGCTGTGGGCGGTGCTGCGCCGCCTCGTGACCGAGCGCGCCGCGCTCGGCCTCGTGCTCCTGTATTTCCTCGGCACGAGCGTGCGGACCATCGCGGCGCAGGCGCTCTGGCAGCACGCCGGCGTGCATCTCGCGATCGCCGTCGCCCTCTGGCTCGTGCTCGTCGAGCGACCGGTGCCGCTCCGGCGCGAGTTCCTCGCGGGGCTCGCGACTGGGCTC
>DASQIF010000314.1:0-2137 GCA_035631715.1 Candidatus Acidiferrales bacterium
GCGCGCCCACGACCCGGTCCGCCTGCGGGTCGCGGCGCTCGACGATCCAGCGCTGCGCGCGGCGGTCACCGCCGAGCGCGAAGTCCTTCGACTGCTCGGCGCGAGCTGCGACATCGCGCTGGGCTGCTACGCCACGGTCGCCGACGGCGTGGTGCGGCTCGATGCCGCGCTCGCCGAAGGCGATGTCCGTCGCGCGCATGCCGAGGGAACGGATCCGCTCAAGGTCGCGGCGTCCGCGGCGCGCGCGCTGGGGGAGCCGGCGCGTGTCTGAGACGATCGCGGTGCTCACGCACGCCGCGCGCGAGCACGACGCGCTCGCGTCGCAGCTGCGCGCGAACGGGGTGCGCGTGCTCGAGCTCCCGTGCGTCACGATCGAGCATCTCGCCGATCCCGCGCCGCTCGCCGAGGCGATCGGCTCGCTCGACGCGGCTGACTGGCTCGTGGTCACGAGCCCGGCCGGCGCGGACGCCATCGCACGTGCCGCGTCGCCACGCGCGCGCGTCGCCGCGGTCGGTGCCGCCACCGCCGCGCGCCTGCGCGCGCACGGCATCGCGGTGTCCTTCATCCCGTCACGCGCGACGGGCGCCGTCCTCGGCCGCGAGCTGCCGCCAGGCGCGCACGCGCTGCTGGCGCGCTCGGATCGCGCGCTGCCCGATCTTCCGCGGATCCTGCGCGAACGCGGCTTCGTGGTCAGCGAGGTCGTCGCGTATCACACCCGCGTCGGCGCGACCGGCGACATCGAGGCTGTCCGTCGCGCGCTCTCCTCCCGCGACGAGCGCGTCGCGTTCTACGTCGAGTCGCCCAGCGCGCTCGACGGCCTGCGGGCCGCGATCGCGCCGGATCTGCTCTCACGGGGGGTGATCACGCATGTCGCTCATCGCTGACCCGGTCCGCACGTCATTCGCGCGCCATCGCCGTCTTCGCCGCACGCCCGCGCTGCGTCGCCTCGTCTCCGAGACGCGTCTCGACCCTGCGTCCTTCGTGCTCCCGGTCTTCGTCGATGCACGGACGTCGCGTCCCGAGCCGATCGCGTCGCTTCCCGGTCACCAGCGCTGGCCGGTGTCGCGCGTCCACGAGATCGCGTCGCAGGCCGAGGCCGCGGGCGTCGGTGGGCTCCTGCTGTTCGGTCTTCCCGCCGCGAAGGACGAGCGGGGGAGCGGCGCCGCGGATCCCGGCGGCCCGGTGCCGTCGGCGCTCCGCGCGCTGCGCGAGCGCGACGTCGCGCTCGCCCTCATCGCCGACGTCTGCCTCTGCGAGTACACCTCGCACGGGCACTGCGGCGTGCTCGACGAGCGCGGCGCCGTCGACAACGACGCCACGCTGCCGCTGCTCGCGGACGCCGCCGTCGCGTACGCGCGCGCCGGAGCGGACATCGTCGCGCCGTCCGACATGATGGACGGACGCGTCGCCGCCCTCCGCGCCGCGCTCGACGGCGCCGGTCAGGATGAGGCCGCGATCCTCTCGTACGCCGCGAAGTTCGCATCCGCGTTCTACGGACCCTTCCGCGAGGCGGCCGAATGCGCGCCCTCCTTCGGCGACCGCGCCGGCTATCAGATGGACCCGGCGAACGGGCGCGAGGCCATCGCGGAGCTGTCCACCGATCTCGCCGAGGGCGCGGACATGCTCATGGTCAAGCCCGCCGGTCCGTATCTCGACGTCATCGCGTCGGCCCGCGCGCGCTTCGACGTGCCGATCGCGGCGTACCAGGTGAGCGGCGAGTACGCGTCGCTGCACGCCGCCGCCGAGCGCGGCTGGATGGACCTCGAGCGCAGCGCCCGCGAATCGCTGACCGCGATCGCGCGCGCCGGTGCGGACATCGTGATCACATACTTCGCGCTCGACGCGGCGCGCTGGCTGCGCCAGCGATGACCGTCACGTCGCGCAACGCCGAGCTCCTCGAGCGCGCGAAGGCGCTCATGCCGGGCGGCGTCTCGAGCCCGGTCCGGGCGTTCCGCGCGGTCGGCGGCGAGCCGCCGTTCATCGTCGAGGGCAGCGGCTCTCGCGTCCGCGATGTCGACGGCAACGAGTACATCGACCTCATCTGCTCGTGGGGCCCGCTCATCGCGGGCCACGCGCATCCACGCGTGGTCGCCGCGATCGTCGCGCAGGCGGAGCGCGGGACGTCCTTCGGCATGCC
>DASQIF010000315.1:0-5924 GCA_035631715.1 Candidatus Acidiferrales bacterium
TACCCGTTGTACGTGCCGCCGACGGCGAGCGCGATCTCGCGCATCGCCTCCTGCGTCGCGACCTCCCGGTCGCGCTCCGCGAGCGAGTCGTGCGTCGCGATGAGGAGCCAGTCGTCGCCGTCGGATGCGGGGCCGGCCTCGCTGCGGAAGCCCGCGCGCGCCAGGGCCTTGCCGGCGCGCTCCGCGGCGGCCCGATCCGGAACGTAAAGGAAATGTGACAGCGTCCGCGTCCTCGCGGCCATTGCGTCTCAGCCTAGCGGGCACACGTCGTGCTCGTCCTCAGGCGATGCTCACGCTCCGTTTCATGGCGCTGGCACTTTTCACGGTCGGGATGATGTTCGCGCTGCACCCGCTGCCGCGCGAGCCATGGGGCGTGCTCGGCCTCGGCGACCTCTTCACCGGTTACGTCATGGTATTCATCGGCGGCGGCGTCTACTCGTACACCTCGCTCCGCCGTCGCACGGCGCGTCCGCGCGCCACGGTCACCCTGCTGCGCGATTACCGCGAGCGCCGCGCGGCTTAGCTCGACGCGCCGCGGTACCTGAGAAGCTTCGCGGGCACGCCTGCGTAGATCGCACGCGGCGGCACCTGCGTGTCGCGTGGCACGACCGCGCCGGCGCCGATGATCGCGCCCTCGCCCACGGTGACGCCCGGCAGCAGCACCGCGTTCACGCCGATGTCCGCGCCGTCACCCACGGTGACGCGCTTGATCACGAGATCCGTCTGGATGATCGGCACGTTCGCCGGCTCACCGGTGTGCTCGCTCCCCAGCACTTTCGCGCCGGGGCCCCAGCCCACGTACTCGCCGAACTCCATATCGCGGCAGTCGAAGTACGACTGCGGTCCGATCCAGGTGTGCGCGCCGATGACGCACCGGCCGTCGTGCCGTCCCTGAAGGAACGTCTGGTTGCCGATGAAGACGGCATCACCGATCTCGAAGGTGTGCGGATGCAGCACGAGCACGCCCATGCCGACCTTCACGCCGCTGCCGAAGCGCTTGCAGATCGCGCGCAGCACGACGCGGCGAGCGCGCTGTCCCTTCGCGCCGTCGATCCAGAGCGTCTGTGCGTAGCGATCGAGGAGCGCGTCGCGGTCGAGCGTCTTCCGCAGCTCGTCGGACTCGGCGATCTCGTCGGCTGGGTCGGGCGCGACGGCCTGCAGACCGTGCACCGCTCGGACGACGCGCGTCGTGTCGCCGGTCGTCACCGCTTCATGAACGCGCGGATCTCATCGGCCACGCGCTCGACCTGCGCATCGGTCATCTCGGCGTAGATCGGGATCGAGAGGACCTCGCCGCAGACGCGCTCGGTGACGGGCAGGTCGCCCTTGCGATAGCCGAGGAACTGCGCGGCCTCCTGCAGGTGGATCGGCACCGGGTAGTGGATCTGCGTGCCGATGCCGCGCTCGCCGAGGTACGCGCGCAGCGCGTCACGGCGTCCACCCGGGACACGGACGGCGTACGCGTAGAAGACGTGGCGGTCGCCCTTCGGGATCTCCGGCGTGATCACGCCGCTGTCGCGCAGCAGCTCGCCGTACTGCGCGGCGATGGCGCGCCGGCGCGCGTTCCAATCGTCGAGGTGGCGCAGCTTCACGCGGAGGATCGCGGCCTGGATCTCGTCGAGCCGCGCGTTGTAGCCGACGACCGGGTGGTAGTAGCGCGTCGATTGACCGTGTTCGCGGAGCGCGCGCAGGTCGTCGGCCAGCTTGTCGTCGTTCGTGACGATGCTGCCCGCCTCGCCGTAGGCGCCGAGGTTCTTGCTGCAATAGAAGGAGTACGCGCCGACGCGACCGCCGTTCCCGGCCCGCTTCCCGTCGTCGAGCAGCGCGCCGTGCGCCTGGGCCGCGTCCTCGATGATCGCGATCTGCCGGTCCTGCGCCAGCTGGCGCAGCGGCTTCAGGTCCACCGTGCGGCCGTAGAGATGCACCGGGATGATCGCCTTGGTGCGCGGCGTGATCGCGGCCGCGACCGCGGGGATGTCCATGAGCATCGTGTTCGGGTCGACGTCGACGAGGATCGGCCGCGCGTTCGCGTAGAGGATCGCCTCGACCGTGGCGAAGAAGGTGTGCGAGACCGTGATGACCTCGTCGCCCGCCGACACACCGCAGGCGCGGATCGCGAGCTGCAGCGCGTCGGTGCCGCTGCCCACGCCGACGGCGTGCGTCGTGCCGCAATACGCGGCCCATTCCTGGTCGAACGCTTTGACGTTCGGCCCGATGGTGAGCTGCATCGAGTCGAGCACGGCCTCGATCGCGGGCAGGACGTCGTCGCGGATCGTCGCGTACTGCGCGCGCAGGTCGACGAGCGGGATCTCCTGCGTCTTCGTGGTCGTGGTCATGCTCTTGATACCTCTTTCACTTTGCAGCGCGCGCAGCGCAGCTCCTCGTTGCCCCGCGGGCTGTGGTCGAATCGTTCGCGGCCGCAGACGCAGACCCACGCGACGCGGCGTCCGGGATTGCCGACGACGAGCTCGTGCGCACCGACCTCGTGCGTCACGACCGCGCCCGCGCCCCCCATCGCGTGGCGGCCGATCTCGATGCCCGGCATCACGATCGCGCCCGCGCCGATCGACGCGCCGCGCCGGACGGTGCTGTGGCCCATCTCCCAGTCGTCGGCGGACTGCAGCGAGCCGTCCGGGTTCGTCGCGCGTGGCCGGCGGTCGTTGGTGAACACGACGTGCGGTCCGATGAACACGCCGTCCTCGACGGTGAGACCCTCGAACAGCGACGCGTTGTTCTCGATCTTGCAGCGATCGCCGACGACGACGCCCGCGCCGATGTACGCGCCCTTCCCGACGTTGCACTGCGCGCCGACGCGCGCGCCCTCGCGCACCTGCGCGAAGTGCCACACCTTCGTCGCGGGCCCGATGGTCGCATCGGGCGAGACGACGGCCGTGTCGGCGATGACCGCGCGCGCGAGGGTCGTCACGCTCGTGCCGGCTCCGGCGCTGGGCGATAGGAGACGCGCGCGCCGCCCGAACGCAGGCTGCGCATCCCGGCCTCGAGGACGCGCACGACGCGAAGACCCGCCTCGCCATCGCTGCGCGGCTTCTTGCCCTCCTGCACGCACTCGATGAAGTGGCGCATCTCCAGCTGCAGCGCTTCGGTGATCGCGACGCGCGGGCTATGGATGTCGCCGGCGCGATAGGAGCGCCGCAGCTCTTCGTGGTCGAGCACTTCGACCCCGAAGTCGTACACCTTCACGCGCTCCTGCGTCTGCACGTCGTCGTACACCGCCATCTTCTTCGATCCGATCACCGTCATCGTGCGCAGCTTCGACGGCGCGAGCCACGAGAGGTGCGCGTGCGCGAGCGCGCCCGAGGGAAAGCCCATGGTGAGGAAGACGACGTCCTCGATGTCCGGCTGCACGTAGCAGGCGCCGACGCACTGCACCCATTCGGGCTCCTCCCCCAGCCAGTAGAGCGAGATCGACACGTCGTGCGGACCGAGATCCCAGAGGACGTTGATGTCGAACTGGTGGAGACCGAGGTTCACGCGCTGGCTGTCGACGTAATTGATCCGGCCAAGCTCTCCCTTTTCGATAAGCGAACGCACCGTGACGACCGCGGGGTTGTACACGAAGGTGTGGCCGACCATGAGCGTGCGACCGGCCTTCTCCGCCGCGCGCACCATCGCCTCGGCCTCGATGCTGGTGGCCGCGAGCGGCTTCTCGACGAAGACGTGCTTTCCCGCCGCGAGCGCCTGCTCCGCGAGGCGGCGGTGCGTGTTCACCGGCGTCGCGATGCACACCGCGTCGATGGTCTTGTCGTCGAACAGGGTCGTGTGATCGGTGGTGAGACGGACCGCCGGGAAGCGCTTCTTGATCGCGTCGAGACGCTCCTGCGAGAGGTCCGCGACCGCGACGGGCTCGGCGCCAGGGGCTTCGTTCAGGTTCCGGATGAGGTTCGGGCCCCAGTAACCCGCGCCGATGACGGCGACGCGAAGGGGGTTCATCAGGTCGCGATAGTAGTCGGAGTCCGTGGACGACTTGGCATCAACGCGATCGCTGTAGGTAGATCACGTAGGTGCGCGAGACGCCGCCCGGGAGCGTGATCTGGCGGGGCTGGTTCCGGTAGCCGGCCTTGATGAAGTTGAGATCCCAGCGCGTCGAGGCCGAGCTCGCGGCCACGTCCGCCGACCAACGGCCGTTCACATCGGTGTGCGGCGCCGATGGGTCGCACGACAGCGTCCCGATCACGACGCACACATCGTTGAGTGGGCGGCCGGTATTGACGTCGTACACGATCACGTTGAGACGCGAGAAACCGGCCGGCGGCAGCACCGGCGTCGCCGTCGGCGCGGGGGTCGGCGTCGGCGTCGGTGTCGGCGCGGCGCCACCGCCGCTGCCGGTGCCGTTCCCGTTCCCGGACGTGCCACCGCCGCCGGTGCCGGAGGTCCCGGAGCCGGAGTTTGCCGTCGTCGCTGTGCCGCCCGTCGGGTCCGGCGACGGCGCGGCGGTCGCGGTCGGGGCAGGCGTCGGCGAGGCCTCCGCGACGACGACCTCCAGCGGGAGCGAGATCGTGCGCCCGCGCGAGATGGCGAGGATGGTCGCCACCGGCTGCGGCGGGACGGCGCGCGGCGGCGAAGCGCCGCCGACCTGCTCCTCATTGCCGAAGAAGAGCACGAGGAGCGCGATGGCGAGCACCGCGAGGGCTGCGACGAGTCGCCACAGCGGCGCGGTCCGCCGGCGCGTTGGTGCGCTCGGTGCGTGCGGCACCACGGTCCGCGCGGGCATGCGCGCTTTCACCAGGGCGATGCCGAGCGCGCGTCGCATCGACCTCGCGCGCGCGAACTCATCCGGGGTCAGCGGGAACCCGTCGACGCGCAGACGCGATGCAGCACGCGCGGCGACGACGACGTCGGCGTCGCGCATCGCGGCGTCGAGCGAGGCCCGCCGGCCCGAGAAGCGGAGCCGGTCGCGTTCCCTACTCATCGAAGTAGATCTCGAAGGAGATGGCCGACCCCGGGTCGCCCGCGACGAGCTCGTGATACGCCTTCACGAGCGTGCGATCGAACGTGCCGGTGGTGAGCTTCTCGGTCGCGAGCTGCGCCATGCGGTCGCCGTCAGAGGCGCGCTCGCTCGATCCATACGCGAAGACGATCGCGGCGTGGCGACCGGGACGCTCCTGCGCGACGCGCGCGATGACGGCGTCGGCGACGCGCTGCTGCTCGGCCGAAGCGATCGCGGGATCGGCGGAGAGCAGCGCCACGCCGTTCACCGTCTCGCGGAACTCGAGCGGCGTGCGATCGATGCCCAGCGACTTCGGGGTCGATGCCGCGGACGCCACCGCGCTCGCGGCGAGGAAGATCGCGAAGAGCCCGAGGAGGATGTCCGCCCACAGCCAGCCAGCGAGGCTGAGGGAGACGCCACGCGACGGTCTGCGGAGCATGTGCTAGCGCCGCGCGAGGACGTCGGCGGCGCGCTCGAGCCGCGCAGCCGCATCGCCGAGGCGATCGACCACACCTTCGAGATCGAAGAGCTTGGTCTCGCGTTCGACGGCGCGCTCGTAGATGCGGCGCTCCTCGGCCGCCATGTCGGCGAGGATGTTCTCGGCATCCGCGCCGGAGATGTCGAGCGCGCCGAACGACGACGCCTGCCCCAGCAGCGCGCGGATCTCGGACTCCTTGAGGAGCACGCTGGTCTGGAACGACACGTCGCGCAGCTCGCTGCGCAGATGCAGCGCGAACGAGAGCACGATGAGGATGCCGATGAGCGACGCGTCGATGAGCGCGAGCGTGCCGAAGTTGAAGACCAGCCGTCCGGCGAAACCCTGCTGCCAGAGCAGCAGGAACGGCTGCGAGACGAGCTCGGGGCGCGCGGCGAGCATGTCGGCGTAAGCGCCGGCGGCGAGCGACAGGCCGAGCCAGGTCACGGCGATCGGCGCGAAGACGAGGACGTTCCGCAGCACCTCGAGCACGGCCCAGAC
>DASQIF010000316.1:0-2409 GCA_035631715.1 Candidatus Acidiferrales bacterium
CGAGCTCGCCGAAGGCGCGCACCTGGCCGTAACGGCCGCCGAGCTCAGCGACCGGCGCCTCGACGACGTTCTTGAACGCTTCGGCGGATGGCAGGCCGTTGTGCATGAGGCGAGGCAGGAGTCGCTCCGCGTCGATCGCGACGTAACGACCCGAGCGGCGTGCGTCGTCCACGTCGTGGCCGACGGTCCGGAGTCGCTGCTCGACGGACGCGAGATGCGCGCGCGTCGCGATCGCGATGATCGCCTGTTCGCTCGCGAACGCGGGCGAGAGGAACGACGCCACCGTCGTGGTCAGCGTCACCTCGTCGTCATAAAGGTGGAGGGCGTGCTCCCCGCTCCGGCCCAGCGTCATACCCATCGGCGGTCGGGTAGCAAGCGGCGTGCCACCGAGCAAGCGAGCGCAGGGATCAGGCCGAGCGGTCGTCCCCATCTGGCAGGCGGCGGCGCATCTTCGCGCTCGCGTCGGCGTACTGCGCGACGATCTCGCTGAGCTTTCGCGCGGCGGTGGGGATGTTCACGGCCCACCCGACGCCGACGACCTTGTCGGAGAGGATGCGGTCGCTCTCCGGCGCCCAATACGCCTCGCGCACGCGGTCGAGTGTCGGGATGCGGAAGTCATAGGGGATCGAGCCTGCCACGCGACCGTGCCAGGTCCGCTCCTCCGGTGGTTTCTTCAGCTCCTGATAGATCGCGGCGACGAGGGCGATCCACGCGAGCGTGCGGAAGAGCTTCACCAGATCGTTCATACCCGGACCGCCTGCGCAGGAGTGGTGCCAGGCTTCATCAGCGGCTCGCCCTTCGCGCACAGCGGGCACGCCGCGGGCGCGTACGTGGGGATGTCCAGCGACCACAGCGCGTGCAGCGGCACGCCGAGCGAGGCGGCGCCGCCCGAGCGATCGACGAGCACCGCCGCCGCGACCGGATCGCCGCCAGCGGCGCGCACCGCGTCGATCGTCTCCTGCACCGATCCTCCGGTGGTCATGATGTCGTCGACGATCAGGACGCGCTCGCCGTGCGCGAGCTGGAAACCGCGGCGAAAGGCGCGACCCGGCCCCTCCCCGTTGCGCTCCGCGTAGACCGCGCGCTTCCCGAGCTGTCGCGCGACCTCGTGCGCGAGGATGATCCCGCCGGTCGTCGGCCCGGCGACCGTGTCGACGCCGACGCCGCGCGCGAACTCGGCGATCGCAGCGCACAGCCGTTCGGTCTGCGCGGGCCACTGCAGCACCTGGAACTTCTCGAGATACCGCGGCGAGTGCTTCCCCGACGAGAGCGCGAAGTGCCCATCGCGGAGGGCGCCGGCGTCCCGAAAGATGCGCTCGACCTGATCCGGACCGATCACCGCTCGACAGTATCCTGCGAAGGTGGGAGCGGTGCGATGAAAGTGCACGACGTGTCGCTCGTCATGCGACCGGACATGACGCTCTGGGGCACCGAGCCCGGACCGAAGATCGAGCCCCTCCGTCGTATCGCGAAGGGCGACAGCGCGAACGTCTCGATCGTCTCCTTCGCCGATCACACCGGGACGCACGTCGACCCGCCGCTCCATTTCATCGAGGGCGGCGCGACCGTGGACCAGCTCCCGCTCGAGGCGCTCGTAGGACCCTGCGTCGTCGTCGACTACGACGGCGCGACGCACGTCGATGCGGCATGGCTCGAGGCCGCGCGCCTGCCGAGGGGCGTCGAACGCATCCTCTTCAAGACGAGCAACAGCGCGCTGTGGCGTGACCCGACAGCCAAGGTCACGAAGGAGTTCGTGACTATCAACGCCTCCGCGGCGCGCTGGTGCGTCGCGCATAGCGTGCGCCTCGTCGGCATCGACTACCTCTCCATCGAGCCCCAAGGGCCGGAGAAGGCCGGTTACCCGGTGCACCACACGCTGCTCGGCGCGGGCGTCGTCATCATCGAGGGTCTCGATCTGCGCGGCATCGCGGGCGGCATCTACGACCTCGTGTGCGCGCCGATCAAGTTCGCCGGAGGGGACGGCGCGCCGGCGCGCGTCTTCCTCATCGAGCGGTGATCGTCGACGCGGCGGCGATACGATGACCTGAGATGGCGGTCACAAAGCGTCCCCTGGCGCTGCGCCGCGACCTTGTCCGGATCTTCTCCGAAGACCGGCTCGTGGCGGTGATCCGCACCGCGACGCCCGAGGCCGCGGAGCTCGCGGCCTGCGCCGTCGCGCGCGCCGGCGTGCGTCTGGTGGAGATCACGCTCACCGTGCCTGACGCATACGAGCTCATCGCGAAGCTCGCCACCGATGACGAGCTCGCCGCGCAGGGCGCGATCGTCGGCGCGGGCACGGTCCTCTCCGGCGCGCAGGCCGAGGACGCCCTCCTCGCCGGTGCGCGCTTTCTCGTGTCGCCCGCCCTCATACCCGAGATGCTCGAGGCGGCTCGCGCGCGCGACGCGATG
>DASQIF010000317.1:0-10874 GCA_035631715.1 Candidatus Acidiferrales bacterium
ACCCGCCGCCACCACCACCCGGACCACGGCGGAAGCCGCCGCGGTCACCACCACCTTCGCGGTCCGAGAAGCGGGCGCGCTCGGCGCGCTGGCGTTCCTCGTAGCTGTTGACGTTCTCCTCGTTCACCGTGCGCATCGAGAGGTTCACCCGGCCCTGCCGGTCGACCTCCGCGATCTTCACTTTGACGCTATCGCCGACCTTGACCACGTCCTCGATGCGGTTCACGCGCTCGGCCGAGATCTCGGATGCGCGGACGAGGCCCTCCTTGCCGGGGGCGTACTCGACGAACGCGCCGATGCTCATGATCCGCGTGACCTTGCCGTCGAAGATCTCGCCGACCTCGGGCTCTCTCGTCATGCCGAGGATCATCGCCTTGGCCTGCTCGCGGCCGTCGGCCTTCGCGCCGGTGATGCGCACCGTGCCGTCGTCCTCGAGCTCGATGTTCGTGCCGGTCTGGCTCTGGATCGAGCGGATCATCTTGCCGCCGGGGCCGATGACCTCGCGGATCTTGTCCGGGTGGATCTTGATCGTCTCGATGCGCGGCGCGTACTTCGACAGCTCGCTGCGCGGGCGGTCGATGACCTTGCGCATCGCGTCGAGGATGAAGAGCCGCGCTTCCTTGGCCTGCTGGAAGGCCTGGCCGAGGACATCCGCCGAGATGCCCTTCACCTTCAGGTCCATCTGCAGCGCGGTCACGCCCTTCGCCGAGCCGGTGACCTTGAGGTCCATGTCGCCGTAGTGGTCCTCGAGGCCCTGGATGTCGGTGAGGATCGTGTACTTGTCGCCGTGGGTCACGAGGCCCATGGCGATGCCGCCGATCATCTCCTTGATCGGGACGCCGGCGTCCATGAGCGCGAGGGTCGAGCCGCAGGTCGAGGCCATCGACGACGAGCCGTTCGACTCGAGCGTCTCGGACACGACGCGGATCGTGTACGGGAACTCCTCCTTCGTCGGGAGGACCGGGATGAGCGCGCGCTCCGCGAGCGCGCCGTGGCCGATGTCGCGGCGGCTCGCGCCGCGCATCATGCGCACCTCGCCGACCGAATACGGCGGGAAGTTGTAGTGGTGCATGTAGCGCTTCGTGTCGACGGGCGAGAGCGTGTCGATGATCTGCTCGTCGCCGGTCGGGCCGAGCGTCGCGATCGAGAGGACCTGCGTCTGGCCGCGCGTGAAGAGACCGGTGCCGTGCGTGCGCGGCAGGACGCCGACCTCGATCGAGAGCGGGCGGATGTCCTTCGTGCCGCGCCCGTCGGGCCGGAGGTTCTCGTCGGTGACCGCGCGGCGGAACTCCTCCTCGAGGACCGCCTCGTAGACCGCGGCGACCTCGTCAGCGGTGGTGGCGCCGCCCTCCAGGGCGAACTGCAGGGTGGCCTCGTTCTTCAGGTCGTCGAGACCTGCCTCGCGCTGCGCCTTGTCCGGGTTGCGGAGCTTCGCGTGGATGCGCTGCTCGAGCCAGCTCTTCACCGGTCCGAGCTTGTTCATGTCGGTGACCGCCGGGATGTACTCGAGCTTCGGCTTGCCGGCCTTCTGCCGCAGCTCATCCTGCGCCTGGCAGATCTGCTTGATGCCTTCCTGCGCGAGGCGGAGGGCCGCGACGAGCGTGTCCTCGGGCACTTCGCGCGCGCCGGCCTCCATCATGATGATCGAGTCGCGCGTGCCGGCGACCACGAGGTCGAGATCGCTGGACTCAAGCTCGGTGAGCGTCGGGTTGAGCGTGAGCTTCCCGTCGATGTTGCCGACGCGAACGCAGCCCACGGGGCCCTCGAACGGCGCGTTCGAGACGACGAGCGCGGCCGAGGCCGCGTTCACCGCGAGGACGTCGTAGTCGTTCTCCTGGTCGCTCGACCATGCGGAGACGACGATCTGGACGTCGTTGCGGAAGCCCTTCGGCCACAGCGGCCGGATCGGGCGGTCGACCAGACGCGCGGTGAGGATGCCCTCCTCGGATGGGCGCCCCTCGCGACGTGGGAACGAGCCGGGGATCTTGCCCGCGGCGTAGAGGCGCTCTTCGAAGTCGACGGTGAGCGGGAAGAAATCGATGCCGGGTCGTGTGGTCTTCGCCACGGTCGCCGCGGCGAAGACGATGGTGTCGCCGTAGCGACACGTGACCGCGCCTCCGGCCTGCTTCGCGTACTTGCCCGTCTCGAGTGTGAGGGGCCTGCCGTTGATGGTCGCGGTCGCTTGACTAGTCGCCATATGAATTTCTGTGGGGTGCCGCGCCTATGAAAAGACCCAGGGTTTCCCCTGGGTCACCGCATCGCCGCTCGTTACCGGCGCAGACCGAGTCGCCCGAGGACCTCTTGGTAACGCTCCGGGCTCTTCTGGTGCAGGTAAGCGAGCAGACGCCGTCGTTCTCCGACCATCTTGAGCAGGCCGCGGCGGCTGGAGTTGTCGTGCGCAGCCGTGCGGAGATGCTCGGTCAGGTGCTTGATGCGTTCCGTGAGCAGTGCGATCTGGACCTCTGGAGAACCGCTGTCCTTGTCGTCGCGGCGATAGGCCTCGATCAGCTCACGCTTGGATGTGGTCGTGGCGGACGGCACCCACTGTCCTTTCTTTGATCCTTTGGATCTTCTTTGTTCATTCGTGATTGTACCTGAAACGGCTTGGTCGGCCGCTATCCGCCCGCGAGGGCGCGACGCGTGTCGTCCACGTCCTTCGCGATCTGCGCCGACGCCTCCGCAGGACTGTCGAAGCGAAGCTCGTCGCGCAGACGGCTCACGAACTCCAACTCGACCGGCTCCTCAAGCCGCGTCGCTGGACGCTCGAGCAGATACAGCTCGACGTGACGGTCGCCGCTGAGACTGGCGGCAGCAGGCAGCCGATCGGCGCCCGAGGAGGCCCAGCCGGCGTAGATCCCATCGCGCGGGAGGAGACGGCTGCGCCGGACCGCGAGGTCGACGGTGGGAAAACCGAGCGCGCGTCCGTGCGGATCACCGGACACGACGACGCCGCGAACGACGTAGCGTCGACCGAGGAGCCGCTCCGCCTCCGCGAGCTCGCCGGCGAGGAGCGCGTTCCGGATGCGCGTCGAGCTCACGACCCGCTCGCCGTCCAGCACCGGGTCGGCGACGACCAGCTCGTACCCGAAACGCGCGCTCATGTCGCGTAGCACCGCGACGTTGCCGGCGCGATCGTGGCCGAAACGAAAGTCCTCCCCCACGCGGATCGAGCGCACCTCCCCCGCCCGCGCGAGCGACTCGACGAACATCGCGGGCGTCAGCAACGACAGCTCGCGCGTGAAGTGGATCACCGCCACGGCGTCCGCGCCGGCACGCTCGAGCAGTCGACAGCGCTCGTCGATGTCCGTGAGGGCCGACGGCGGCGCGCCCGGCGCGAGCACCTCGATCGGCAGTGGATCGAAGGTGCATATGACCGCGGTCGCCCCCGCGCGATGCGCCTGCGCGGCCGTCTCGCGCACGACGGTCTGATGGCCGAGGTGCACGCCGTCGAATACGCCTATCGCGAGCGAGAGCGGCCCTTTCGGCCAGGCGCCGAAATCGTGCACGACGGTCATGCGCGCAGGCTATTCGACGGCTGCGGGTGCAGGTGCGGGTGCGGGCTCCATCGCGTCGGGGTCGGGCGAAGGCACGGGCTGCGGCCGCGCGACGGGTGCGGGTCGCGGCCGGCGCGCGCGGCGGACGATGACGCGCGACTCGCGCAGGAGGAACGGCACCGGCGTCGCGACCGCGAGGATGTAGCCGAGGTAGTTCCCCTGGAAGTAGCGCCCGAAGAACAGGAACGCGAGCAGCGTGAGGGCGTACCCGGTGAGCATCGTCGGGAGCGTGGGGTCGCGCCACAGGCGGCGCAGCCACCAGAGCGCGACCGGCGTCGCGACCAGGATCTCGATCGGCGCGAACGGGAAGTCGGCCTGCCGGTAGTCGATGACCCCGAGGGCGAGCAGCAGTGCCGAGAACCCCATCCCACTGATCGGATATGTCCACGCGGCGCCGCCGGCGTTGTAGCGAACGACGTCGTCGTAGAACGCGTTCCAGTCGTTCACCAGGAACGGGATGAAAGTGACCGCGAGGAAGATCGCGGCCGGTATGAGCGGTCGCAGCGCGCGCGCCGCGTCGCCGATCGTCTTCGGCTTGCGCGTGGCGACGAGCCACACCACGACGAAGGGCAGCAGGAAGAGCGCGTGCAGCTTCGCCGCGGCCGCCGCGGCGATGCCGAGCGAGCCGAGCGTGCGGCGGTCGCGCTGCAGGAGCACGAGTCCCGCGAACAGGAAGAACAGCACGAAGAAGTCGTTGCGTCCTTCGACGACGAACGGGAACAGCTGCGGGTTGAGCGCGATGAGGGCGACCAGCGCCAGACGGTGCTCGGCGCGCCGCACGAGGAGCGGGACGACGGCGAGCGTCGCGATGTACGCGGGCAGGTAGAGGTAGCGCTCGTCCCAGAAGAGACCGACGTGGTCGAAGAGCCACACGAAGGGCAGCGTGATGAGGAAGAGGAACGGGAAATACGTGAGGTGGTAGAGCGCCGGGTTGTTCACCATCGGCCAGTAAAAGAGCGGCGTGTCGAGGTAGTCGGCGACATAGGGGTTCTGCCCCGCGATGAGCGTGCGGGCGGCCCACTCGATCATCAGCGCGCCGTCGTGGATGTACGTGTACGGCCGACCGGTCTCGCGGAGGATGAGGGACGCGATCGTCGGCGCGACGGTGAAGGCCGCGACGATGGCGGCGAGGTGGACGGCGCGCTGACGCACGGTGAAGCGCGCACCCGAACGAAGATCGCGTAGCGCATAGGTCGCAGCGAGGATCCCGCAGGTCGCGAGGAAGACCGTGTCGGCACCCTGCGGGAAGAGGCGCCAGAGCGGCAGGTCGCGCGTCTCGGCGACGGTGGTGTGGTTGGCGAAGAGGAGCAGCCAGTTGAAGAGGCCGACCGCGGCGACGACGCGCGCGTCGATCGACAGGTGCCGCCACGTCTCGAGCCCGGCGCGCGTCGCGCGCTCGGCCGCTCTCGCGATCACGAGGCCCCCTCTTTCGGAACGAGTCTATCGGCGCTCTGGCTCAGGTACCGCTCGTCGAGCACGAGCGTTTCGTCGCTGAACGGACGGATCCGTGCGATCGCCGCTTCCCTGCCCGCTCCGCGCAGCGCCTCGATGCCGATCGCGTCGCGAACATCGAGCGCGCCGACCGCGAGACGCCGCAGCGCCGCGAGATGCGCCGCGGATCCGGCTGCCCGGCCGACGTCGCGCGCGATGGAGCGCACGTACGTGCCGGATGAGCACACCACCAACACCGCGAGGTCGTCGTCGCTCCAGCGCGCCATCTCGAGGCGGAAGACCTGCACCTCGCGGGCCGCGGGCTCGGCGAGATCGCCTTCGCGCGCGCGGTCATACGAGCGGCGGCCATCCACCTTGACCGCGGCGTAGGCGGGCGGATGCTGCTGGATGACGCCGCGAAATGTCGCGAGGGCTCGCTCGGCGTCCTCACGCGCGGGCCGCCCGGCGCTGCGCGTGGGTGTGCCTGCCGCGTCGTCGGTCGTCGTCTCGCTGCCGAAACGGATCCACGCCGCGTAAACCTTTCGGGCCGCGTGAAGCGTCGTCACGATCTTCGTCGCCGATCCGATGAGCACCGGCAGCAGCCCGGTCGCCCCGGGATCGAGCGTGCCCCCGTGCCCGACGTGCTTCTCGCCGATGACACCGCGCGTCACCGCGACGATGTCGTGCGACGTCCATCCGCTCGGCTTGTCGATGAGCAGGATCCCCGAAGGGACCGCGGTCTCGTTCGTCAGACCGCGACTTTGGCGCCGAGCGCGGCACGCGCATCCGCAAGGATCGCGTCACGGATGTCCGCGAGCGTCCCCTTCACGAGCGCGCCGGCGGCGCGCACGTGACCACCGCCCCCGTATCGCGACATGAGCGCGGCCGCGTCGACCGCGGGCTCCCACGCGGAGGTGCGGCACGAGATCTTCACCGTGCCGCCGGCTTGCTCGTTGAACAGCAGCGCGACCCGCATGCCGGTGGCTCGCGCGACCTGCTCGACCAGACCGCTCACGTCCTCGTCCAGCGCGCCGGCCTCCGCGAAGTCCGCGGGACCGATGGTCGTCCACACCAGCCGGCCGTTCTGCTCGCGCCGCATGCGCGCGAACGCAAGGCCCCAGAGCTTGAGGGACTCGAACTTCTTATTGCGGTAGATGTTGTACGTGATGGCCTGAAGGTCGGCGCCAGCTTCCCGCAGCAGACCGGCGCGCTCCAGCGCGCGCTTATCAGTTGACGGGAACTGGAACGAGCCCGTGTCGGTCATGATCCCGACGAGCGCGGCTGTCGCCATCTCCGGCGTCCACGCCACTCCGAGCGCGTCGATGACGCGCGACACCAGCTCCGCGGACGCGGCCGAGGAGACATCGACGACGTTCGCCAACGCGAAGTGGTCGTTCGACGCGTGATGGTCGAGGTTCAGCGAGCGCGGCCCGCCGGGCAGCGCGAACTTCGCGCGCTCGATCGAGCCGAAGTCCACCGTGACGACGAGGTCCACCTCCGCGGGGGGCGGCGTCGTGACGAATCGCTCGGATCCGGCGAGGAAGCGGTACGGCTCCGGGATCGGGTCGGCGCAGTGGAGCGACACAGTCTTCCCCATCGACTCGAGACCCATGCCGAGGGCGATGGCCGAGCCGATCGTGTCCGGGTCGGGGTCGCGATGCGACACGATGGCGATGCGGCGCGCGCGCCGAAGCTCCGCGACCGCCGGGGCGAGCTCCGCCTCCTTCACTTCTTTTCCTTCGCTTCGCGGAGCAGGGTCGAGATGCGGGCGGATCGCTCCGCCGAACGGTCGGAGAGGAAGGTGAGTTCGGGCACGAAGCGCAGCTCGACCCGCTCGCCGAGCTCGTGGCGGAGGTACGGCTTCGCCTCCTCGAGCGCGCGCATGGTGCTCGCGATCTGTTCGTCGTCGCCGAGCACGCTCACGTGCACCTTCGCGGTACGCAGATCGCTCGTGCATTCGACCGCAGTCACCGTAGAAAAGCCGATCCGCGGATCCCGGAGCTCCTCGCTGATGATGATGCCGAGCTCGCGCTGCAGGAGCGCATTCACGCGATCGGCACGCTTATACGTCATGAGCGCGCTTTGGGCTCCACGACGAAGGCCTCGATGAGGTCTCCGACCTGCACGTCGTTCGTGCCGTCGAGGATGATGCCGCACTCGAGACCCGCGTTCACTTCGCGCACGTCGTCCTTGACGCGGCGCAGCGAGCCGATGGTTCCCTCCCAGACCGGGGCCGTCGCGCGGATGAGGCGCGCCTTCGCGCCGCGGCGCATCGAGCCGTCCACGACCATGCAGCCGGCGATGGTCGTCTTGCCCGCGGTGAAGATCTGCCGCACCTCGGCGTGGCCGAGCGTGCTCTCGACCATCTCCGGCTCGAGCATCCCGGTGAGCGCCTTCTGGACGTCGTCGAGGAGCTCGTAGATGACCTTGTACGTGCGCACGTCGACGTTGGTCTGATCCGCGGCGCGTCGTGCCGGCGCCTCCATCTTCGTGTTGAAGCCGATGACGACCGCGCCCGATGCGGCGGCGAGCGTCAGGTCGGACTCGGTGATGTCGCCGACGCCGTCGTGGATGACCTGCATCCCGACCTCGTTCTGCGGCACCTTCGCGAGCGCTCCCTTGATGGCCTCGAGCGAGCCCTGCACGTCGGCCTTCAGGACGAGCTTGAGCTCCCTGGCCTTGCCTTCCTTGACCTGCGCGAACATCTCGTCGAGCGTCGCCGGCCGCTCGCCGCCCGCGCCCGCGGCGCGCTCGCGCTGATTGCGTTCGACCTGCGCCTTGGCGGACTTCTCGTCGGCCACGGCGCGGAACACGTCGCCCGCCTCGGGCACGTTCGGCAGCCCGAGGATCTCGACCGGGCGTGAGGGCTCGGCGCGGCCCACCGGCTTGCCCTTGTCGTCGGTCATCGCGCGCACGCGGCCGTAGGTGATCCCCGCGACGACGAGATCGCCGCGCTCGAGCGTGCCGGTCTGCACGAGCACCGTCGCGACCGGTCCGCGCTTGCCGTCGAGGTGGGCCTCGACGACGTGCCCGATCGCCGGGCGGTCGGGGTTCGCCTTGAGCTCCGCCACGTCGGCGACGAGCAGCACGACCTCGAGGAGCTCCTCGATGCCCTGCTTCGTGCGCGCGGACACCGGGACGAGCGGCGTGTCGCCGCCGTATTCCTCGATGGTCACGCCCCGCTCGGCGAGCTGCGCTTTCACCTGGTCCGGGTTCGCGTCGGGCTTGTCGATCTTGTTCAGCGCGACCACCATCGGCACCGCCGCGGCCTTGACGTGCGAGATCGCCTCGATCGTCTGCGGCTGCACGCCATCGTCGGCCGCGACCACGAGGATCGCGACGTCGGTGAGCTGCGCGCCGCGGGCGCGCATGGCGGTGAACGCCTCGTGACCGGGCGTGTCGAGGAACGTGACCTTCCGGCCGTCCTTCTCGATCTGGTAGGCGCCGATGTGCTGCGTGATGCCGCCGGCCTCGCGCGAGGTGACGTTGGTCGAGCGGATCGCGTCGAGCAGGCTGGTCTTGCCGTGGTCGACGTGCCCCAGCACGGTCACGACCGGCGGGCGGTCCTTGAGCTTCGCCGGATCGTCCTCGGTCCACAGCTCCGGCTTGCCCGCCGGAACCTCGGTCTCGGGGGTCTCCTCGGCGGCGGGCGCCTCGGCCTCGGCCGTGGTCTCGATGCCGAGCTCCTGTGCGACGAGCGTCGCGGTGTCGTAGTCGATGGTCTGGTTGATCGACGCCATGACACCCATGCCGACGAGCTTCTGGATGACGTCGACACGGCTTACCTCGAGGAAGTTCGCGAGGTCACCGACGAGCATCGTTTTCGGCAGCACGACCGCCGGCCGGCCGTTCGCGCCGACGGGCACAGGCACGGCCACGGGCTCGGGCGCCTGCTGCTGCGGCTGCGGTCGCTGCGGCCGGCGTCCCCTCGGACGCGGTCCACGCTGCGGTGGCAGCCTGCGCGGTCTTGCCTTTGGCACTAGGTCGTCTCCTTATTGCGTACGGTCGCGGCCGCGTCCATCTCCGTGCGGAGACGGTCGGCGGTGGTCGCGTCGATGGTCACTTCAAGTGCGCGAGCGATGGCGCCGTCGCGAAGACCGCGCTCGAGGCAGGACGGATCCGGATCGCAATATGCGCCCCGGCCCGCCGCCTTGCCGCGGAGGTCGACCGACAGCTCACCAAGCGGTGAGCGGACGATCCGCACGAGCTCTCGCTTCGCGCGGACCTGACGGCACGCCACGCAAGTGCGCTGCGGCAGCGTCTTCGCCGCCGTGTTAGCGCCGCTCGCGCTTCTTCTTCCCTCCGAGGAGCGCGCGGTCCTCCTCATCAAGGTCCTCCTCGTCCGCCATGGCCGACTCCGCTTCGACCTCCGCGACCAGGTCGTGGCGGATCTCTGTGTCCTCGGCCTCCGGCAGCGGCATCGGCTCGGCGGCGACCGCCTCGGTCTCCGGCTCCGGCTCCGGCTCGAGCTCGGCGCGGACCTCCGACTCGCTGCGGATGTCGATGCGCCAGCCGGTGAGCTTCGCGGCGAGGCGGGCGTTCTGGCCCTCCTTGCCGATCGCGAGCGAGAGCTGCCGGTCCGGCACGACCACGTACGCCGTCTTGTCGTCGGCGACGATGTCGACGCGCACGACGTGCGCGGGCTCGAGCGCGTTGGCGACGTACTGCTCGGGCTTCTCCGACCACTCGATGATGTCGATCTTCTCGCCGCCGAGCTCGTTCACGATCGCCTGCACCCGGAGACCGCGCTGGCCGATGCACGCGCCGCGTGCGTCGATGCCGGGCTGGCGCGCGCGGACCGCGAGCTTGGTGCGCGAACCCGCCTCGCGCGCGAGGCCGACAATCTCCACCTGACCGTGGTAGATCTCCGGCACCTCGAGCTCGAAGAGGCGCTTGACGAGCATCTTGTGCGCGCGGCTCACGATGATCGCGGGACCGCGCAGCGTGCGGCGCACCTCGAGCACCACGACCTTGCGGTGCTGCCCGATGAAGTACCGCTCGTGCGACGCCTGCTCGTTGCGCGGCAGGATCGCCTCGGCCTTGCCGAGCTCCATGATCGCCGAGCCCGCCTCGAACCGGCTGATCTGGCCGTTGATGATGTCGCCCTCGCGCTGCGCGTACTCGGCGAAGACCTGCTCACGTTCGGCCTCACGCAGCGACTGCTGGATGACCTGCTTCGCGGTCTGCGCGCCAATGCGCCCAAGTGCCGCGGCCGACTCCTCGAGCGGCACGATGTCGCCGAGCTGCGCGTCGGGCTTGATGCGCACGGCCGCCTTCAGCTCGATCTGGAGCTTGGGGTCCTCGACCTTCTCGACGACGGTCTTAAGGAGGTAGACCTTGAAGGCGCCTGTCGAGATATCGACCTTGACATCGATGTTCTCCTCGGCGCCGTAGGCGCGCTTCAGGGCACGGGCGATGATGTCGCCGACGACTTCCTTGGGGAGACCCTTCTCGGCGGAGAGCTGTGCCAGACCGGTGACGAGCTCTCGGTTCATGGTCCGCTCCCCCTTCTTCTATTCAGGCTCGCTGCGGCTCGCAAAGCGGGGGCTCCCGCCCCCGCAACAAAAAAAGTGGGGGTCGACCCACTTTTCAAGGCGCCCGCGGTCGACGGCGTGGCCGTCGGCCTAGGAGAACTATACCAAACTTGGCTCAGTTCGGGAGAGAGGTTCGGCCGCCGTGCCGTTCGCTCCGCGTCAGGTCAGGTTGTTTCCGATGTTCGAGAAGAAGTTCGAGATCTGGTCCTTGAAAAAGACCTGGATGACGATCAGGGCGAGGGCAATGACGACAATGATGAGTGCGTACTCGGTCATGCCCTGACCCTCATCGTTCGCCCAGAATGTCCGCATCTGCACTCCTTGCTCGGCACGGCGGCCGGTCAATAGCCTGACA
>DASQIF010000318.1:0-5477 GCA_035631715.1 Candidatus Acidiferrales bacterium
ACATCAGGCCCGACGTCGGCCCGATCGTCGAGCGGCCGGTGCGCAGCGCCGCGGACGTCGCCGCGCTCCGCGTCATCGCGGCCGAGGACGCGACGCCGTATCTCTTCGAGACGATCCGCGCGCTGCGGCGAGATCTCGACGCCGCCATCGCGCTCATCGGCTTCTGCGGCGGGCCGTTCACGCTCGCGTCCTATCTCATCGAGGGCGGGCCTTCGCGCGCTCACGCGCGCACCAAGGCCATGCTCATCGCCGAGCCGCAGCTCTGGTCGCGCCTCATGGACACGCTCACCGAGGTGCTCGTCCGTTACTTGCGGGCGCAGATCGATGCCGGGGTGAACGTGGTGCAGGTCTTCGACTCGTGGGCCGGTGCGCTCGGCACGACCGACTACGAGCGCGCCGTCCTGCCGTGGACACGGCGGCTGTTCGCGGCGCTGTCGGACGCCGGCGTCCCGCGCATCCACTTCGCGACCGGGAACCCGGCGCTCCTCCCGCTGCTCGCGTCGGTGGAGTGCGAGGCGGTGAGCGTCGACTGGCGCGCGCCGCTCGACGACGCGTGGCGCGCGATCGGCGACAAGGCGATCCAGGGGAACCTCGAGCCGGCGGTGCTCCTCGCGCCGTGGGAGATCGTCGAGGCGAGGGCGCTCGACGTGCTGCGGCGCGCGGGCGGACGACCCGGACACGTCTTCAACCTCGGGCACGGCGTCCTCGCCGAGACGGACGCCGACGCGCTCGCGCGTCTTTCCGCGCTCGTGAAGGAGCGCACCACGGCGGTGCCGGCATGAGCACCGGCGTCCTGCTGATGACCTACGGCGCGCCGGACGGCGAGGCCGACCTGCCGCGGTATCTCGCGGCGGTGCGGGGCGGGCGCCCCGCGGATCCCGACCTCGTCAGCGAGATGGCGCGCCGCTACGCCGCGATCGGCGGCTCGCCCCTCGTCGCGCGCACCGCGGAGCAGGCCGCTGCGCTGGGGCGCGCGCTGGGCGACGGCTACGTCGCGGCGGCGGGGATGCGCTTCTCGCATCCGTCGATCGGCGACGGCGCCGCCGCTCTCGTCGCGCGCGGCGCCGAGCGCATCGTCGGCGTCTGCATGTCGCCGCAGTGGTCGCCGCTCCTCATGTCCGGCTACGAGCGCGAGCTGCGCGCGCAGGGCGAGCGTCTGGGCGTGCCTGTCGCGATCGCGGGCGCGTGGCACCGCGAGCCCGCGTTCGTCGCGTCGCTCGCGGATCGCGTGCGCGCGTCGCTGGCGTCGCTGCCTGGTGCCCTCGTCCTGCTCACCGCGCACAGCCTGCCGAAGCGCGTGTTCGACGCCGAGCCCGGGTACATCGCGCAGCTGCGCGAGACCGGCGATGCCGTCGCCGCCGCTGCCGGCCTCGAGGAGGGGAGCTGGCGGTGGGCGTATCAGAGCGCCGGTCACACGCAGGAGGAGTGGCTGCGCCCGGACCTAGTGGAGCTCTTTCCGGAGATCGCCGCGTCGGGCGCGCGCGACATCCTCGTCGTCCCGGTGCAGTTCCTCGCCGACCACCTCGAGGTGCTGTACGACCTCGACATCGCCGCCGCGGCGCAGGCAAGCGCGGCCGGCCTCGCGTATCACCGCATCGCGATGCCGAACGCGGGCCCCGACTTCATACGCGCGCTCGCCGACGTCGCGAAGCGGACCGAATCGGCGGCGCTAGGGGCGGTCGCCTAGCACGCGCGAGACGTGTGCCGGGAGCTCGTGGCCGAGCTCGGACGAGAGCCAGCGCGCCGTCGCGACGATCTTGTCGAGGTCGACGCCGGTCTCGATGCCCTCACCACGGCACAGCCAGAGGAGATCCTCCGTCGCCAGATTCCCCCCGGCCATCTTCGCGAAGGGCGATCCGCCGATGCCGCCGGTCGAGGTGTCGAACGTCGTGATGCCGACCGACATCGCGACGTTCGCGTTCGCGAGCGCCTGGCCATAGGTGTCGTGGAAGTGCATCGCGATGTTCGCGAGGGGCACGCCCGCTCCAGCGAGCGCGTCGAGCAGCGCGACGACGTCGTGCGGCACGCCGACGCCGCTCGTGTCGCCGAGCGACAGCTCGTCGCAGCCCATGTCGAGCAGCTTGCGGCACGCGTCCAGCACCGTGCCGTGAGGTGTCGGGCCGTCCCACGGATCGGCGATGACCATCGAGAGATAGCCGCGGACGCGCAGCCCGCGGTCCTTCGCGCGCTTCACGACCGGCGCGTAGCCGGCCAGGGCCTCATCGCGAGAGCGATTGAGATTCTTGCGGGAGTACGAGTCGGAGGCGGACGCGAAGACCGCGACCTCCTCCACGCCGACAGACAGTGCGCGCTCGAGCCCCTTCTCGTTGGGCACAAGGACCGGATAGCGCACACCGGCGCGGCGCTTCAGTCCATGTAGCAGGTCTTCTGCGTCGGCGAGCTGCGGGACGGCCGTCGGGCTGACGAAGGAGGTCGCTTCGATGACGCGGTGACCGGCGTCCGCGAGCCGTTCGATGAGCGCGAGCTTCGTCGCGGTCGGCAGCGTGCGCGCCTCGGCCTGCAGGCCGTCGCGCGGTGCCACCTCGACGAGCGCGATCCGCTTCGGTCTCGGCATCGCAGGCATGCTATGGGTATGGAGCGCATCCCCGGCAACGTGCGGCGCCGATCAGAGTTCTCGGGGCCGCCCGAGCTCGCGCGATTCTTTCGCGGCGATCGTCTCGAGGTGATCCCGCGCCGCGAGACTGATCGCGCCGCCGTCCTCGCGTACATCTGCGGGCGCTTCGAGCGCGGCCGCGAGTACCCCGAGGCCGAGGTGAACTCGCTGCTGCTGTCGGCGTACGACGACGTCGCGATGATCCGCCGCTATCTGGTGGACGCCGGTCTGCTGCGGCGCCAGAACAACGTCTATCGGAGGGGCTGATGGAGTTCCAGGACGTCATTCGGAAGCGAAAGATGGTGCGCAGCTTCGAGGACCGGCCGGTCGATCACGCCATCGTCCAGCGGATGCTCGCGAACGCGCAAAAGGCGCCGTCGGCCGGCTTCAGCCAGGGATGGGGCTTCCTCGCGCTCGAAGGCGAGGACGCGAAGCGCTACTGGGACGCGCTCGATGCCGCGGCGTTCGCCGGATGGCCGGACATCCGCAACGCGCCGGTGATCATCGTCTGTCTTTCGAACAAGGCGCAGTACATCGAGAGATATGCGATGGCGGACAAGGGCTGGACCGATCGCGACGAGAAGCGCTGGCCGGTTCCGTTCTGGGATATCGATACGGGCATGGCCGCGCTGAACATCCTGCTCACCGCGGTCGACGCCGGGCTCGGCGCCGTCTTCTTCGGCGTGCGCGACCAGGACGCGCTGCGGCGGACGTACGGCATCCCCGGGGACTACAGGGCGATCGGCGTCGTCGCCGTCGGCCACCCGAAGCCGAAGGACCGGCCGTCGCCATCGCTGAAGAACGTGGGCCGGCGCGACGCGAGCGGCGTCGTGCACTGGGGCCGCTGGTGATTGTCTAGGCGGCGTCGGGCTCGAAGTCCGCGAGGCGCTGGCCGCGCGACACGGTCTGTCCGACCGACGCGAGCACGCCCTTCACCGTCCCGTCGGCGGGCGCCTCGACCCGCAGCTCCATCTTCATCGCCTCGAGGGCGAACAGCAGATCGCCGCGGCGCACCTTGAGGTCGGGCCGCGCGTGCACCGCGATGACCATCCCCGGCATCGGCGCGTCGACCTCGTGCGCGCGCGCGACGTCCAGGAGCCGCTGCGGCGGTGCGCTGTCGAGCTCGAACGATCGGCCGGCGATGCTGACCCACACGCGCTCGCCCGAGAGCGCCGCCGCGGCCTGCGCGCCGTCGACGGTCCAGGCGTGCGGCTCGCGTTCATCGCGCGCGATCGCGTGGCCGGCGACCCGATACGGCCCCGCGCCTTCCACCCGCATCGCGTGCTCGCGCGCGCCGTCGTGCAGGACGACGCTCGTCGCCGCCGCGGCGCCGACGCGGAACGGGCCGTTCGCCGTCCAGGGGTCGTCCATGGTCTTGGCGTTCCCGACGATCGCGGCCGCGGCGAGCGCGAGCGCCTCCTCCGACGCGTCGCGCGAGGCCGGCACGAGCCGCTCGTACTCGCGCGCGACGAGCTCCGTGTCGATGCGGCCGCGCTGCACGTCGGGATGCGCGGCGAGGCCGCGCAGGAACGGGAGGTTCGTGCGGACCCCGAGCACCTCGATCTGCGCCAGGGCCTCGTCGAGCTTCGCGAGCGCGAGCTTGCGGTGGGGCCCGTGCGCCCCGAGCTTCGCGACAAGCGGGTCGTAGTGGCGCGTGACCTCGCCGCCCTCCTCGTATCCGGCGTCGACGCGGATGCCTTCGGGCCAGCGCACGTGGACCAGACGTCCCGTCGATGGGAGGAAGCCCGCGTCCACATCCTCGGCGTACAGGCGCATCTCGATGGCGTGACCGCGCGGCGCGGGCTCGCCGAGCGCGAGGCGTTCGCCCATCGCGATCCGCAGCTGCTGCTCCACCAGATCGACGTCCCAGACGAGCTCGGTCACGGGATGCTCGACCTGCAGTCGCGCGTTCACCTCGAGGAAGAAGAAGTCGCCGCGCTCGTCCACCGCGAACTCCACCGTGCCGGCGTTCGTGTACGCGGCCTGACGCGCGAGCGCGATCGCGGCGTCGCTCATCGCGCGGCGCGGGCCGTCCTCGAGCGACGGCGCAGGCGTCTCCTCGAGCACCTTCTGATGCCGGCGCTGGGTCGAGCAGTCGCGCTCGCCGAGCGCGACGATCGCGCCGTGCGTGTCCGCGATGATCTGCACCTCGATGTGGCGCGGCCGCTCCACGAGGCGCTCGAGCATGAGCCGCTCGTCGCCGAATGCGCTCGTCGCGATCCGTCGCGCCTTCGCGAGGGCGTCGCGCAGCCACGCCTCCTCGCGCACGCGCTGCATCCCGATGCCGCCTCCGCCGGCGACCGGCTTCACCATGACCGGGTAGCCCACACGTTTCCCCGCTTCGAGGAAGGCCTCGTCCCGCTGATCCGGTCCGGCGTAGCCGGGGAGCACCGGGACGTGCGCCGCCTGCGCGAGCTCCTTGGCGCGGGCCTTGTCGCCGAGTGCGGCGAGCACCTCCGGCGTCGGACCGACGAAGCGCATGCCGGCGGCGGCCACGGCGCGAGCGAGCGCCGGCGATTCGGCGAGGAAGCCGTAGCCGGGGTGGACGAGGTCCGCGTCGGCCTCCTGCGCGGCGTGGATCACGCGCGCGACGTCGAGGTACGACTCGCGCGCCGGCGCGGGGCCGAGGCGAACTGCGGCGTCGGCCTCGCGCACGAACGGCGCCTCTGCGTCGGCGTCCGAGTACACGGCGATGGTGGCGATGCCCATGCGCCGCGCCGTCCGGGAGATCCGCCGTGCGATCTCGCCGCGATTCGCGACGAGGAGCCTGGTCACTTCTTCCAGCGCGCCTCGCGACGCTCGAGGAACGCGCGCATGCCCTCCTGTCCCTCGGCCGAGACGCGCAGCGCGGCGATGCGCTCGA
>DASQIF010000319.1:0-7190 GCA_035631715.1 Candidatus Acidiferrales bacterium
CAGCATCGCCGCAGCCTCGAACGATTCCCGTTCGACTCAGTGCTGTTCCCTTACAACGTCACCCAGATGCGCGGCGACTACGCGCGCGACGCGGAAGAGCTCATCGCGCTCTGCGAGTCGCGCGGCGTCGCGATGCAGACGATCAAGGCGATCACGCTCGGCCCATGGCGCGGCGAGCGACCCGCGACGCCCACGACCTGGTACGAGCCGCTCACCGAGCAGCGCGACATCGACCTCGCCGTCCGCTGGGTCCTGTCGCGTCCCAGTCTGTTCCTCGATACCGTCGGCGACCTCGGGATCCTGCCGAAGGTGCTCGACGCCGCGGACCGCGGCGGACCGCGTCCGACCGACGCGGAGATGAACGATCTCGTCGAGCGGCGCGACATGACACCGTTCTTCGTCTGACGTGAGCCGCAGCTGGCCCGCATCGACGCGCGGTCGCATCCTCGTTGCGACGCTCGTCGCCGCGGCCGCTGGCCTCGTCACGACCTGGGTGACGTCCTCGCTCCCGCTCGGCGCCGTCGTCGCCGCGCTCGTCGCGCTCGGCGCATCGTCGTTCGCTGCGCGCACGGTGGCGCGTCCCCTCACCGCCATGACGGAGCTCATAGAACGCGATCCCGGCGCGGACCTTCGCGACGTCCGTGGGCCGATCGAGGTCGATCGGCTCGCCGCCGCGCTGCACCGCGCGTCGGGCGCGGTGCGCGAGGAACGCGCCGCGACGCAGGCCGAGCGCGACCATCTGGCCGCGCTCATCGACGAGCTCGGCGACGCCATCTTCATCAGCGACGGCGGTCGTATCGCGCTGGCGAACGCGTCCGCCCGACGCATCGCCGGCGCGGACGCCATCGGTCGGCGTCTCGTTGAGGTGATCCGCGATCACGAGGCGCTCGAGGCGATCGACGCGGCGCGTGACGGCCGCGAGCACATCGCGACCATCGAGCGGAACGAGCCGCGCCGCTTCAACCGCGTCATCGTCCGGCCGCTGGAGGGAACGCAGCTTCTGGTCGTCTTCCAGGACCTCACGGCCCTGCGGCGCCTTGAGACGATGCGCTCTGACTTCGTCGCGAACGTCTCGCACGAGCTTCGCCGGCCCATCACCGCGCTCAAAGCCATGGCCGAGACGCTCGAGGAGGGCGCGCTCGATGACCCGCAGGCGTCGCGCGACTTCGTCGGACGGATGCATCGCGAGATCGACGGGCTCGCGCAGCTGGTGAACGAGCTGCTCGCCTTGACGCGCATCGAGTCGGGCGCCGAACCGCTCGCGCTCGAGACGCGGACGCCGGCGGCTCTTCTCACGGACAGCGCAAGGCGGTTGGGTCCGCTGGCGGCGCGCGCCGGCGTGTCGCTCCTCGTCGAGCCAACGCGCGCCGCGCAGGTGCGCGCGGATCCCGGGCGCGTGGATCAGGTGCTCGCGAACCTGGTCCACAACGCGGTGAAGTTCACGCCCGCCGGTGGGACGGTGCGGCTCGGCGCCGAGGACGACGGCGCCTGGGTGGCGTTCACCGTGACCGACACCGGTGCGGGCATCGACGCCGCCGATCTCGATCGGATCTTCGAGCGCTTCTACAAGGCGGATCGCGCGCGGGCGAGCGAAGGCACCGGTCTCGGCCTCGCCATCGCGAAACACCTGGTGCAGGCCCACGGAGGACGCATCGCGGCCACGAGCGCAGGACCGGGTCGCGGCGCGACCTTCCGCTTCACGCTGCCGCGCGCCTAGCTCGCGGCGTCTCCCTCGAACTCGCGCAGCAGCACGAGCACGCCGCCGTCGCGCGCGGGCACGATCGCCGTGACCACGACGTCCTGATCGACGCGCGCGGGCTCCCCGTCCGCCATCACGCCGATGGTGTCGTCGGCGAAGACGACGGTCCGCGCGCGTACCCAGGGATGGACGCTGCGCAGCCGAGCGACGGAGATCACGCGGGCATCGTCATCGCCACCGGTGTGATGCGCGTGAACGGCCCGTGAATTCGCGGAGGCGATGCTAGCCTCGGCCACATGACGCGCCTTCTCATCGTGGACGACGACACGAACCTCCGCCACACCCTCGGCTACGCGTTCCGCCAGGAAGGCTTCGAGGTGATGACCGCGGAAGATGGCGACAAGGCGCTCGTCTCATTCCGTCAGACGCATCCGGATCTGGTGATCCTCGACGTGATGCTGCCGGGACGCGACGGCTTCGAGGTGTGCCGCGCGCTTCGCCGCGAGAGCGACGTGCCGGTCATCATGCTCACCGCCCGCGACACCGAGCTCGACAAGGTCGTCGGCCTCGAGATCGGCGCCGATGACTACCTCGCGAAACCGTTCTCGACGCGCGAGCTCATCGCGCGCGTGCGCGCGATGCTCCGTCGCACACGGCGCAAGGAGCCGGCGCAGGCCGATACGCGGCTCGAGATGGAAGGCCTCGTGCTCGACGGCGCCCGGCATCGCGTGATGCTCGACGAACGCGAGGTCGAGCTGAAGCCGAAGGAGTTCGATCTGCTCGCGTTCTTCATGGGTCACGGCGGGCAGGTGTTCGGCCGCGAGCAGCTGCTCGCGTCGGTGTGGGGATATGACTTCGCCGGCGACTCGCGGACCGTCGACACGCACGTGAAGACGCTGCGCGAGAAGCTCGGGGATGACGCCGAGCGCCCGCGCTGGATCGAGACGGTTCGCGGCGTCGGGTATCGCTTCCGCGAGCCCGCCTAGCGTTCACCGTCCCCTCACACAACCCTCACCCGGCGGACACCCAGGCTCACCACGCTGTCACTGCGGCGCGCGACGATCGGACCGCACATAAGTGGGAGAAAGGGAGTCCTTGATGAAGACACGTTCCTTCCTCGCGTCGTTCGTCGCCTCCGTCGTCCTTCTTGCCGCATGCGGCGGTGCCACGGTGACGCCGTCGAGCGCCCCCGCGACAGGCACGGCCGCGGCGGATCCCTGCGGCGTCCCGGTCACAACGAAGTGCCCGACCGAGGCGCAGAACCTCACCGGCGCGGGCGCGACCTTCCCCGGCGCGATCTACGCGAAGTGGGTCGACGAGTACAACAAGCTCACCGGCGTTCAGATCAACTACCAGGCCGTCGGCTCGGGCGGCGGCATCAAGGCCTTCACCGACAAGACCGCGGACTTCGGCGCGTCCGACGTCCCGCTCACCGACGACCAGATCAAGGCGGTGAACGGTGGTCTGTTCATGGTCCCGATGGTCATGGGCGCGGTCGTCCCGACCTACAACATCCCGAACGTCACGGCGAAGCTGAAGTTCACGCCCGACGCGCTGGCGGGCATCTTCCTCGGCACGATCACGAAATGGAACGACCCGAAGATCACGTCGGAGAACTCCGGCGTGAGCCTGCCGGCCATGAACATCACGACGGTCCACCGCTCCGACAGCTCGGGCACGACCGGCGTGTTCACCGACTACCTCGCGAAGATCAGCCTCGACTGGAAGAGCAAGGTCGGCTCGGCGACGTCGGTCAACTGGCCGAACGGCGTCGGCGGCAGCGGGAACCAGGGCGTGGCCGGCGCGGTCTCGCAGACGCCCGGTTCCATCGGCTACGTCGAGCTCATCTACGCGATCCAGAACAAGCTCGGTTACGGCGTCGTGAAGAATGCGTCGGGCGCGTACGTCGAAGCGACGCTCGAGTCGACGAGCAAGGCTGCCGACGGCTTCTCGATGCCGGACCTCGGCAAGCTCACCGGCGAGCAGGCGAAGCTCTCGATCACGAACTCGACGAATCCGGCCGCGTGGCCGATCTCAACGTTCACCTACCTTCTCGTCGCGAAGGACTTCTCGGACAAGGGCAAGGCCCTCGCGATCCTTCGCTACGCGTGGTGGGGCACCCACGAGGGCCAGGCCTTCACCAAGGATCTCGGATACGCGCCGCTGCCGGCGGGCGTCGTGACGACCGCGGAACAGGTCCTGAAGTCGGTCACCAGCGGTGGCAGCGCGGTCCTCAAGTAATGGCGTGACGCGCAGCTTCGATCGAACGTTCGCGGCGGGCGTGACGGCACTGGCGATGCTGGTGCCGCTCACGCTCGCCGGCATCACCGTCCTCATCGTCATCGACTCGTGGCCGTCGCTCACTCGCTTCGGTCTCTCGTACTTCACCACGACGGTCTGGGATCCCGTGCACGTCGTCTTCGGCGCGGCCGCCTATGTCTACGGAACGATCGTCACGACGCTCGTCGCCGTCGTCGTCGCGACACCCATCGCGATCGGCACATCGATCTATCTCACCGAGTTCGCGCCGCGACGGCTGCGCGCGCCGGTCGCGTACGTCATCGAGTTGCTCGCGTACATCCCGAGCATCGTGTACGGGCTCTGGGCGATCTTCGTGATGGTCCCGGTCATGCGAGGGACGGTCGAGCCGGCATTGCAGAACACGCTTGGGCGCGTCCCGGTCATCGGGCACCTCGTCAGCGGACCGATCGTCGGCCTCGACCTGCTCTCCGGTGGCATCGTCCTCGCGATCATGATCCTGCCCATCCTCACCGCGGTCTCGCGCGAGGTGCTGCTCGCGGTGCCGCCGACCCAGCGTGAGGCGATGATCGGCCTCGGCGCGACCCGCTGGGAAGCGGTGAGCCGCGCCGTCCTTCCGTACGCGCGGCCCGGCATCATCGGTGGCGTCGTGCTCGGCGTCGGTCGCGCGTTCGGCGAGACGATGGCCGTCACGATGGTCGTCGGCAACTCGTCGCGCGACATCTCCGGATCGCTCTTCGTCCCCGGCTACACCATGGCGTCGGCGATCGCGAACCAGTTCGTGGAGGCGGACACGCAGCTGTACTTCAGCGCAATCGTCGAGGTCGCGCTCACGCTGCTCATCGTGGCGCTCGTCGTGAACTCGCTCGCTCGGTATCTCATCCGCAGGTCGATCGCGGACCGGCCCGCCGGCGCGGTGGTGTGACATGGCGATGCAAGCGCTGCCGCTGACCGCGATCCCCGCGCGCCATCGCGTCGCGTCGCGGCGGCGGGTCACGGAGCGCGTCATCGTCGGCCTGCTGGGGCTGGCGACGCTCGCGAGCATCGCGGTCCTCGTCGCGATCCTGAGCTACGTGATCGTGCGCGGGGTGCCCGCGCTGAACATCGACTTCTTCACGCAACGGCCCCGGCCGGTCGGCGAGGCCGGCGGCGGGGTCCAGCCCGCGCTCGTCGGCACGCTCGTGCTGGCGGCGATCTCCGGACTGATCGCGATCCCGACGGGCATCGCGGCCGCGATCTTCGTGGTCGAGTACCGGTCGGGGCGGTTCGCGGCGCCAGTGCGCTTCGCGGCGGAGCTGATCTCGGGTCTGCCGTCGATCGTCATCGGCGTGTTCGTGTGGGCGTTCCTTGTGCGCGGGCTGATCGGCCATTTCGCCGCGCTCGCCGGAGGCGTCTCTCTCGCCGTGATCATGATCCCGATCGTCGCGCGGACCGTCGAAGAGGTCCTGCGCCTCGTGCCGAACTCGCTGCGCGAGGCGGCGCTCGCTCTGGGCGCCCCGAAGTGGAAGGTCATCCTGCGGGTCGTCCTTCCGACCGCCCGCGCCGGCGTCATCACCGCCGCGGTGCTGGCGGTCGCGCGCGCCGCCGGCGAGACCGCGCCGCTGCTGCTCACCGCGCTCGGCAACGACTTCTTCAGCACCGATCTGCTCCGGCCGATCGGCGCGCTCCCGATCCAGATCTACCGCTACGCCGTCTCCCCGTACGACGATTGGCACACCAAGGCCTGGGGCGCGTCGCTCGTGCTCGTCGTCGTGATCGGGATCATCGGCCTCGCGCTACGCGTCGTCGCGCGGCAGCGGGTGCGCTAGTGGTGACGGAGAAGATGGTCCTTGCGACATCGGAGACGAACCGGGCTGCGCCGGCGCCGGAGTCGCGCGGGACGCCGGTGCGCGTCGAGCATCTCGACGCGTGGTACGGGCAGCACCACGCGATCAGCGGCGTGACCTTCGACATGGCGCCGGGCACGGTGACCGCGATCATCGGTCCGTCGGGATGCGGCAAGTCGACGCTCGTGCGCTGCCTCAATCGCATGCACGAGGTCACCCCCGGCGCGAGAGCGCGCGGTGGCGTGCTCATCGGCGATACCGACATCTACTCGCCGTACGCGGATCCAGTCGCGGTGCGCAGCATGGTGGGCATGGTGTTCCAGAAGCCGAACCCCTTCCCGATGATGTCGGTGTATGACAACGTCGCCGCCGGACCGCGGCTGCGCGGATGGAGGATGCGTCGCGCCGAGATGGACGACCTGGTCGAGCGCAACCTGCGACGCGCGGCGCTGTGGGACGAGGTCAAGGACAAGCTGAGCCGCTCGGGCGCCGCGCTGTCGGGCGGGCAGCAGCAGCGCCTCTGCATCGCGCGCACCCTCGCGACAGATCCGAGCGTCATCCTGATGGACGAGCCCTGCTCGGCGCTCGATCCGATCGCGACGTACAAGATCGAGGAGCTCATCCGCGAGCTCGCCCACGACGTCACGATCGTGATCGTCACGCACAACATGCAGCAGGCGTCGCGCGTGTCCGAGCACACCGCCTTCATGCTCGCGGGCGACGACGGCGTCGGACGCCTCGTCGAGTTCAGCACGACGGAGCGGGTCTTCACGATGCCGAAGGACCCGCGCACCGAGGCGTACATCACCGGGCGGTTCGGTTGATGGCCAGATCGCTCCATGCGCGCGCCGCGCTCGACGACGGGCTTTCGCTGCTGCAGTCGCAGCTGCGGCAGCTCGCCAGCCTCGTGGACGTCGCGATCGAGCGGAGCATCCTGTCGCTGACGACGCTGGACCAGCGGCTCGCCGCGCTCGTCATCGACGACGACGGCGAGATCAACCGTCTCCGCTACCAGATCGAGGACCGCGCCATCCATCTCATCGCGACGCAGCAGCCCATCGCCGGCGACCTGCGCTTCATCATCGCCACGCTGATGGTGGTGTCGGAGCTGGAGCGGATGGGCGACTATGCCGCCGGCATCGCGCGCATCGTGCAGCTGCACGAGGGCCGCACGCTCCTGAAGCCGCTCGTGGACATCCCGGAGATGGCGCGCATCGCCCGCGATATGCTCCGCGACGCGGTCGACGCGTTCATCCGGCGGAACGAGCACGCGGCGGAGCGCGTCGCGATGCAGGACGACGAGCTCGATCGGCTCTACCAGCTCGTCTACCGCGAACTGCTCACGTACATGGTGAACGACCCCGCGACGATCGATCGCGCGACGTGGCTCCTGTGGGCGGCGCACA
>DASQIF010000320.1:0-3259 GCA_035631715.1 Candidatus Acidiferrales bacterium
CGAGTTCCCGGGGGACGAGGAGATGGAGCACCGCATCCGGCAGTTCATCCGCTGGAACGCGGTCGCCATGGTCGTGCGCGCCAACCACCACTACGAGGGCATCGGCGGCCACCTCGCCACCTACGCCTCGTCCGCGACGCTGTACGAGGTCGGCTTCAACCACTTCTTCCGCGGCAAGGACGATCCCGGCGGCGGCGACCAGATCTACTTCCAGGGCCACGCCTCCCCCGGCATCTACGCGCGCGCGTTCCTCGAGGGACGCCTCACCGAGTCGCAGCTCGATCATTTCCGGCGTGAGGTGAAGCCGGGCGCGGGCCTCTCGTCGTATCCGCACCCGCGCCTCATGCCCGAGTTCTGGGAGTTCCCGACGGTCTCGATGGGCCTCGGCCCGCTCGCCGCGATCTACCAGGCGCGCTTCAACCGCTACCTGCACAACCGCGGCATGCGCGACACGAGCGCGCAGCGCGTGTGGGGCTTCCTCGGCGACGGCGAGTGCGACGAGCCCGAAGCGCTCGGCGCGCTCCACGTCGCGGCGCGTGAGGGTCTCGACAACCTCACATTCGTCGTGAACTGCAACCTGCAGCGGCTCGACGGGCCGGTGCGCGGCAACGGCAAGATCATCCAGGAGCTCGAGTCCGTGTTCCGCGGCTCCGGCTGGAACGTGATCAAGGTCATCTGGGGCCGCGAGTGGGACGACCTCCTGTCGCGCGACGTCGACGGCGTCCTCGTGAACCGCATGAACGAGACGACCGACGGCGAGTCGCAACGTATGACCGTCGCCGACGGCAAGTACATCCGCGAGCACTTCTTCGGCGGCGACGCGCGCCTCACGCAGCTGGTGTCACATCTCTCCGACGAGGACCTGCGCAAGCTGCGCCGGGGCGGCCATGACTACCGCAAGGTGTACGCGGCGTACAAGGCCGCGACCGAGCACCGCGGCGCGCCGACCGTGATCCTCGCGCAGACGGTGAAGGGCTGGGCGCTGGGCCCGTCGGTCGAGGGCCGCAACGTCACGCACCAGGCGAAGAAGCTCTCGTACGAGGAGCTGCGCGTCTTCCGCGATCGTCTCGACCTTCCGATCAGCGACGACCGTCTCATGGAAGATCCGCCCTACTACCACCCCGGCACCGACAGCGCGGAGTACCGCTACATGCTCGAGCGCCGACGCGCGCTCGGCGGCGTCGTGCCGCGCCGCATCGTGATGCCCGCGGTGGTCGAGCCGCCGAACGAGGACGCGTACGCGGAGTTCCCGAAGGGCTCGGGCAAGGCCGCGGCGTCCACGACGATGGCGTTCACGCGCCTGCTGCGGAACCTGCTGCGCGACCCGAACATCGGCCGGCGCGTCGTGCCGATCATCCCCGACGAGGCCCGCACCTTCGGCATGGATCCGCTGTTCAAGGAGGTCGGCATCTACTCGCCGCTGGGGCAGCGCTACGAGCCGGTCGACGCCGAGACGCTCCTCCCCTACCGCGAGTCGACCGACGGGCAGGTGCTCGAGGAGGGCATCACCGAGGCCGGATCGATGGCCTCGTTCACCGCCGCCGGGACGTCCTACGCCACGCACGGCGAGCCGATGATCCCCTTCTACATCTTCTATTCGATGTTCGGCTTCCAGCGCACGATGGACCAGATCTGGGCGTTCGGCGACGCGCGCGGCCGCGGGTTCCTCATGGGCGCCACCGCGGGCCGCACCACGCTCAACGGCGAGGGCCTCCAGCACGAGGACGGGCACAGCCATCTCCTCGCGACGGCCGTCCCGAACGTGCGTGCGTACGATCCGGCGTTCGCATACGAGACGAGCGTGATCGTGCGCGACGGCATCCGGCGGATGCTCGTGAACAACGAGGACGTCTTCTACTACCTCACGCTGTACAACGAGAACTACCCGATGCCGGCGATGCCCGAGGGCGCCGAGGAAGGGATCCTCCGCGGGATCTATCTCTTCCGGAAGGGCGAGGAGGGACGGCGCCGCGTCACGCTCCTCGGCTCGGGCTCGATCCTGATCCAGGCCCTCCGCGCGCAGGAGCTCCTGCAGGAGAAGTTCGGCATCGCCGCGGACGTGTACTCGGTCACGAGCTACCAGCAGCTGCGCAACGACGCGCTCGAGGCGGAACGCTGGAATCGTCTCCACCCCGCGGAGCGCGCCCGCGTCCCGTATGTCGCGCAGGTCCTCGCCGGGAAGCTCCCGATCGTCGCCGCCTCGGACTACATGAAGGCACTACCCGATCAGATCGCGCGCTGGGTCCCGCAGCCGTTCCTGTCGCTCGGCACCGATGGCTTCGGCCGCTCCGACACGCGCGACGCGCTGCGGCGCTTCTTCGAGGTCGACGCGGAGAGCATCGCGGAGGCGTCCCTGCGAGGCCTTCAGCTCTGCGAGCAGTACGGCGCCGACGACGTGGCGAAGGCGATCGGCGAGCTGGGCCTCGATCCGAACAAACCGGAGCCCCGAACGAGCTGACCGCGGCTACTGCTGATTCGCGACCGCGACCGCCGACGCGAACGAGGTCATTGCGTCAGCGGAGACCCCGTTGAACCCGTAGAGCCAGAGCACGAACGAGCGTTGCTGCCACACCAGGCTCTTGAAGGCGTACTTCGCGTCTTCCACCACGAGCAGTCCACGCCGCCCTCCGACCGTGACGGCCTTCGGTGCGGCCCCGCCGTACCCCTGGAGGATGGACTCAATGACATTCGGGAGCGCTGCGTACGAGGGCGACAGCGGGAGCACCAGGAGGAGCAACGAGGTCGGGTCCCCACGCTGCGTGACCAGACGCATCTCGGGCGCGCCGACGAAGTACGGAGACATGCTCGGATCCGAGAACGCTTTCACCACCGCGTCGCCGACGGCAGCCGGTGGCGCGACCCACTCGTATCCGCTCACGACCTTGAAGTAGCTCGCGGCCGGCTCGGCGCTCGGTGACGGTGTCGGACTCGGCGTCGGTGAGGGTGTCGGGCTTGGCGTCGGTGAGGGTGTCGGTGAAGGCGTCGACGGCGGAGCCGTCGTGGCGACCTCAGCGGTGGATGCCGTGGTCCCGCCGCACGCGGACAGCACCAGCGCGACCACGAGTGTCCACCGGCCGATGCTCATGTCCGAAGCCTAGGTCGCACGTCAACTAGACGAACAGCCAAGTCTCGTTGCTCAGCGAATCTGACCGCCTTAACTGCGCAGCGATTCTGTCCACCTTGGGGAGGGAAAGGACAGACGTGCAGTGGAGGATCGTCGCTCGCTCGTACTGACGCAGCTGGTCGCCGGCAAGGTCAC
>DASQIF010000321.1:0-7560 GCA_035631715.1 Candidatus Acidiferrales bacterium
GTGGGCCTCGAGACGTTCCGTCTGCTCTACGCGCTCATCGCGCTCTGGGCGCTCTTCGGCATCGTCGCGGTGCACTGGACCGTACGAGCGCAGGGCGAGGCGTGGTCGTTCTTCGGGACGCTCGTCGGCATGATCGCGTCGGCGGGCACGATCAGCTCGTCGCTGTACTCGGTCGCGGCGACGCGCAGCGCTCTCCTCGCGAACGCGACCTCGGTGAACGTGACGTCACCCACCGACCCGCTGAACGTCATGACCTTCGCCCTCACCGGCCTCTGGTTCCTCGTCGCCAACCTGTTGCTGTGGCGCACGCCGCGCATCCCGCGTCTGCTCGTGCTGCTCGGGTTCGTCGCGGTGGCCGATCTGTTCGTCGGCTTTCTCGGCTCGCTCGCCGCGAACGACTTCATCACCACCTACGCGGCGATCATCGCGGGCGCCGTCGGCGGCCCGCTCTATTGGCTCTGGCTCGGCCTCAACCTTCGCCGTATCGCCTAGCACAGCGCGGTCCTATCGTCCGGCGGTGCGTGACCTGACGACCGACCCGTTCGCGCTGCGTCTCTTCACCGAAGCGCAGGAGGGCATCGCGGTGTACGACGCGAGCGGCGTCCTCATCGCGTGGAACGCCGCGGCTCGCGCCATCACGGGCTGGGATCACGAGGCCGCTCGCGCGAAGGACCTGCTCGCGAAGGGCGCGGGCATGATCGAGATACGCGACGGCAAGTGGGTGGACCTGCGGCGGGCGTCCGTCGGGACACCGACTGGCGAGCTGCGCATGCTGCTCTTCAATGACGCGACCGCGCAGGTCGCGCTTCGCGAGGCAAAGCGCCAGCTCACCGAGGGCGGCCTCATCGACCGCGTCACCACGCTCGCCGGTCCGCAGATCGCTGTCGGCCACCTCGAGCGCAGCGTCGCGCTCGCGAAACGCGACTCGCGCGCCGTCGGCGTGCTCACCGTGGGGATCGACGTACCGAAGGTCGCCGAGGCGGTGCCGGTCGATGAGCTGATGCTGCAGGTCGGGAAGCGCGTCATCGCGTCGACCCGTTCGAGTGACCTCGCGTCGCGCTACAGCGAGTGGGAGATCGTGGTCGTGCTGACCGCCATGGCGCAGCCGCACGACGCCGCGATCGTGGCCGTGCGGCTTCTGCTGCATCTGTCGCAGCCGTACGTGCTGCAGGGCCGCGAACGTTCCGCGACGATCAGCCTGGGGGTCGCGTCATATCCGACCGACGGCGATTCCGCGGATGCGACGCTGACCGCGGCGCGCGAGGCGATGACTCATGTGCGTGCGGATGGTGGTGGTTACCGCATCGCGTCGCGCCCTGCGTAACGAGAGCGGGTCAGGCGACGACGGGCTGCCGGGCGATCATGTTCGCGACCATGAGGGCATCCTCACCCACGCCGATGAGAAGCGATGACTTGCGCTTTCGCATGAAGTGCACGCCGCAGAAATACAGCCCGGGCACCCCGAGGCTCGAACCGTCGCGCTCGAGCGGGAACCCCGTCGGGTCGAACGTGCCCCCGACCCGGATCCACGATGCGTAATCCGGACGGAAGCCGCACGCGACGATGACTGCGCCGATCGCGTCGAGCGAGAGCGAGTCTGGCGCGCTCGCGTCGAATGGCTCGGGGTCGGGCATGTCGGGCGGCTCGACCCTCAGGCGCGCGCACGTCTCGCGCACGCGGGTGCGCAGGTCGTCGTAACGCGCGTCGCCGTACGCGACGGAATCGGCGAGATCAGGCGCGAACCTCACGCGACCGCCGTCCACGGCGCTGAGGTGGCCGACGAGCGTGACGCCGAGCGCTCCCAGCGTCCGGTAGTTCAGGTCGTGTCCGCTCGCGATCTGCTGGTTCCCGGCGACGCGCGCGGCGGGCGACGCGAGCGTCTCGCGCGGCTGGTCGAACCAGCCGGTGTCCTCGTGCCAATGGACGATGTCGCGCCCACCGATGCGCCGCGGCACCCACGGGACATGACCCGCGGAGAGGACGACATCGCGCCCGTTCCCGCGCAGTTCCTCGGCGATCTGACATCCCGATTGACCACCCCCGATGACGAGCACGGCACCCGGTGCGATGTCGGCCGGCGTCCGGTAGTCCACCGCGTCGATGACCTGCAGGTGTGCCGGAAGCGCCGCGAGCGCGGCTGGCCGGTGCGGCCGGCGGAACGAGCCCGTCGCCACGACGACCGCCCGTGCGCGCACCTCGCCGTCCGACGTGTCGAGCGCGAAACCGTCGCCGCTCGGGACGAGCGATCGCACATCGACGCCCTCGCGTACGGGCGCGGCGAACGAGCGGGCGTACCGTTCGAGGAACGCGACGATCTCGTCGCGCCGCATGAAGCCATCGGGATCTGGACCGTGGTACGACCCACCGGGGAGCCGCACGCTCCAGTTCGGCGTCACAAGGCGGAACGAGTCCCACCACGAACGCCACGTGCTCGCGATCTGTCCGCGTTCGAGCACCACATGGTCGAGACCGGCCGCGGTCAGCGCGTAGCTCACCGCGAGACCGGCCTGACCCGCGCCGACGATGACGACCGGCGCGCTGTGGCTCACGGAGCCGTGTCGAGCGGGGTCGAGAACGGCGCGCCATCCGGAGTGATCGAGTAGACGATGGTCCTCGCGAGCGTACCGCCGACGTTGATGAGCTGGATCGGCGTCTTCGGAAGGATGTGGAAGCCAGAGCCCTTCAGGAGGTCGACCGGCGCGTGCCCGGCAGTGCGGACGAGTACCTCGCCTTCCAGGACGAGCACGCCCTCGATACCCGAGTGCATGTGCGCCGCCGAACGGCCGCCTGGCTGTACGGTGACGAGCGTCAGGCTCTCGACATAGAGGCCCGCCGGCAGCGGCGGCACCTCCGGCGTGACGAAGACGGCGTTCACGACGCCGGGGGCCTGTCGGTCGACGGGGACCTGGTACGACGCGGTGAACGGCGCGGTCTCGGAGACGCTGGCCGTGACGGTGCCACCGAATGTCGACGAGCCGGGCGCTATCCAGATCAATCCCGGAGCGCTGACGGCGAGGTTGCGTTTCACTTCGACGAGCTTCTTGCTGTCGAACCCCTCCGCCGCCGGCGAGTAGGTCGGCGAGTGCGTCGCGAGTGCGGCCGGTGTCGCCGTCGGTGATGCCGGCGCCGCTGTTGGCGAAGACGCGGCAGGCGTGGCCGCGCCCCCGCAGGAAGCGAGCAGCAGACCGATCGTCAGAGCAGCTGATCGACGCATTCCGACACCTCCAACGCCCCTCGGGGCTCTGAGGGAACATTCGCGCCGGGGCGACGTCGGGTGAAGCCCAAAAAATGAACTTGCCCTTCGCGGCCGCTCGTCGTCCACTATCGGCGTGCCCGAGTACGCGCAGTTCTGTCCCGTTTCGCGTGGCGCCGAGATCATCGCGGAGCGCTGGACACCGCTCATCCTCCGCGAGCTCCTGAACGGCAGCCATCGCTTCACCGAGCTCCAGGTCGGCCTGCCACGGATCTCGCGCAACCTTCTCGCCCAGCGGCTCGAGTCGCTCGCGAGTGCCGGTGTCATCGAACGGCGACCCGCGGAGCGGAGGCGCGGCTTCACCTATCACCTCACTCGTGCGGGCGAAGAGCTCCGTCCGGTCATCGATGCCCTCGGTGCGTGGGGATATCGCTGGGGTGGCACCGAACTGCCGACGAAGCAGCTCGACCCCGTCCTACTGATGTGGTTCATCCGCCGGCGCGTGCGTATGGACGCGCTGCCGAAGCGGCAGACCGTGATCCGGTTCGACTTCCGGCGACCACGCCGAACCTTCTGGCTGCGGCTCGAACCTCCGGCCGTCGACCTCTGCTTCAGCGACGAGGGATTCGAGCCCGCCCTCGCGGTGGATGCGGACCTCGCGGCGCTCACACGCGTCTGGCTCGGACGCGAGCGCCTCGCGGACGCGATCGCGAAGGGCGAGATCAGGCTCGACGGTGATGCGGACGATGAGCGCGCCTTCGTGCGGTGGTTCGGCCTCAGTCCCTTCGCCGAAGGCGGCGCCGACCGGATCCTCGCCGCGGCGCGTCCGCCGCTGAAGCCGATCTCCCCCTAGCTGCCGGCGAGCTTGCGGGCCCTCGCGCTGTCGACGTACGACGGATCCAGGAGCTTCTTCAGGTCGACGTTCGCGATCGCGGGGTTCTTTGCGCTGAGCACGCTGATCGCGTCGCCGAGGAGCGTTGGATCCGGCGTCGGATAGATCGGCATCACCTCGTTCAGGAAGAACGTGTATGTGCGCTCCATGAGCGGGGTGTCCGTAATCTTGAAGTACTTCCCGAGGACCCCGACGGTGAAGTCCTTGTTCGCGCGCGCGTAGGCAAGGGCCTGGACCATCGAGTCCACGTACGCCTGCACCGCCTCCTTGTGCGCGTTCACGTAGCTGCGCTGGAACACGAGCGCGCTGTCCGCGGCCGGGACCTTCGCCGCCGCGAGGTCGATGAGCGGGGTGAGCCCGGCGGCGATGAGCGCTTTGTCGGAGGGGACGTCGTCGACACCGGCGTCGACGGCGCCGTTGAGAAGCGCGGCGGTGCGGTTCGCGTGCGAGCCCACCGAGACGATGTCCACGTCCTTGTCCGGATCGAGGCCGTTGCGCTTCAGCATCGCGCGCGTCGCGATGTCCGTCGCACCACCGGCGTCGGTGACCGCGATCTTCTTCCCCTTGAGGTCGGCGATGGTGTTGATGCCCTTCCGCACGAAGAGGTGGTACGGATAGACCGGCGTCATGATGCCGACGACGACGAGGTCAGCGCCGCCGGCCTCCGCGCTGAGCGCGTCCGCGGCGGAGAACTGGCCGACGGTCGCCTGACCGGCGAGCAGCGATGCGATCGCCTCCGTCGAGCCGTTGATCGCCTGTGGATCGACGTCGAGATGGTTCTTGGTGAAGATGCCGCCGTCCGCCGCGACGAACAGCGCGAGCTTGTCGCCGCTGACGCTGCTGTACGCGACCGTCATCTTCGTGATCGGTACTTCGGTGGGTGTGGAGGCCGCGGACGCCGCGACCGTCGCGGTGGGCGTCGGCGCCGCCGCGCCACTTGAGCAGGCTGTGGCGATCAGCGCCGCGAGGATGATCGCGAGCTGTGGCTTCGGCATGTCGTTCCCCCCATCGTCACGCGCGCGTCTCTAGGCGGCCCGTATCGTACGCCCGCGACCGGGAGCAATCCGCGCGCGGACCTCGGCGAACAACGAGTGGAAAGATGCGGTCCCGCGACGGTGAGCAGGCATGTGTTCGTGAGTGCGCGTCGAGGCTTAGGCTATCGATCGGTTAGCGACGGTCAGGGAGGAAGGGCGTCCGTCAGTTTGCGTTCGCGCTGACCCTTTCGCTTGTCGCCGCGCTGTCGGCCAGCGCGGGTCCTGTTGCCGCGGCTACGACGACGAAGGAAGGGCCGGCTGCCGCCCCCGCGCCGGGACCGCCACCCGAGATCTCGGACGCCGTCCATCACGACGTGTCGCTGCCGCTGCGGGATCTCGCGAAGACAGGCGCCCAGCAGCAGGGGCAGCACCGCGACATCCCCAGGCACGACCCTCCGCGCGTGCACGTCACTCGCGCGCCCGACACGGTCGTGCAATCCGGCGCCCTCGCGCCCGCTGCAGCGCCGACCATCGGATCGAATTTCGATGGCATGGGTGTCGGGTTCGGCTCGTACACGGACTGCTGCGCGCCGCCGGACACCAACGGCGATGTCGGCCCGAATCATTACGTGCAGATCGTGAACTCGACGATCGCCATCTTCAGCAAGGGTGGGGCGCTTCTCCTCGGGCCGGTGCAGAACAACACGCTCTGGTCGTCCTTCGGCGGCGGATGCGAAACGAACAACGACGGCGACCCGACCGTCTTGTACGACCCGATGGCCGATCGGTGGGTGATCAGCCAGTTCTCGGTGTCGACGCAGCCGTACCTCGAGTGCGTCGCTGTGTCGACCGCTCCCGATCCGACGGGTAGCTATTACCGCTACGCGTTCTCGTACGGGAACACCGCCGAGATCGACTACCCGAAGATGGGTGTCTGGCCCGACGCGTATTACGAGACATACAACGTGTTCAACGGCGGCACGACGTTCGCCGGCGCCAGGGTCTGTGCCTTCGACCGCAACCGGATGCTGAGTGGCTCGTTGGCGGCGCAGCAGTGTTTCAACACGAGCGTTCAGTTCGGCAGTCTCCTTCCGTCGGACCTGGACGGCAGCACGCCCCCTCCCGCGGGCACGCCGAACTACCTGATCGCGCTGGACGCGCCGACCACATCGAGCGTCCTCCAGTCATGGAAGTTCCACGTCGACTGGACGACGCCGTCGAACTCGACCTTCACCGGACCGAGCCCGATCAGCGTCGCGACCTATACGAACTCATGCGCTGCGCTGGCCCGTGGTGACTGCATCCCGCAAGGTGGCACGACCCAGACTCTCGAGTCGCTTGCCGATCGCGCGATGTACCGCCTGGCCTATCGAAACTTCGGCGATCACGAGGCACTGGTGTTCGACCACACCGTCGAGGTCGGCTCCGGCAGCGCGCTTCACAGTGGCATCCGCTGGTACGAGTTGCGTCCAAGTGGCGGCAATCTCACGCTCTATCAACAAGGTACCTACGCGCCTGACGCCAACTGGCGCTGGCTCGGCTCGGCCGCGATGGACCGCGCGGGCAACCTCGCTCTTGGTTACAGCGTCTCGAGCTCGAGCCTCCACCCGCAGATCCACTTCACCGGCCGTCTCGCCGGCGATGCCGCAGGGGTGATGACCCAGGGCGAGAACGTCGTGATCGACGGCGGGGGGTCGCAGATCGGCGGCCTCGCGCGCTGGGGCGACTACTCGATGTTGGCCGTCGACCCCGCAGACGACTGCACCTTCTGGTACACGAACGAGTACCTGAAGGCGAACGGCTCATTCAACTGGTCGACGCGAATCGCTTCGTTCACGCTCCCGGGTTGCGCCTCGCCCGATTTCTCGCTCGTCGTGTCCCCTACGAGCCAGAACGCGACGCCAGGCGCGAGCACCAGCTACACGGTCACGATCACTCAACTGAGCGGCTTCAGCGGGGCTGTGACATTGAGCGCCTCCGGGTTGCCCTCTGGTGCGAGCGGTTCGTTCAGCCCGAACCCCGCAACAAGCGGGTCGACACTGACTGTCACGACGACGGCCTCGACGCCCACCGGGAGCTACCCGTTCACCGTGACCGGCACGAGCGGATCACTTACGCACACCGCGTCTGCGACGCTCGTCGTCCTTCCTCCTCCACCCACGGTCACGGCAATCTCACCGACCTCCGGGCCCGCAACGGGCGGCACGGCGGTGACGATCACCGGTACGGGGTTCAGCACCACGGCGGGCGCGACCACGGTCGCCTTCGGACCGAACGCCGCCACCGGTGTGTCCTGCGCGACGACGACCAGCTGCAGCGCGACCAGCCCCGCGGGCACGGGGACGGTCGATGTGCGCGTCACCGTCGGCGGGCAGACCAGCGCGACGAGCGCGGCGGATCAGTTCACGTACACGACCGCCGGTGACATCACGATCACCTTCGACGACCTCGCCAACCCCAATCGCCCGCTCAGCGGCAGCTACGGCGGGATCAACTGGGGC